>DASSGR010000046.1:0-35597 GCA_035693425.1 Solirubrobacteraceae bacterium
TGCCGCGGCCACGAGGCAGGCCCCGAGTGGTCGGGAGCTGCGCGAGTGTGCCCATGTGAAGTTCTAGTGTACCGTAGCGTTCTCATGTACTCTGTAGTTCAGATGGCATCCACCGACTCCTTACCGCGCTCCGCCGGCGTACGAATGGCAATCGGCCGCTGGTTCGTGCCGCACAGCTTCCTGCGGTGGACCGACCGGACGCCGCAGCGCTATCTCGTCAAGGCGCCGCTGGCGCCGACGCTGCTGATGACCTCCTCGGCGGACGACTGCCGCGCGATCTTCACCGAGCGCGACGGGAAGCTGCTGTTCGGCGAGGCATTGCGGCGGTTCGCGCCGCACGAAGCGATGTTCGGCCACGACGCGATCAGGTCGCTCGACGGCGACGACCACACCCGCTTCCGCCGTCGCCTGACCGGCGCATTCCATGGAGAGGCGTTGCGCGGATACGAAGACGTCATCGTTGCGCAGACCGAGGCGGCGCTGCGCGACTGGCCGCTCGGCTCGCCCGTGCCGTTCGCCGAGCTGACCCACCGCCTGGCTCGTGACGTGATCGTCGCCGCCGTGTTCGGCGTGACCGACCCGGCGCGAGCGAGGCGCCTGCAGATCGCGCTCGATCGCCTGGACAAGATGCTCAACTCCGCGGAACTGGGGGTGCGCTTCGCGGTCGCGATCGTGATGCGCGGACGGTGGGCCCCCTATCCGCACATGCGCTCGATCCACGCCGAGATCGAGGCGATCGCCCGCGAGGAGATGACCGCTCGCCGCGCCGCCGGAGCGAACTCGACGGCCGACTGCCTGGGCCGCTTCCTGGCGCCCACGGAGGCCGACGACGTGCTGTCCGACGACGAGATCGTCGTGGCCCTGCGCGTCCTGCTTGTGGCCGGTTGGGGGACCACCGCCAATACGCTGGCGTGGATGGCCGAACGGCTGTCGCGACACCCCGCCGCGCTGCGGGAGTGTCATAGTGACGCGCGCGAAGGTAACGGCCGCTATCTCTCCGCAGCCGTCCAAGAGACGCTGCGCATGCGCCCGCCCGTGCCGGTCACGCTCCGCTACGTGGCCAACGATTTCGATCTGAACGGCATGGCGGTCCCGGCGGGAGTGGTCGTCGCGGCCGATATCGAACGGATGCACCACCGTCCTGACATCTATCCAGAGCCGCGTCGCTTCCTTCCCGAGCGGTTCCTCGAGCAGCGACCGGGCACCTACACCTGGATTCCGTTCGGCGGCGGCATCCACCGCTGCATCGGAGCCGGCTTCGCGTTGACCGAGGCGCGGCTGGTAATGCGCACGATCCTGCGCAACGTGACCTTTGCCCCCACGTCCCGGCGCGGAGAGGCCTCGAGCAGGCGCACGCTCATCACCGTCCCGCGGGACAAGGCGGCGGTAACGCTGCTTCCAGCCGCCGGCTAGGGATCTTTGCGTTAAACGACGAGGACGATCTTTCCTTTGGCATGCCCTTCTCCCTGGTAGCGGAGGGCATCGGCGGCTTCACTCAGCGCGAATTGCCTATCGATCACCGGTACGACCTTTCCGGCCTCGACTAGCTCCTTGAGGACAGCGAGGTCCTCTTTGTTGTGCCTTACGACGAAGACTCGCATCCGCTGCCCGACGAACGGCGACAGCAGCAGCGCCTTGAATTGACGGCCGAGTCCGAGCCAGCGGCCCATGTCCTTCACGCCGACGATGACATACGTTCCCCGCGCAGTGATCGCCCGCCTGCAGGCGGATAACGAACGACTCCCGACGAGATCGAGGATCACCTCGTAACGCTCCGCCGTTTGCGTGAAGTCCTCCTTGGTGTAGTCAATGACCCGATCGGCGCCGATCGACCTGACCTGGTCAAGGTTCCGTGTGCTGCACACCGCGGTCACGTTGGCTCCGAACGACTTCGCAATCTGCACCGCGAACGTCCCGACTCCGCCCGATGCTCCGTTGATCAGCACTCTCTGCCCGGACTGGACTTTGCCTTGGTTGCGAACGGCGGCCATCGCGGTGAGTGCGGAATCTCCGACGGCCGCGGATTGCTCGAACGTGAGGTTGGCCGGCTTGGTCAGGAGACTGTCCTCGGTCGCGGCGGCGTATTCGGCGAACGCGCCCTTGCACCAGCCGAACACCTCATCCCCGGCACGAAATTGCTTGACGCGTGCGCCGACAGACTCGACGTCCCCGGCGATGTCGAGCCCCGGGATCGAACGCCTCGGGCCGCGCAGCCCGGACAACAAGCGGATGACGTACGGCACGCCCCTCAGCAGATGCCAATCGCCGATGTTGACGGCCGCTGCGCGCACGCGGACCAGCACTTCGTCGTCCTTGACGCGCGGCTTGTCGACCTCCTCGAACCGCACGACCTCGGGTGACCCGTACCGCCGCTGAACGATCGCCTTCATCATGACCTCCCTCGAACCATTCGAGCCTGGGGGTTGTCTGCGCATCGATTAATTCTCCGCCGACATACGGTCTGAGGAATGAGACGTGCAGACAGTCAACGAAAGGAGGGGCCGTGTCCGCGACCGTTCTCGATATGTCGATCTCCGTTGACGGGTTCATCGCCGGTCCAAACGAAGGACCCGGCAACGGGCTTGGCGACGGTGGCCACCGTCTCCATGAGTGGGCCTTGACCAGCGCCGATAGCGACCAGGAGCGCCTAAGCCACCCGGCGGGCGTCAACGGCCAAGTCTTCGACGAGCTGCTGGCCACCGGTGCGGTCGTCGCCGGTCGGGGAACCTTCGAGCCGGCGGGCGGCTGGCGCGGTGACCACCACGACGGCGTCCCGATCTTCATCCTCTACCGCCGGGACCCGGGAATCGACATCGGGCAATGGCCGCTGGTCACCCCCGTGGCCGACGTGGCGAGCGCCATGACTCAGGCCAAGGAGGCCGCGGGCAGCAAGAACGTGCTGGTCCACGGTGCCGGAGTCGCACGGCTCGCACTTGCCGCCGGCGTCCTCGACGAGCTCGAACTCCACGTCATCCCGGTGCTCTTCGGCCAGGGGCGCCGTCTGTTCGACGGCCTCGCCGCCGAGCAGATCGAGCTGGAGCGCATCCGGATCCTCCAGGGCGAGGACGGAGTCACGCACATGCGTTACCGGGTCCGGCGCTGACGTGGACGCGGCTACGATCGAAGGGTGGGCTCATTCGACGTACAGCACCTGGTTCATGAATACGGGTGCGTGCTCGTGTTCATGGCGGTGGCGCTGCAGGCAGTCGGCCTGCCCGTGCCCGGAACGACCGTCCTGATCGCCGCGGCCTTGTACGCGGCTGCGGAAAACGGACTGCCGATCGTCGGTGTCATCGCCGCGGGCGCCCTCGGCGCTCTGGCGGGGACGACCGTGGCGTTCGGAGTCGGGCGTTACGGCGGCGAACGACTGCTGTTGCGCCTCGGCGGTCGCCTGCGCCAGAGTCCAGATCGTGTGCAGCGGCTGAGGCGCGAGTTTGCGGCCCACGGCATCGTGTGGCTGTTCATCGGGCGGTTCATAAGCGGATTGCGCAACGTGACCGGATTGCTCGCGGGCGCCAGCGGCATGACGTTCAAACGCTTCCTTCCGGTCAGCACCGCCGCCGCGCTCGCGTGGGCGCTTCTGAACGCACTTGGTTACTACTGGTTCGGGCACGCTCTCGTGGGAGCGAGCACGTGGGTGCGGATCGGCATGGTCTGCGTCGGCCTTGCCTGGATGCTGGCCTCACTGCTCCTGTTGCGGCGGCGAGCCCTGCGAAACTCCACGGCATGGACCCGCGACGCCGAGCGCGCGTAACTCTGCGCGGTGACGTGTCCGGCGACTACGTGGTCGTCGAGGAGCGACCGGACGGATCGCTCGTCCTGGCGCCGGATACCGCCAACCGATCGGGCAGCACCGCGAGGCCGGCGACGCCCAACTTTGGGACGCTGCTCTCGGGCTTGCTCGCCTCACCGAAGAACAAGCGGATGACCACGGAGGAGATCCTCGAAGAGTGGGGAGTGCAGCTGAGAGCAGACGAACTGCCCGGCGAGATGTTCGTGGCCGACGTCGATGAGAGGCCCGGGTTCATCACGATCACCAGCCAGCGTTTCATCTTCGTCGCGGACACCGGCAGCGGGCTCTCGGTCGTCCAGGACCACCTGCTGTCGGCTGCGCGTAACGTCGAGTTGATCCGGCGCGTGATGAGACACAGGCTTCGCGTCACCTGGCACGGCGACGAGAGTCTCATCGTCACTCCCGACCGGAAGTCGCTCGCGCGCCTGCAGCACTACCTGGAAGACCGCGCCATAGCCTGACGGCTACGAGATCACTGCCGGGCAGTCAGTGCAGTATCTGGAGTGAGTTCGCGGCCGGGCCGCTCCCGTTGTCGTCGACGAAGTACAGACCGCGGCCGGAGGGCACCGTCGCCACGCCGAACAGATCCCCGGCTCCATTGCGGACGAGGGTCCGGCTAGCCGCCGTCCGGCCGCCCGGAGTGGTCTCGACGACGTTGCCATTTCCTCCGTTCATGGAGACGACATCGCCGCCTGGGACGATCGTCAGACCGAGCGGATCGCTGAGCTTTCCGCCCTGTGCCACGGTCCTGCCGCCAGCTCCGAGCACGCTCGCCCGCGTCAGCGCATCTGGGATAGCGGCGATCCGGTTGTTGCTCGAGTCAGCGACGTAGAGCGTGCCGCTGGATGCGAGCCCAACCCCGGTCGGCCCGACCACCAGTGCGTTGGGATCGGTGTGCTCGGTGAAGCCCGTTGCGATCACCTGATTGGAAGTGACGACCGGCGCACGGCCGTTGGAGATTTTCAGGTCGATCCTGACCACGGTCCCTTGCCGCACCTTCTTGCCATTAGCCGCGACCGTTCCATTGAGCACGTCGGTGACGAACAACACCGCCCGACTGCCGTGGTCGACCGCGGTCATGTCCCACGGTCCGTTGATGTCGCCGCCCGAGATCGTGCCGACGACGTGGCCACGAGAGTTCAGGATCGTCAGCGCGCCGGCACGAGCTGCGCTCGACTTGCCACCGGGCGCGGGAAGGCTTCCGACGATGACAAATCCGCTCTTCAGCTCGACGAGCGCCGTCGTCAGACCGACCGCCGGTGTCGACGTAGGCCGTGGCCACAACGGAGAAGATGTGTGCCTTGCCGCCGGGCGACACCTCGACGATGCTCGACCCGGTGCCCTGCTCGTTCCTTGCATTGTTGAAGTTGCTCACCAGCACGTCGCCGCGAACCAGACCGCCGGTGGTGCGCGAGACGACGGCCACGCCGTATGGGTTCTCGTCACCCTTGGCGGGGCCGTGGCCAGGCACCATCGACGCGAGCGTGCCGATCTTCGCGAAGCGATCGAGGAACGCCCGACCGTTCGCGAGCGCGGGGACGGCGACGGCCGCAACGGCGGAAATCGCGATGAGGGAGACCTGGGCCGGTCTCCGTGAGGGACTACGCACGATGGATCCTTTCGGTTCGGTGACCGAGGACGACCCGAGCAGCGCCAACTTGAGGGACTCCGAAGACGGGCCCAACCTTCCCCGCTCCCGCGGTCTTCGCGAAACCGCGTCGTGGGGGTTATCCCCGAAGGGACGGCATCAGGCCGGCACCGGTGGGGACGTGGAGGCCGGCAGCGCCTTACCGAGATCCCGCCGGGAGCCGATCCCGAGCTTCGTGAAGACCTTGCGCAGGTGCCATTCGACCGTGCGTGGGCTGAGAAACATCCGCGCGCCGATCTCGGGGTTGGAGAGACCGTCGCGGGCGAGCTGGGCGATCTGGCGCTCCTGCGCGGTCAGCTCGTCGCGCGTCTCGGCGTCGCGCCTGCGCACCTTCTCGCCTGTTGCCAGCAGCTCGATGCGGGCGCGCTCGGTAAATGCCTCCATGCCGATCGCGGCGAACATTTCGTGCGCACGGCGCAGCTCGGCGCGCGCCTCGACGCGGCGGTTCTCGCGGCGCAGCCACTCGCCGTAGAGCAGGTGCGCGCGCCCAAGCTCGGGACGCAGCCGGGTTCTGCCCAGCCGCTCAATCGCCTCGAGGTAGAGGCGTTCGGCCGTCGCCCCGTGGTTCACCAGTGCCCCCGACCGGGCCTCGATTCCGAGCGCCCAGTCGTTGCCGGCGACCGCCGTGATCGCGGCGAGGCGCTTGATGCCTCCACGTGCGAGTTCCGCCTTGTTGCTCCTCGTAGCAGCTTCGATCAGCTCGCTTAGCGCCCAAGCGGAGACGAACAGCTCCGGCGTGTCGTCGCCTGCGTCTCTGGCAGCCACCAGCGCCTCCGGGTAGCGGCCGAGACCGTTGAGGACGACGGACCTCGCCCAGCGCGCGTATTGGACCGCGGTCCCCTGGCCGCCGGCCGTCGCCTCAGTGATCGTCGTATCGATCAGCGTCGAGGCGTCCGGTTCGCGTCCCTGCAGGCCGGCGAGCACGAGCGCGCCGTACGGAGCGACCTGTGCGCCGGTGGCGTCCCGGACCGCATGAGCCTCGGCGATCAGCGACTCGGCTCTCTCGAAATCGCCGCTCAGAGCGACCGCCTGCGCCAGCACGTTGACCGCGACCACGAGCACCGTAAGCGCACCCGAATCGCGCGCGAGCTGAACGCCGCGGGCGGCCACAGCGACGCAGGTCTCGTAGTCCCACACCATCACCGCCGCCGCGGTCGCCAGCCAGCCCCACCGAAGCACCTCTTCGACCGAGACCTCGTTGCCGGCAAACCCACGGGCAGCCTGTTCCAGTACGGGGGCCGAGGCGGCCCTGCCTTCGGCGAGTGCCATCGCGAAGCCGTCCAGCAGCAGATCGGCAGGACGTTGGTGGTCCCCCGCTCGCGGTGACGCCAGCACCGCGCCGGAGACCTCGTGCAGGCCGCCGCTGGTCGCCAGCCGTCCAGCGAACAGCGCGGCGCTCCAGGCGTCGAGATACGTATCGCGCGCGAGCGTCGGATCGAGTGGCTCGAGCGTCCTCGCGGCATGCAGCAGCAACGCCGGCGCCTCGCTGCCGCGGCTCTGGGAGTACGCCGCTTCGGCGCGTAGCAGCTCGACCCGGGCGCGCTGCAGCTCACTGAGCGGCCCGACCTCTGCAGCCGCCAGCAGTTGCAGCGCCACGTCGAACGCGCCCGCCTGCAAGCTGGCGTGAGCGGCGGCAAGCGCCCGCTCGGATCGTCGCCCCGAGTCCTCGGTCAGCGCGACCGCGCGCCGCAGGAAGGCGGCGGCCGCAGCGAGGCCACCACGCGCCTGCGCGCGATCCGCCGAGCGCTCGAGCTCCGACGCAACCTCTTCGTCGGGGCCGCTTGCCGCCGCGGCGAGATGCCATGCGCGGCGGTCGGGGTCGACACGCCGGTCGGTGACCTCCGCCAGCGCAAGGTGCGCGGCTCGCCGATGCTCGGGCGATGCCGTCCGGTAGACCGCCGAGCGCACCAGCGGATGGCGAAAGGTGACCTGTTCGCCGATCTCGAGCAATCCCTCCGCCTCCGCACTCTGTGCCAGCGCCCCGATCCCGAGCCGGTCGGCGGCGCGCCACAAGAGCAGCGGATCCCCGACCGGATCCGCCGCCGCGATCAAAAGCAGCATTCGCGTCTGGTCTGCGAGCGCCTCAAGCCGGCGCTGGAAGCTCTCCTCGATCCGCCCGGACAGGGCCTGGGCACCCAGCAAGCCGAACCCGCCCGCCAACTGCGTTGCGGTTAGTCCTCGCGGCAACTCCAACAACGCGAGCGGATTGCCGCGGGTCTCCGCGACGATGCGGTCTCGGACCCGCTCATCGAGCACGAACCGAATCACTGATCCCAGCAGCGCCTGCGCATCTCCTTCGCGAAGTCCGCCAACCTCCAGACCCGGAAGCCCCTCGAGCGCCTCGTCGGTTACGCGCGCGGCGAACACCAGCGCGACGGGTTCCGCCAGCAGCCTCCGCGCCACGAATGCGAGCGTCAGCGCCGAGGCGTGATCCAGCCACTGCGCGTCATCGACGACGCAGAGCAGCGGACGCTCGTCGGCCGCCTCGGACAGCAGACTCAACACCGCCAAGCCGACCAGAAACTGATCGGGCGCGCTCCCGCTGCTCAATCCGAACACGATTCTGAGCGCCTCGTGCTGCGGCTCGGGGAGCCTTCCGAGGCGGTCCAGCAGCGGCGCGCACAGCTGATGAAGCCCCGCGTACGCAAGCTCCATCTCGGACTCCACGCCGGTGGCACGGACCACGTGGAGATCCGACGCGGCACCCACGAGATACTCGAGCAGCGCCGTCTTTCCGACTCCGGCTTCCCCTCGGACCACGAGCGCGCGTCCTTTGCCCTCGCGAATATCGACGACGATTCCGTCGAGCACAGAGCATTCGGCACTCCGCCCGCGCAGTCGCGTCAGCCTTCCCGGTAAGGCAGGGCGGTTAGCCATGAGCAGCTTTTATGCTACGCAGCGGTGGCGCCCGCGGACACCGTGCGGGCACGAACCTCTGCAAGGGCGTGAACCAGGCCCCGCGAGTGTCAGTTGTCTGCGCCGCCCGGCTTCCGGTAGCCCCCAGTCACCCACGCGGCGATCATCGCTGCGAACCTGTCTGACGCCTCCTCCCAGACGAAGTGACCGCATTCGATCGGAGCCAGTCGGCTGAAGGGGATGCGCTCGGCCAGGAACTCGGCGTTGACGGGCGGGACGACTCGATCACGCAGGCCCGCGAAGATCAGGACCGGCGTCTCGAGCTCGGGCAGCAGCTGCGCGAGCGCCGGCAGCTCCTCCGGGTAGCGACGGGCGTAGCGGATCGACTCGAAGAAGCGGTCGCCCGCGTAGGACTCGAGATAGTCCTCCCGGATGGCGTTCGGGAACACGTGGCCGGCGACCGTGTCGAGCGCCGCAGTGACGATCGCCGCGGAGTCCACCGACCGAAACCGCTCGACATCGGCGTCGAGCACCCACCCCTTGAGCGGCTCCCCGAGCGCAATCGGCACCGCCACGCCGCCGCTGCCAACGACCACGCTTGCCACCGCCTCGGGAGACGATGCCACCGCGAACAGAGCGGCCGAGGTGCCGACGTCTGGCGCCACGAGATGCGGGCGCCCGAGCTCGCACTCATCCACGAGGCGGAGGAGGAACGCGCCCATGGCCCTCGGCGAGAGGAGATCGTCGCGGCGCTCGGACGCACCGAAGCCAGGCAGATCGACGGCGAACAGGCGAAACCGCCGGCCGAGCAGGCTCCAGATCGGAGCGAACGCGTAGACGCTCTCGGGCCACGGACTGGTCAGCACGACGGTCCTGTCTGGTGGGCCGTCGCTTTCGGCGCAACGGATCCGTACGCCGTCGACTGTGCGGTACCAGACGCTCATCGTCTTCGAGGTCGTCTGGGCTGACGCCATGATCGCCTTCCTTTCGGCAGTCGCGGTCGATAGCGTCGACTCTGGACCTCGGCTACCGCGATCGCGCCCGGGAACCCACTGGTGCACACGCGGGCCGGACCGAAGACCAGGGACCTGACCGGGGAGTCACCAGGCGCGAGCCGACGCCTGGTCAGGCAAGTTCAGGCCAGCGCCGTCATTCGACACCAGGAGCGGATCATGCGAAGGCACACCGATTGGGACATCCGGAGCGCCGCGATGGAGATGGCGAGATGAGCGATTACGACTACGACGTGATCGTGCTGGGCGGCGGCGCCCCGGGCGAGCACTGTGCGGCGGCGATCTCCGCACGCGGCAAGCGCGTGGCACTCGTCGAGCGAGAGCTGGTCGGCGGCGAGTGCTCGTACTGGGCGTGTATCCCGTCGAAGTCGCTGCTGCGCCCGGGAGAGGCGGTGCGCGGCGCAATCGACGCTGGAGCGCGGGCCGAGGTCGACGTCCAGGCGGCGCTCGACTGGCGGGACTTCATGGTCTCCAACCACTCCGACATCGGTCAGGAGCAGTGGCTGGCGAGCCATGACATTGACCTGCTGCGCGGCAACGGCCGCCTCGCCGGCACGGGCACGGTCGAAGTCGACGGCACGCGCCACACCGCCGAGCACGTCGTCGTCGCGACGGGCTCGGACCCGATCGTGCCTCCGCTCCCGGGACTCAGCGAGCTCGAGGGCGTCTGGGGCACGCGCGAGGCGACGAGCATGAAGGCCGTGCCCCGCCGGATGCTCGTGTTGGGCGGCGGGTCCGCGGGCGTGGAGCTCGCCCAGGTGGTGAACCGCCTCGGCGGCGAGGCCGTGATCGTCGAGGGCGCCGACCGCCTGATTCCCAGGGAGGCAGCGCCGCTCGGCAAGGGGCTCAGCGAGGCACTCCGCAAAGACGGAATCGAGCTGGTGCTGGGGATGCATGCCAGTGCCGCGCGGCGTGATGGCGACGACTTTGTCCTCGAGTTCGAAGACGGGCGGGAGTTCCGCGGAGACTGCCTGCTGGTCGCGACCGGACGGCGACCGCGCGTCGAGGGGATCGGCCTCGAGTCGGTCGGCGTCGATCCCGACCCCCACGGGATCAAGGTCGACCAGTACATGCGCGCGGGCGAGCGCCTGTGGGCGATCGGCGACGTCACCGGCATCTGGCCGCTGACGCACGTCGGCGAGTACGAAGGCGACGTGGTTGCGGCGAATATCGCCGGCGAAGCGCATCCGGCTAACTACGAAGCCGTTCCGCGCGTCACCTACACCGATCCGCAGGCCGCGGCAGTGGGCGCGGTTGAGGCGGAGTACAGCGCCACCGCACTCGTCTCAGAGGTACCGAAGACCGCCACATACACGCACGCCTACGCCGAGTCCAACGGGTTCATGACGCTGCTCAGCGACGGCGGGCGACTGACCGGCGCGTATGCACTCGGCCCCGAGGCCGGTGAGTGGATGCAGCAGGCGACACTGGCGATCCGGGCACACGTCCCGGTCGACGTCCTCGGCGACACGATCCAGCCCTTCCCGAGCTTCTCGGGGATCTACGACGAGGCGGTCAAAGAGCTGCGGATGGCGATCGCCGACATGCCGCCGCCGATGCGACCGATGAGCTCACAGATGGCGACCATCACGCGGTGAGGAGGAGACATGAGTACCACCACGACTCCGGCCGTGCGCGAACCGCAACTGCGCGGGCAGACCGTCGTCCTGATCGGCGGCAGCGCCGGCATCGGACTCGAGACCGCCCGCCTGGCACGTGCGGAGGGCGCCGAGGTCGTCCTCGCGGCCCGCAACGCCGAGCGGCTCGAGCAGGCGGCGCAGGACGTCGGCGCTCGCAGCACCGCCGCGTTCGACGCCACCGATGCCGCGGCGCTGAAGCAGTTCTTCGACGGGCTGCCCGAGCCGATCGACCACGTACTCGTCACCGGCCCCGGCCCGAGCTACGTACCCCTGCTCGAGATGACCGCCGATCAGGTCCGCGACGCCGTTGGCGACCACCTGGTGCTGGGGCTCGAGGTCGCGCGCAGTGCCGCCCCCAAGATGCGGCCGGGCGGCTGTCTGGTGCTGATGGGCGGGACCGGTGGCCGGCGGATCAGTCGCGCGCTCGGGATCGCCTCCGCGGCGACCGCCGCGATCCCCCCGTTCACTGCGGCGCTGGCGCTCGAGATCGCCCCGATCCGCGTCAACCTGATCGCCGCGGGCTTCGTCGACACGCCGTTGTCGGCGTCGTATTTCTCGGACGAGGGCCTCGAAGCCAGGCGCGAGGAGCTGCGCAAGACGCTTCCGATCGGCCGGGTCGTCGAGCCGGCGGACGTCGCCGCGCTCGCAGTCCACCTCATGATCAACACCGCGCTGACCGGCGCGACCTACGACATCGACGGCGGACAGCAGTTCGTCTAAGCGCCGACTTGATCGCCCTGCCCGACCCCCGCCTGACTCGGGTCTATCGCCTCGAGGCGACGCTCGGCCAGCCGCTCGATCTCGGCGAGATCGCGCAAGGTCACCGCCGCATAGTGCCGCTGACAGGCGGGACCTTCACCGGTCCCGAGATCAACGGGACGCTCGTCCCGGGCGCCAGCGCCGACTGGCAGATCGTGCTGCCCGACGGCACCGCGCTCGGCGACGTCCGCTACACCCTGCAGACCGACGGCGGCGACCTCCTGTACGTCCGATCGCGGGGGGTGCGCCACGGCAGCGCAGAGGTTCTCGCACGCCTCGGGCGTGGCGAAGACGTCGACGCGAGCGAGTACACGTTTCGCACCTCCACGCAGATCGAGACCGCCGCGCCCGCCCTCGACTGGCTGAACAAGGGCATCTTCATCAGCGTCGCGGGCCGCCAGCCCGGAGGCGTGATCTACGAGACCTACCTCGTCGCATGACCGCCACGCCCGGCGAGCGGAAGGTCGCGGTGATCACCGGCGCGTCGCAGGGGATCGGGGCCGGAGTCGCGGTCGGATACCGCCGAGCGGGCTACGCCGTGGTGGGCACTGCGCGATCGGCGTCGCCGGATGGCGATGATGACTTCATCACGGTGGCGGGCGACATCGCCGATCGGCAAACGGCGCAGCGCGTAGTGGACCGGGCGCTCGACCGGTTCGGCCGGCTCGACAGTCTGATCAACAACGCCGGCGTCTACATCGGCAAGCCCTTCACGGAGTACACGCTCGACGACTACCGGGCGATCACCGCCGTGAACCTCGAGGGCTTCTTCCACATCACCCAACTGGCGATCCCCGAGATGGTCAAGCAGGGCGCCGGCCACGTCGTGAACATCTCCACGAGCCTGGTCGACCACGCCGACGCTGCCAGACCGTCGGCCCTCCCGGCGCTCACCAAGGGGGGGCTCGTAGCCGTGACCCGATCGCTCGCGATTGAGTACGCGTCGCGCGGCGTGCGGGTCAACGCGGTGTCGCTCGGGGTCATCAAGACGCCAGCTCACGATCCTGCGTCGTATGAAGGCCTCGCCGGCCTGCATCCACTCGGCCGCGTGGGCGAGGTGGCCGACGTCGTCGACGCGATCCTGTATCTCGAGCGAGCCTCGTTCGTCACCGGCGAGACGCTGCACGTCGACGGCGGCCAGGCGGCCGGGGGCTGAGGCGCCGACCTACGGGATGTTCGCGGCCGCTACCGGCGTTCGACGACCGCGGCTTGCGGCCACTGTATGTCCGTCGCCGAGTGGCGCCGGCGATCGGTGGAGCCGGTTTCGTCTGAGGCGTCGCGCTCGCCGCTGCCGGGAATCCGGCCGATCGCCGACATCGTCGTGACCTCCCAGTGCGACGGCACGTCGAACTCGGCGGTCAATCCCTCGCGATCGAAGGCCCGGAACTGGCGCACGTGCAACCCCAGCGACTGGGCCTGAAACGACATGTGGGCAACGGCCTGGCCGAGGTCGTAGAGCGAGAACTCGGAGTACTCCCAATCCGTGTCCTCGACGAAGCGATGCGACAGATTCGCGATCAGCACGCCGGCTGTCGTGGCCCACCTCGCCGAGCTCTTGGTCAGGTATCGCACGAGACGCTCGTGATCGGGCTCGCCGCGTCGCCCGACGATGAACGCCCACGGCTGAGAATTCCCGGCCGACGGTGCCCACCGCGCGGCCTCGAGCAGGGACTCGACCTCCTCTGCGCTGACCACGTCCGACGGATCGAACCGCGTTGGACTCCATCGCGCCGCCAGCAGTGGATGCAGGAGGGCTGCCGACTCGCTGTCCATCGACATCGATATTCGCAGACGGCCGTTGCGTCACCCGATTGGGGCGATGCGGTCGGGTCAGCCCCCGACTAGCGTGCGCTCGCAATGGATCCGGTGGGCCTCGATCTCGCGCTGATGGTTTTCGAGCGCACCGAGGGCGCGGAACAGGCGTACTCGCGTGCACCCCGCGAGGTGGACGGCGTCGCTTGGGCGCAAGAGGTTGCGTTCGTCGAGCATCACGGGCCCGGCCGGATCGTGGTTCGCGGGACGTTCGCCGGCCACTACGTGGACGCCGACGACTTCGAGGACTTCGTCGGGCGCAGGGTGACCGAGGGCGCGCTGGCTGGCGGGACGGTCGGGCTGCTGCTCGGTCCGCCGGGACTCGCGGCCGGATTTGTCGCGGGCGGGATCGTCGAGGGCCTCGCGAGCGAGCACGCAGGCCCGCAGCTTCGCGGCGAGCTGTTCGACGAGGTCCGCAAGGAGGTCCCCGAGAAATCTTCAGCCGTGATCCTGCTGGCGCCGCCGGAGCACGTCGACGCGATGGTTGCGGCGCTCGACCCGCTGGGCGGGCGGCTGGTGCGTCACCACCTCACCCCGGAGGCGACACAGGCGCTGCAAGCGGCGGTCGCTGACAGTCCGGCCGCGGCAGGACGTTGACGTGGCGGTCGCCGTACACATCTGCCCGACTCAGATGTCGAAGGCCGACTACGAGCGTGTGATCAAGGATCTCGAGGGCTCGGGCGTGGGCGAGCCCGAGGGACGGACGTTCCACGCCGCGTACGGCGGCGACCAGGTGTGCATGTTCGAGGTCCGGGATTCCGCCGAGCAGTTCGATGCTCACCGGGACCGGCTGTTTGCGACGCTGCAGGGCGCGGGCGTCGACGCCGGCACCGTCGAGGTGCACCCGCTGCATTCGGGCCACCCCGACTAGCCGCGCGCCATCTCGTCGATGCAGACGGTCGCGGCGAGGATCAGCGCGTCGTTCTGTCCGGGCGCGATCTCAATCCCGTAGGTGTCGCGGATCCGGAACCAGCGCTTGGAGATCTCCGCGACCTTGTGCCCGTCGCGCTCGATCTCGTATTCGTGATCGACGATGTTGCCTTTTGCGCTCAGCTCGGCGTCGTTCTCGAGCTCAATCGCGAAGCGGTCCCGAAGCGGTGTGATCAACGCCTTTTTGACGGTCGCCACCGTGTCACCGTCGCGCTCGATCTTCATCGTGTCGCGGATCCGGAGCTTCTTCTCCTGGATCTTGAGGAGCTCCTCACCCGACGGGCTTTCCAGAACGAACGTCTCGCGTACGCGCAAAGCTTTTCCGTTGACCTTGAACGCGCGTTCGCCTCCCTCGGTCTCGATCCAAAAGTCGTCGCCGATCGAGAACAGCTTCTCGCGCATCTGGTAGCGCGTTCCGCCCGGCTCGTCATGTCTGTGCAGAAATCCCATTTCGAGTCTCCTAAGCCGCGTGCGCGGTCGGCGTGTCCACGTCGCCCGCCTGTTGGGCCCATCCTCCACCCCCGTCTGGCCGCTTGCGTCGTACATTCCGGGTGAAGCGGAGGGGGGCACAACGCGACAAACGGCACGTCTCGGCGGAGGCGTGTCGCGTGGACCACCGCATACGGTGGTCAGCACGGATCACTCGCCGATCTCACCGCGATTGTCGCGATTTGCCCCCCTCCGCGGCCGTCCTCGCCCGCGCCGTTACAGTCCGCGCTGAGCGCGCTCGAGGGGCGTGCACCGGATCCATCGACGAACAGGAGCAGATGTGACTGGCAAAGCTGACTTCACCGAGCAGGAGTGGAAGCTCGTGCTCGAAGGGCCGCCGACGGCCGGGTTGATCGTGGCTGCGGCTCAGCGGGGCGGGACGTTCCGCGAGGCGTTCGCGATCAGCAAGTCGTACGTCGAGGCCCGCAAGGAGCACGGCGAGAGCGAGCTGCTGGACGAGATCGCATCCGCCAAGCCCGAGATCGACCGCCACCAGCTCGGCTCGCCCCCCGAGCTCAAGGACAACGGCTTGAAGATCATCGGCGACGCGGCCGCGCTGGTGCAAAGCAAGGCGACGCCCGAGGAAGTCGAGGAGTACAAGCGGTTCGTGGTGACGCTCGCCCACAGGGTCGCGGCTGCCCACCGAGAGCACGGAGCCGACGTCAGCCCCGCCGAGCAGGCCGCGATCGACGAGATCTCGGCGACCTTGGGGATCGCATCGGGGTAGCCCACGACAGGCCGGGCGCCTTGACGCTGATGCGAACATATGTTCGTGACAAGCGACGGGAGCGCCTACACCCGGTTCCGCCGCGCGCTCGATGCCGGCAACGAGCTGCTCGTGATCGCCGCCGCGCGTGAGCTCCCGCACGTCTCGCTCGACGACGCGCTGAGGATCTGCCTGGTGTTCCGCAACGGAGACCGCCAGCGCTACGAGCGCGCCGCCGTGCGCTGGCTGGGCAGGTTCGCGCTCGAGGCGCGCGGAGTCACGATCGACACGCTGCGAGCCGCCGCCGACGCGCTCAGCCAGCTACCCCGCGACGCGCCGGCTGCGATGGAGCGCCTGCAGCGGATCTGCTTCGAGCACGGACTGGCCTGAGCCCTACCGCGAGGCCTGGAGCGGCAGGGGCGACGCCGGCTTGAGCTCCTCCAGGACCAGCAGCGTCATCACCCGGGCAGCTCCGCCCCGCGTCGACAGCCGCACCAGCACGCGCTGAAGCTCAGCGACCTCGCGGGCCACGACCATCACCATTGCGTCGGTCTCCCCCGTCACCCAGTCTGCGGCGATCACCTCCGGCATCGCTCGCACGGCCTGCCTGAAGCGCCGGTGGTCTGAGTCGCCGTGGCGTTCGAGCGTCACCGCGACATACACCTGAAGCGGAAAGCCCGCAGCGGTCGAGTCGAGCCGGGCGGCGATGCTGCGGACGATCCCGGACTCCTTGAGGCGGCGGACGCGATGAAGCGTGGCTGCCGGCGAGAGCTCCACGAGCCGCGCCAGCTCGACGTTCGGGCGGTCTGCGTCGAGCTGCAGCTCCTCGAGCAGCTTCAGATCAATGGAATCAAGCGAAATCGCCATTTCACAAAATATTCCATCGTGCTAAGCGCAGAATGTCAAATCTTGCCTGTGCCATATGCGATTCTCGCCGATCATGGTTCATGTGATGAATCAGAACCGTGCAGCCATCTGCTCGCTCGCCGCCGCGGGCGTGTTGTGGGGTCTCAGCGTGCCGCTTTCGAAGCTTTCGCTCGCGTGGCTGACGCCTGGGTGGTTGACCGCCGTCCGGTTTGCGGCGGCCGCGCCGTTGCTCGCGTTCGCGGGCCGGCGTGGGCTGCGCGGCGCCCTGAGCCCGTGGATCGTGGTCGCCGGCGCGATTGGGTTCGGCGCGGTGATCATGCTGCAGAACGCCGGAATCGAGCGCACGAGTGTGAGCCACGCCGCGGTGCTCGTGGGCGCCGTGCCGCTGCTGGTCGCGCTGATCGCGGCCAGCCTCGGCCATGGCTCGACCAGAGCGCTGACGTGGGTCGGGTACGGGCTCGCGCTCGCCGGGATCGCGCTCGTGGCCGGTCATGCCGGCAGCGGCGCCACTGGCCCGGGCGACCTCCTCGTCCTCGGCTCGGCGGCGCTGTCCGCGGCCTTCATCGCGGTTCAGCCCCGCATCCTCGCCGGTCGCGACGCGACCGCCGTGACCGCGGTGCAGTTCGCCGCAGGAGCGCTCGTCGCCCTGCCGATCGCGGCACTGACCGAGGGCGCGCCGCACGCGCCCGCGCACCCAGGATCGGTGCTTGCGGTCGCCGCCCTGTCGCTGGCGGGGGCGCTGGCGTTCCCGCTGTTCGCCTTCGGGCAGGCGCGCGTTCCCGCTGACCTGGCGGGCGCGTTCGTCAACCTTGAGCCGGTCGTCGGCGTCGCCGTCGGCTGGATCGCGTTCGGCGACAGCGCCGCCATCGGACAGCTGGTCGGAGCTGCCGCGGTTCTACTCGGGATCGCCCTCAGCACAGTGCCGCCCGGCGATTGGGCGCGCTGGGCGAACGATTGGCAGATCCGCCTGCCCAACGGTGTGCGCCTGCTGACCAGCCAGCGCTGGGAGTAGCCCGCTGGCGAAACTGGCGGCGGGGTCGCGGGTTTAGGCTGGCGACAGGGGTACCGAGAACTCCAACTCTAGGAGGACCTGTGGGACGGTTCTTTCATCGTCGGCCATCCGCGTCGTTGATCGTCGCGTTCGCTGCCTTGTTCGTGAGCCTCGCGGGCGTCGGGTACGCCGCCACCGGCGGCATTCCAGGCTCCAACGGCGTGATCCACAGCTGCTATCAGAAGAGCCACGGCGCGCTGCGCGTAGTGCCTGCGGGTAGGCGTTGCCGGCGCAGCGAGAAGGCTCTGGCGTTCAACCAGCGGGGGCCGCGGGGCTTCCAGGGTGCGCGCGGGCTCCAGGGTGCGCGCGGGCCTCAAGGCAAGCAGGGCAAGCAAGGCGTCCAGGGCAAGCAAGGCGCCCAAGGTCCAGCCGGACCGCTGACGACGACGTTGCCTCACGGCCAGACGCTCCGCGGCTGGTTCAACTTCGACACGGTCGCTACCGGCGCAAACCAGATCGAAGGCGGCAGCATCTCGTTTGCGTTCCAAACGGCGAGCGCCCCGACCGTTCAGATCATCCCGGTCGGCGGACCCAAGACCGCGGCCTGCGGCGGTTCGGTGGCTCATCCGTCGGCGGCGGCAGGCTTCATGTGCGTGTACGAGTCCACTCAGTCGAACGTCGCGAGCGTCGATATCTGCTCGTCTGCCGGATGTGCGGCGACGCCGGGCGCCGACCCGTTCGGTGCGGAGGTGTCTGTGCACTCCGCCGGCGCCGGGCGCTTCTCACTCGACGGCACGTGGGCGGTGACGGGCGCGTGAGCCAGAGCCCCGTCGCCCGTTAGGCTGCGAGGTCAGCGATGGCGACGGGGCGATGCCTTTGTGGAGCGGTCCGCTACGAGGTACGCGGACCGCTGCGCGACGTCCTGATCTGCCACTGCGAGGAGTGCCGTCGGTGGCACGGCCACGTCTCGGCGTTCACGGCGGCGCGCCGCGAGGATCTCGCCGTCGACGACGAGCGCGCGGTGCGGTGGATCGACGGCCCTGCCAGCCACGCCCACGCGCGCCGCGGGTTCTGTGGCAAGTGCGGCTCGAGCCTGTTCTGGGACGCACCGGAGCGCGAGGCGGTCAGCATCGCCGCCGGCACGCTCGACGGTGAAACCGGGCTGCACGTCGCAGGGCACATCTACGTGTCCGAGCGGGCCGATTACTACGACCTCCCCGATGACGGTCTCCCACATCACGAGCGCGGGGGTGCGCGCTAGCTTCGCCGGGGGCGAGACCGTGCCCGGGCTGGAAGGTCGTGCCCCCTCACCGAGTCAACATGGGGTGCCGACCCCATTCATCACGCCCGCGCGACAGGGCACGATCGGGCCGCTCGGCGATACGCGAGCCAAGGAGCCACCGATGATCGACGATCGCCCATCCCTCCCCCAGCTCGAACACCGCCCGTTCTTGACCGACAGCGGGCTCGAGACAACTTTGATCTTCATTGACGGGATCGACCTGCCCGAGTTCGCGGCCTTCCCGCTGCTGGAGACATCCGACGGCCGCCGTCGCCTGCGCCACTACTTCGAACGCCACGCCAGCATCGCCCGCGAGGCGAGCTGCGGCTTCATCGCCGAGGCCCCGACGTGGCGCGCCAATCCCCGCTGGGGCCACGCGCTGGGCTACGACTGCGGCGAGCTCGACGCCATCAACAAGCATGCGATCACACTGCTGGCCGATCTGCGTGACCGCGACGGACGAGGAGCGGACGACTACGTCATCAGCGGCTGCATCGGACCGCGCGGAGACGGCTACGACCCGTCGTGGCGATTGTCGGCCGAGGACGCCGAGCGCTACCACGGTCAGCAGATCGAGTCCTTTGCCGACACCCAAGCCGACCTCGTGACAGCGCTGACGCTGACCCACGTCGAGGAGGCGATCGGCGTGGCGCGGGCAGCCCAGGACATCGGGATGCCGGCGGTGATCTCGTTCACGCTCGAGACCGACGGCCGCTTGCCTTCGGGCGCGACGCTCGGCGACGCGATCCTCGACGTCGACGAGGCGACCGACGCGGGTCCCGCGTACTACATGGTCAACTGCGCCCACCCTACGCACTTCGACCACGTCCTCGAGGACGGTGGGCCGTGGGTCGGCCGGCTGCGCGGGATCCGCGCGAACGCCTCGTGCAAGAGCCACGCCGAGCTCGATGAGGCGACCGAGCTCGACGCCGGCGACCCCGTGGCCCTTGGGATCCAGTACGCCTCGCTGGTCGCCAGATTTCCACAGCTGACGATTCTCGGTGGCTGCTGCGGGACCGACGAGCGCCACGTCGAGGAGATTGCGCGCACATGCATCGTTTCCGCATGGCCGCGCAGCGACTCGATCTGGGTCCGCCGGGCGCACCCGTGCGCCTGACCCATCACAGATGGATATTCGCCCCCATTCCAACCCGGTCCACCGTCGGCGATCGTGGTGCTCATTCCAACCAAGGAGAATTAGGTTGACCGCCATCCACGAACACCAGGCTCAAGTCGACAGTCCCGCGATTGCGCCGGACGGCTCGGACTCCCCGGTTCGCGTTCTGGTCGTCGACGACCACCCCGCGGTGCGCATGGGGCTGCGCGAGCTGTTTGAGGATCAGCCGGACTTCGTCGTGGTCGCTGCGGTCGACTCCGCCGACGCGGCGATGGCGCTCGCCGAACGCGAGCCGATCGACGTGGCGGTGGTCGATTACCAGCTCGGCTCCCGAAACGGCCTCTGGCTCAGCCGCAAGCTCAAGCGCCTCCCACGACCACCCCGCGTGGTCATCTACTCGGCCTACTGCGATGGGCCGCTTGCGGCGACGAGCGTCGTCGCCGAGGCGGACGGCCTGGTGAGCAAGGGCGGCGTGGGAGCCGACCTTTGCGAGGCCGTGCGCGCAGTGGCGCACGGGCAGGTGCGGCTGCCCACGGTTCCGCCCGCGCTCGCGAGCGCCCTGCGCCGCAGGCTGGACGCGGAGGAGCAGGCGATCTTCGGGATGCTGCTGGCCGGAATCCCCGCCGCGGAGATCTCGCTCATGCTGAGCATCTCCTCGGCGAGTCTGGAGTCGCGGCTGTGGACGATGCTTCGCAAGCTCGAGGCGCTTCCCACCGACTCAATGGCAGTCCGCCGTGCCCGGCCCCACAATGGCCGGCGCCGCGGAACGCCTATCTGACGGGGTGCTTCACTGACCTCAGTGCATGAGCGCTGAACCCTCACAGCGAACGGAACGGCGCCGATACGTGCCGCTGCTCTACCGCGTGGCAGGCGTCAACGCGCTGCTGCTGTTCATCGCGGTCGTGGTCACGATCGCAGTGCTGTCGCCTAAGCGTGTCTCGTCGCTGCACACCGACGAGGAAGCGATCGTGCTGGGGGTGGCGCTGGTGCTCGTGGTGGCGCTGAACGTGTACCTGGTGCGCCGCGTGGTCCGTCCCCTGGAGGCGCTCACGGCGCTCGCTCGCCGGGTCGACCTCACCGCGCCGGGCCAGCGGATGCCTCCGGCCTCCCCCACGTCGGAGGCTGGTGTGCTGTCGATCACGTTCAACGACATGCTGTCGCGGCTCGAGGCAGAGCGCCGCGAGGCGACCGGTCGCGTGCTCGACGGCCAGGAGGCGGAACGCCTGCGAATCGCCCAGGAGCTGCACGACCAGATCGGCCAGGAGCTGACCGCCGTGCTCCTGGCGCTCGCGCGCGTCGAGCGCCGCGTCCCTCCGGAGCTGCGCCAGAGCCTCCTCGAGGTCCAGGATGCGGTGCGCGGCAGCCTCGAGGACCTGCGGCGGATCGCCGTTGAGCTGCGCCCCGAGGCGCTGGACGACCTGGGCCTCGAGAGCGCGCTGGCGGTGCTCTGCGAGCGGTTCGCCGAGCGGTCGGGGCTCGAGGTGACCCAGTGGATCGCTCCCGGCCTGCCCATCCTCACCCCCGAGGCCGAGCTCGTCGTATATCGCGTCGCTCAGGAGGCATTGACGAATGTCGCCCGACATTCCGGCGTAGCGACCGCCAGGCTGGAGCTCGCACGCCGCGACGACGTGCTCACGCTGACCGTCACCGATTCGGGCCGCGGACTTCCCCAGGGGCACCGGCCGGGGACGGGGATCCGTGGAATGGGCGAAAGGGCGGCCTTGATCGGCGCAACGCTGGCGATCGAGGACGCCGGTGGCCGGGGCGGCGTTCGCGTGCGCCTCGACGTGCCGCTCGACGAGGTGGAGGAGCTCGAGGAGTTCGAGTCCCTCGACGGGGCCACCCCGCGGGAAGTCGGCCAGGCCCAATGACGCCGCTGAAGACCCGCATCCTGCTGGCCGACGATCACGCTGTGGTGCGCCGCGGCCTGCGGCTCGTGCTCGATGGAGAGCCCGACCTCGAAGTGTTGGCCGAGGCGGGAGACGGCGCGGAGGCGCTGCGGCGTGCGCTGGTGACCGATATCGACCTCGCGATCCTCGACATCTCGATGCCTCGGATGACCGGACTGCAAGCGGCGCGCGCGCTCCATCGCCGCCGTCAGGACTTGCGGATCCTGATGCTGTCGATGCACCAGAACGAGCGTTACCTGTACGAGGCACTGAAGTCCGGCGCCGCCGGCTACGTCCTGAAGACCGTCGCCGACCGCGACCTCGTCGAGGCCTGCCGCGCAGCGATGCGCGGCGAGCGGTTTCTGTATCCCGGCGCCGAGACGCCGCTGATCCGCGAGTTCCTGCGCGGCGCGCGCAACAACGACCCGCTTCGCGAGGACCCGCTGACGCCGCGCGAGGTCGAGGTCGTCAAGCTCATTGCCGAGAGCTACAGCACCAGGCAGATCGCCGACGCGCTGACGATCAGCGAGAAGACCGTCGATCGCCACCGCGCCAACATCTTCGAGAAGCTCGAGATGCACGACCGCGTCGAGTTGACCCGGTACGCGATCAGGCGCGGCCTCGTCGAGCCCTGACGCGACAGTTCTCAGGAAACTCTCAGGTTCGGGTCCGATAATCGAGGCCCGATGGTCGGCGAGCAGGAGCAGCTGCGGGTGCTTGTCGTCGACGACGAGCCCAACATCGTCGATGTCGTCTCGATGGCGCTTCGCCACAACGGGTTTGACGTCGAGGCCGCCGACACGGGGTCGGGGGCACTGTCCAAGGTTCGCGAATGGCGTCCGCACGTGATGGTGCTCGACGTGATGCTCCCCGACATGGACGGTTTCGAGGTCGCCAAGCGGCTGACCAACGACCGCGCCGGCGTCCCGATCCTTTTCCTCAGCGCACGCGATGCGACCTCGGACAAGGTGCGCGGCCTGACCACGGGTGGCGATGACTATGTGACCAAGCCGTTCAGCCTCGAGGAGCTGATCGCAAGGCTGCGCAATCTCCTGCGACGGTCGGGCGCGCTGCATGGAATGTCGGGACGGCTGGTGTTCGCCGACCTCGAGCTCGACGAGGAGACGCGCGAGGTCACGCGCGGCGGGCACCCCATCGAGCTGACCGCGACCGAGTACCGCCTGCTCAGATACCTGCTGCTGAACCCCCGCCGCGTGCTCACCCGCGCGCAACTGCTCGATCACGTCTGGAGCTATGACTTCGCGGGCGACGCGCGCGTGCTCGAGACCTACATGAGCTATCTGCGCAAGAAGGTCGACAACGGCAGCGTGCCGTTACTGCACACCGTGCGGGGCGTCGGCTATTCGCTGCGACTGCCGAGGGAGTGACCGATGTCGCTGCGCACCCGTCTGCTCGCCGGCGTGTTCTTCCTCGTGTCGGTGGCGCTCGTCGTCGCAGCTGCGGCAATCTATGCAGAGCAGCGGGCATTTCTGTTGAACCACCTCGATCAGCGAGCCATTGCAGCGGCCACGCCGATCTCATACCAGCTGGGAGTCGACGCCCGGACGCTGAAGCGGCCCGCGGGCAAGGGTTCCGGCGACCATGACGAGGTCTCCGGCGTGCGGTCCCTCGGCAGGGGCCTGACGGGGTTCCTGCCGTCCGGGACGTACGGGGCGCTCGTCGATCCCGAGGGCCGGATCCTGCGAGGACCGGTGACGGTCAGAAACGGCGAGGCGCGCCTCTCTCCGCCCGCGTTCTCATCCACCACGTTCCCCGTGTCGCGCCTGGGTCCCAACCCCACGCTGTTTACCGTCAACTCAAAGCGTGGCTCCAGCCTGCGCTATCGCGTCGCGGTGCTCCCGCTCGATTCGGGTGCGGGCTCTGTGATCGTTGCGATCCCCCTGACGGAGGTCGACGAAACGCTCGATCAGCTGCTGTTGGCCGAGTCGCTCGTCGTCGGCATCCTGCTGCTGACGCTGACCGGGATCGGGTGGATAGTGATCCGGATCGGGCTGCGGCCGCTCGAGCAGATGGAGCGCGTCGCGGGGGAGATCGCCGACGGCGATCTCTCCCGCCGTGTCACTCCGGCGACGTCGCGGACCGAGATCGGCCGGCTCGGGCTGACGCTGAACAAGATGCTCGCGCGGATCGAGGAGGCGTTCGCTGACCGGGCGCGCAGCGAGGAGCGCCGAAAGCGTTTCCTGTCCGATGCCTCGCACGAGCTCCGTACGCCGCTCGCGTCGCTGCGCGGCTACGCCGAGCTGTTCCGGATGGGGCCCGCCCAGGACCCGGTGGCACTGAAACGGGCGATGGCCCGGATCGAGGCTGAGGCCGCGCGCATGGGAGCACTGGTCGACAACCTGCTGCTGCTGGCTCGCCTCGACGAGGTGCCCGAGGCGCAGCACGTGCCGGTGAACCTCTCAGAGCTCGCCGCCCAAGCGGTAGCCGACGCCCGGGCAGTCGCGCCAGAGCGCGAGATCACGTT
The DNA here is from genome assembly GCA_035693425.1 of Solirubrobacteraceae bacterium. Classification (GTDB taxonomy): domain Bacteria; phylum Actinomycetota; class Thermoleophilia; order Solirubrobacterales; family Solirubrobacteraceae; genus Palsa-465. The sequence goes on from DASSGR010000046.1 coordinate 24,278, forward strand.
GAACGACGGCGAGCCGCTGACGGCAATCGGCAACCCCGATGCGCTGCGGCAGGTGCTCGCAAACCTGATGAGCAACGCACTGACCCACACACCCGAGGGCACGCCGGTGTCGGTGGGACTGCGGCGCGCAGGCAACCGGGCGATCCTCGACGTTCGGGACCACGGCCCCGGCCTGCCACCGGACGCCGACGAGCGGGTCTTCGACCGGTTCTGGCGAAACGACGGAGGACGCACTCGCGGCCCCGGCGGGGCCGGGCTCGGCCTGGCGATCGTCCGCGAGATCGTCCAGGCAAATCGCGGCACGGTCGCCGCGGCCAATGCCGCCGACGGCGGTGCGGTGTTCACGGTGTGCCTCCCGTTGGCGCCGGTTTCCGTGGATTCGGCCGACGGCGACGGCACGCCCCGGCCGGTGCTCGGCACGGTCGTCGGCAGCTGAGATCGCGCCCGAGCCACCCGCGCGGCAGGCTCAGGGAATTCTCAGCGTCCTCCCAAGGCCGGCTCAGGCAGGCGGTCGATAGTGGGCCCATGGCCATCTCGCTTGTGTTGGCGCTGACCGGACTCGTGCTCGCTCTCTCGGTGCTGATCCTGCTTCGCGTGCCACGCCGGGGACCCCAGGCCGAACACAAAACCGAACACGACCTGACAGCCGCGCGCGCGATCGTCGAACGGCATGGGCACGACTCGATCTCGCCGTTCATTCTCAGGCCCGACAAGTCGTTTCAGTTCGCGGACGGCGCGGTGCTGGCCTACCGCGTGATCGGCGAGACCGCCATCGTCTCGGGCGATCCGGTGGGGCCCGACGAGTCGGTGTCTTTGGTGCTGGGCGCGTTTCTCGCGCTGGCCCGCGCCCGCCGATGGCGAGTCGTTCTGTGGGGGACGTCCGCCCGCCACCTGGCGCGCTACCGCAGCCTCGGCCTCGGCACGTTGTGCGTCGGCGAGGAGGCTGTCGTCGATCCGGCCGGATTCACGCTCGACGGCCGGCCCGTCCGCAAACTGCGCCAGTCGGTACACCGCCTCGAGCGCCGCGGCTGGGAGATCATCGCTTGCGACGGGCGTGACCTCGACGCCGGACTCGAGCGCGAGATCGACCGGCTGGAGCTCGCCTGGCGGGCCAAGCGATCGCGCCTGATCGGCTTCGCGATGGGCATGGGGCGGTTCGAATCCGCGGTGCGGCCAGGCGATCTGTACCTGCTGGCGCGTTCCCCCGATGGCCAGCTTGGCGCGGTCATGCACTTCATCTCGCACTGCGGAAAGCTGTCGCTGGACACCATGCGCCGGGTCGGCGAGACCCCCAACGGCGTCAACGAGGCGCTCGTGTGCCGAGCCCTCGAGATCGCCCGGCGCCGCGGCGTCGCCGAGGTGAGCCTCAACTATGCGGGGCTGGCTCACCTGGTGCGCACCGCGCCGTCCGGCGGACCCGCCCGGCGGCTGGCCGCGGTAATGGCGGTCAAACTGTTCGGCCGCCGCTTTCAGATGCGGCGCCTCGTGACCTTCAACGAGAAGTTCTCTCCCGCCTGGCGCCCCCGCTACCTGGTCTACGAGTCGCGCATGTCGCTGCCACTCGCCGTGCTGCGAGTGCTTCAGGTCGAAGGCTATATCCGTCAGCCGAGATGGTCGCGCACGGGCGACGGTTCGCTGCCGTTGCCCCGCCCACTGCCGCGGACGCATGCGGAGCGTCCGGGCATCGGAGACGCCCGTTAGCTAGATGCTGTTCCTGTTACTCCGTCGCGTGATCTCGCTGCTGGCCGCGGCGACGATGTTGGTCGCCGGGCTGGCCGGCGCCTACAGCTACGGGCAGGCTTATTCCCAGCACAGGGGATTTGCCATGGTGCTGAAGATCCCGCGGGCCGGCACCGGCCGCCTGATGAACGTCAACTTCTACTCGCGGGCGCTGCACCGCAGGGCGTACTACCTCGCGTACCTCCCGCCCGGCTACAAGGCATCCAACCACGACCCGGTGCTCTACCTCCTGCACGGGATGCCGGGCAAGCCCGAGGTGTTCATCAACATCGCCAACCTCGACGTGCGGCTGGACAACCAGCTCAGCGAGGGCCATCTGCGCCCGATGATCATGGTGTTCCCCGACGGGCGCATCGACGGAAGCGTCTACACGGACTCCGAATGGGCCAACACGCCGTCGGGTGACTTCGCGAGCTACGTGACGGAAGTGGTCAAGGACGTGGACGCGCGCTTCTCCACGCTACCCCGGCGTCAGGACCGCGTGATCGGCGGTTTCTCCGCCGGGGCGTACGGCGCCATCAACATCGCACTGCACCACCTTCCCGTGTTCGGCTCGGTCGAGGTGTGGTCGGGCTACTTCACGCAGACCCGCACTGGGGTGTTCGCGCACGCCAGCAGACATGCGCTGTTGAACAACAGCCCGCTCGACTACGTCTCGCGCCTGAAGCCGGAGCTCGCCGCCAATCCGCTGCGCGTGTTCATGTTCGTCGGGCGCGACGACGAGGCCAGCGTGCAGATCGCGCCGATGGCCAGGGCGCTGAATCGGGCCGGAGCGAGAGCGACGTACGCCGTCTACCCCGGCGGCCATGACTGGGACGTGTGGTACCCGCGCCTGAACCAGATGCTGATCCTGGCTTCGCGCGACTTTTCCAAGCCGCTCCCCGCGCCCCGGAGCACGACCCGGCGCCGAAGCCGAGCGGTCGCACTCGGCGCTCGAAGGCGGGGCAGACGCAACGCGGATCGCGCCGTGGTTCGCAGACGCCATACGCGCGGTGCTGTGGATCGCGGGCCTCGCCCCCTCCCCTCCCGCCTGGAGCGCGCGTTCGCCCCGCTGACCCGGCGCCCGGCCGAATCCTTAGGCTCCGGATCCGATCAGCTGCTGCTGATCGGGGCGCTGCTGCTGGCGCTGCTGTCAGCGGCCGCGATCAACGTCGGGTTCCTACTTCAGCATCGTGCGCTGGCGGGGCAGGCCGACGGCGCCCGGGCGCTGATCGGGATGCTCTCGAACCGGACCTGGTTGGCCGGCCAGGCGGTCGGCTGGGTGGGGTTTGCGGGATCGCTCATGGCGGTCGCGCTCGCGCCGCTGTCGCTCGTGCAGGCGTTCGCTGCCGGCGGCCTCGCAATCTCGCTGCCAATCGCCGCGCGGATGTTCGGTCAGCCCGTGTCGCGAAGGCAGTTGCTCGCGATCTCGGTGATGGCGGTGGCCCTGACGTCCCTGCCGATCGCTCTGGTCTCCCACAGCAACCTGCACGGCGGGACCTTGTTGCTGATGTCTCTGACCCTGCTCGCGGTCGCGACGGCGATCGGCGTCAACGGTGGACCGGCCGCGCAGGCGATCGCGGCAGGGTGCGCGTACGCGGTAGCCGACGCCGCGATCAAGGCCATCTCGACCGGCTGGCACGCGCATGGGTTCGCCGCCCTGGTGTCGGTTTGGGCCGTGCTGGCCGTGGTCGGGACGTTCGCTGGCTTCCTCGCTTTCCAGTCGTCGTTGCGACGTGGCAGTGCAGTCGTCGCGATCTCGCTAATGAACGTGTTCGCCGCACTCGGTGCGCTCGCGTGCGGCATCCTCGCGTTCGGCGAGGCGCTCGGAACCGGTCCGAGCGCGACGGTCGTCCACTTGCTCGCGATCTCGCTGGTTCTCACGTCTGTCCCGCTTCTGGCAGCGGGACAGCAGCGGATTGCGGGCAGTGGGCGAACATTGGCCCCGGTTCGCGTCGAGCGGCGGCGTGCGATCCCGCGCTTGCGTGCGGGTCTGCCGGGCAAACTGCGTGGTCTCGCTGTAAAGGTGCTGCTGCTTCTGTCGGTGTTCGTGGGAGTCGGGCTGCTCTACGCGATTCGCGGCCTCGGATGGCTGCCTGTCGGGCCACGTGTGCCTGATTCGCTTCCACTGCTGGCGCTCGCCCATCACGACGCTCAGCCGCTCGCGCGGGTGGTGCTCGTGTGGGTTGCGACGGGGGCGGCGTTCGGGCTCCTGATTGTGTGGATCGCTCCCCGGCGGCGGGCGCTCGCGGCGCTGCTGCCCGCGCTGATCCTGCTGCTCATCGCATCCGACGCGTCGTTCGCACTGGCCGAGAACCTGCGGCTGGGCAGCGTGTTGTGGGGTCGCGTCCCTCCATCGGGCGCGTGGGTCGAGGCCCTCCTGTTCGCCCTCGGCGCCGCGATCCCGGAAGCGATCGTCAGGCTGCCCAAGCCCCGGGCGTCCTGGTCGCTACGCCGTCCCGGGGCTATACTGGCGCCTCTCTTGCGGCTGTAGCTCAGTTGGCTAGAGCGTCTGCTTGCCATGCAGAAGGTCGAGGGTTCGAGCCCCTTCAGCCGCTCTCAAAAAACCCCGCAAATCGCGGGGTTTTCTTGTGGGAGCCTTGCCCTACCCGGGTGGCACCTTGGAGATTTCGCGCCACGGGGTTAATCACGGCGTTAAACCGCCTCGCATCATTCGCCGCGTCCCAGATTCTCGGCGCCTTCATTGAGCCGATCGACGTCACGGTCGAACTCGCCCTTCTCGAGCCCCGAGAATCCCCGCGCATCGTCCCGCTGGATGCGCGTGATTTGGCGGCTCGGCGCGCGCTCCGCCGGCTCGTCCGCGAACCGCAGCAGTGCCCATACGGCCTGCTCGTCGATGTACCGGCGGGTCGCGACCTGCTGGTAGACCGAGAAGGTGAACTTCGGGTTGACGTGTCCGATCTGGGCCGCCACCCATTTGGGGTCGCGGCCGATCATCGCGCAGAACGTCGCCCAGCTCCGCCGCATCGAGTGCGGCGTGATTGGCGGCAGCGGCGCCAAGCCGTTCTCGGCGCGGTTCGCGTTGGCGCGCGTGACGGCGCGGGCCAAGATCCGGTCGCGAAATCGGTCGGGGTCGCGGCGCCTGCCGCTCGCGGTGCCGAAGAAGTGGTCGGAGGGCCCGAGCGGCAGCCGACGCGCCCTGCGGTCCATCGCGAAGGCGAGCAGCTCGTCGCGTAGTTAGAGCGTGATCTCCACCTCGCGCACGCCCGCCTCCGTCTTCGCGTCGGCGAGCTTGAAACGGCAGCGCTGCAGATCGACCTGCGCGACCTTGAGGTCCATCAGTTCCCCGATCCGAAGGCCAGCCAGCCCGAGTGTCGCGATCATCGCCCGCCGCCCCAGCCCCTTGCGGTTCGTTGGGGCCTCTGCCTCAACTTCGCCGGCGGCATCCAGCAGCGCGTGGAACTCATCGACCTCGAGGAATGTACGGTCCGAGCGCCCGCGTTTTAGGAACCGCGCCGAGCGCCCGCCGACGCGCACGGGGTTGCGATCGATCAGCTCGTAGTCGACCGCCTGCTGCAGTATCTGCCCGAGCAGTGTGATTAGCATGTTGATCGATGTGTTGGAGAGCGGCCGTCGTCGACGTTCGTACGTCCGCCCGCGCTTGTCGGTAGCGGTCTCCATCACAGGCCGGCCGCGCTGGTCGGCGAGGCGAATCGTGTGCGCCTGTTCGGCGAGCTCATCGCGGAAGCGGTCGACCAGCCGGGGCGGTGATCTCGCTCAGCCGGTAGCGGCCGAAGAACCGTTCGAGGTACCCGAGCCGCCAGCTGTAGTCGATGAACGTCTTGTCGGCCAGGTCGAGCTGTTTTGATCGCCACCACCGCTTGGAGAACGCTCGGAATGTCTCGTCGACCGGCACGCCGAGGGAGGACATCGCCTCCTCGAGCCGATCCTCGCGCGGCTGAAGCCGCTGCGGAACCCACGTCCCGCGCTCGATCTGCTGCATGATCGGCTCGGTCTCGAGCTCCGCCCGCGTCCGGTTCCAGCCCTGCTTGTTGGTGCCGAACGTGAGCTTCTCGTAGCGCCCGTAGGCGCGCACCTGCGCGCCGAAGCTGACGGTCTGCCCGTCCGTCCACGGGCTATCGATGACGTGGCCCTGGGTGGGGCGGGGCATCAGAAGGCGTCTCCTTGGCTCTCGCGCTCCATCTCGATCGCTCGGGCGATTGCTGGTGCCGGCGTACTCGGACGCTGCCGCGACCGCCGGTCGCGTCCTCATGCTCGCACAGGTCCCGCCTCGGTCTTGCGACCGATCCGGCACGTTGGATCCTTTTGATGACACCTCCCCGACGACCTTTGGCCAGCGGGTCGCCTTCCGCGGACGCGAGCTATCTTCTGTGTCTGCCGTTGGACCGTCCTGCCCTCGCCTCGACAGCCTGTCGCGCGGTCGAGATCGAACCGAATGCGGGCCTTGGGGCCGGAGCCGAGGCGCATCGCGCCCAGCTCGGTCGCGTGCGCATACACATAGTCGATCGAAACACCTAGGTCTGGCGCGAGCCGCCGCGCGTCGACCAGCGCGAACGTCCCCGGCGGGCCCACCATCTCAGCGATCCTCTCCGCCGTCGCTTCCGCGATCGCCGCCACATCGCTGTCGGTTAGGACACGATCGACCATCCCTACGTCAAGTTCGCTGTGATGCCGGCTCTGGTCGTATCGAGTGCTGAGATCTTGGCGCCGATACCGCTGCCCCGAACCTGGGTCCGGTGCAGCGACGGGCCTTCGGTTTCAGGTATGCCATGGGCACCGAGAAGCCCCGCGGTTAGGGCGCTCTGCACGGGAGTGCGCCACGTACCTGGGTTTGGGCAGGGAGGTCGAGCGAGGACGCCGACGCCGGTTCCCGCGTCATCTCCCCGGCCCGCTGCTCGGCCACCGCGCGGGCGCCGCTCCACGCACCGAATAAGCGTGTGACGACGCTCGCCGCCGGCCACTCTCCCTGGGCGAGACGCCGTACCGCCTCTCCCCCACGCCGGCGTGCGTGCGTCCTCGACCAGTCATATGACGTGGGCAGTCGGTCGTAGCTATCTCGCCAATCAAGCATCGCGGCAAGCACCCTCTCAGCGGTCCAGAGACGCTGCAATGCGCCCGGATGACAGGCCTTGCAGTACGCGTACGCGTCACCCTTTCCGTTGCGCGGCTGCGTGTACGCGCCGCACCCCCTGCACACACCGACGTAGCGTGCCTTGACCGCGCGCGCCTTCTCTCCGGTCGGGTCGTAGAAGTACGCCTTGACGGTCGCCGGCGAGCGACCGAGGCGATCGGCTATCTCGGCGATCGAGAGGCCCTCAGCCTGCCGAAAATGCCGGGCCAGCGCCACGGCGCGTCGGCGCTCCGCAACCCGATCAGTCCGGGTGTGTGACGCATCGCCGGCCACACGCTCTGACGTTAACCCCGTCGATTGGGGTTTTCGTCGCGCCCACCAGTCACACAGAGCGGACGGACCCGACCGAGTTCCCTCGTATCCGCGCGGAGCAGGTGACTGGGCGAGACGACCGGGATTACCGCCGCAGAATGAAACGAGGTCCCAAACGAGGCCGGCTTCCACGACCATGAGGGTTCAGAAGCGAGCCGACGAGATGCGTGTGCTGTCGCGTTTGTCGGATAGCCCCGCTCACCTGATCGCGTCGGCGCGCTTTCGCGCCGGACCACCGGGGGTCCGTATCCGGCCGGTATGCGGGACGACCGCCTGGAGGGGGTGGTGGCCATATGGTCCCGGTTTCCCGCTGCGTTTCCGCTGCCGGCATTCGCTTCTCGGTCATCCGATGCCCGCCGAGGAGTTGGGCTCTCCTGACGGTCGGCTTACCGAACGAGAATCCCGGCCGGACCTCGACGGGGTTACCGCTTTCCGCACGTTCGAGCTGCGGCCTTGACAGGTGCCTTCTATGCCCCGAGGACGGCGGTGCTCTTCCGGCCGAGGGACGTGCTCGGGCGGCGCCTGCCGCTCTTCCACGGCCAGTCCTTACGTCCTCGCCGACGACATCCCATCGACGAGGGCCCCCCTTTACGAGGCATCCGTCGGAGGTTTAGGTTCTTCACCCGTCCGGCCTGCCCCTGGTCTGTGGCCCTGGATGGAACGGGAGCCCTTCGGCTTCCCCTCGAGCTTCGCACCCCGCCGTTGCCGGCGGCGCACGTCGAGGGCGGGGCCAGGTCGTTGAGCACAGACCCGGGGCTACTCGATCACATCAGCCTGATCCGCCGGTCCGGTAGTTCACTCGTTTCGTGCGACCGGCGTCGCACCGTCCGTTGCGGCAGCGGCCATTCGTCTGCAAAATTGCCAGACCGAGCGCCGAGCCGGTGGTTGGTCGGGTAGGCGAGAGGCGCCTGGCGCCGCGCGGCTGGTGCCGAGTAGGGAACAGGGTGGCAATCCTTGATCGACGACTTGATGATGACTGCGCGGCTAAGCGAGGAAGTGCTCTAACACTTACCTTTTTGGGGCATGTCTGCTCGGTTTCGCTCGTGTGCCGCGTGGTGTGGGAGGCGTCGGCTTGACATACCACAGACATTGTGGTTAAGCTCGAATAGCGCGGAGCGGATAGGGGATTGGACTTCCGCCATCACAGCGACGCCGGGGGGCGTCAGGAGTCACTGCAAGGGATTCCGGGCGCTGCGCCGAATCCCATACAGGCGGCATGCGTGGCAGCCTCAGGAAGGATGCAGCAATGCTCCGTAAAGCAGCCAGGCAACTGAGTTTGGCAGCTATGGTCACCGTCGTATGCTGTGTGTTCGCCGGAGGCGCGTCGGCAGCGCTCGTGCATACAAGAACGGTGCAGAGCGGACCGGGTGTGCCTGGCACGTCCGATCCCAACGTTCAGGCTTCGTTTGATGGGAGCAGCTGGTTCCAGGCTTTCAATGTCGCTCCGAATCCAGGCTGGTCGTCTATCGCTGGCAGCGGCTGGGACAGCGTGTACTCGGATGGCGGGTTCAATGGCACTGGTGGCATCATCACCTACTATCGGACGAGCCTGACTCCCGCCAATGCGGTGAACCCAACCATCTCAGGTCAATTCCTGGCCGATGATCAGGGCGCGGCGTCGGGTCGTGGGACGCAGCTGGGCCAAAACGGCTCGTGCGCGGACCAGGTGGCCGGGTTCACGACTCCGCTGTCGTTCAGCGGATCGCTACCGTCGGGCGCAAACAGCTTGCTGTTCACGGTTGTGAACTGTACGAGCTTTCCGACCAGTAACCCGACTGGGGTCGATTTCACCGCGACTGTCTCGTACACCCTGGCTCCGACAAGCACGGGCGACTGCAAGAGCGGCGGATGGCAGAACTACACCGACAACAAGGGGAGCCCGTTCAAGAACCAAGGCGACTGCATGACCTACGTCGCCACCGCCCGTACCAATCTGACCACGGGCTAGCTGTGGGTGGATCCTGAGGACACTTCCTGAGGCCCCGCTCGAGTTGGACGTCGTGCTGTGCCCGCACGTGAGGGTGTTCACGTGACATGGCTCAGCGAGCCTGATCCGTAAAATCTCGCCGGCGCTCGACGGTCCGGTCAACGCGCAGCTACTACTCAGCGCGCTCGACGTCTATCTGATTCGCTACCTGCGGCGCGATGCGGGTGCCAGCCTCGCGACGATCAAAGCCGGTGCGTTCCCTGATCGCCGGCCTGATACCCGCGCGTGCCTAAGCGGGCAGCCAGACTGTCGCTCCCGTTCGCTCATACTTCGTGCGCACGCGTGTATCGAGTGGGCGAGATTAATCGGCGACTCGAGTTGCTGCTCAACGCCGACGACGCCGACGGTGGCAGGCTTGCCGACGCCTCCTGGCTCTCCGATCGAGCTGTCGCGCGGGCATAGGCCACGTGCCGACCAGACGGATGACCACGCTTGCTGCTGGCCACTCTCCTCGGGACAGCCGCTCGAGCGGCTGTCCCCCACGCCGACCGGCGTGCGTGCGCGACCAGTCGTGGGACGAGGGCAGCCGCCCGTAGCGGGCGTTCCACTCGCGCATCGCCGCGAGCGCTCGCTCGGCCGTCCAGCGACGCTCGATCGCGCCTGGGTGACAGGCCTTGCAGATGCGTACGCGTCACCCTTGCCGTTGCGCGGCTGCGTGTACGCCCCGCAGCCCCGGCACACCCCCAAGTAGCGGGCCTTGACCGCCCGCGCCTTCTCCCCCGAGGGGTCGTGAAAGTACGCCCTGACCGTCGCCGGCGACCGGCCGAGACGGTCCGCGATCTCGGCGATCGAGAGGCCCTCAGCCTCCCGAAAATGCCGGGCCAACGCCCCGGCGCGTCGGCGCTCTGTAAACCGATCGGTTCCCACGTGTGACGCGTTGACCGTCACAGCCCGGACGCTACCGCCGTCGACAGGGGGTTTCCGTCGTGCCCACCAGTCCCATACCGGACCCAACCGGGTTCCCTGTATCCGTTGCGGTTCTCGGCTCTTGCGTGGTCGACATGCTCGCCGACAGCACGAAGCAGGACTGCCGCAACGCGTCCAGACATTCGGAGCTCAGCCAGAGAGCCGTGCCGAGAGACTGCCCCTTCACGCCTAATGCGCCAGTCTCGCCGCCGTGGCTGCTCTGGCGACGATGCAGAAGCCCGCCGGGGTAGCGCAGAGCGGGCTCTTGGTTACTCGGATCGACGGGACCAATCTAGGCGATGGCGCGATCCAGGTCGCGCTTTGCGTAGGCAGCCCGTTACGGAGAAGGCTCGGGTGCCGGGTCGAACTTTCTGCGCTTACTCGCCGAGCGGTCCATGAACGGCTCCGTCCTGGTCCCGTGGCTAGCCACGATGGCGCGGCTCGGGAGTTCTGAGATGATCGGTGCGTGCGACCCTCGGTGCTGATCGTGGATGACCAGCCGGATTTCCGCGAGGCGGCCTCGGCGCTTTTGAGCGCGGAGGGCTTCGAGGTGGTGGGAGCGGTCGAGGACGGGCCGGCCGCGTTGGCCGCCGTCGAGCGGCTGCGGCCGGCGATCGTGCTGCTCGATCTGCAACTGCCGGGCGGCCTGGATGGCTTCGGTGTGGCCGAGCGGATCGCCGAGATCGCGGAGCCGCCGGACGTCGTGCTGATCTCCGGTCGGCCGGAGCGGACGTACGGGTCCCGCGTCGCAGCCGCGCCCGCGCGTGGCTTCATCGCAAAAAGCGTGCTGTCAGGGAAGGCGCTTGCGGAGGTCCTTGGTTAACCCTGCGCGCGGCCTGAATCTGGCCGCGTGGACGGCGGTCGCGCTACTGGGCGTCGCGGCCGAGTGGACCGCGTTCGGCGCCGACGATCTGCGCGCCGCGACGCTCGACCTGCTGACTGGGTGGGGGCTGCTCGCGGCCGGGCTGTTCGCGACGGCGCGAGCGCGTGGCCAGCTCGCGGGGCCGCTGCTGGGGGCCGCTGGAGTGGCCTGGTTTGCCGGGACGGTATTCGAGCCGCTGGTCTATCTCCACCGCGGCCCGCTGCTGCAGTTGCTGCTGGCCTTCCCCGACGGTCGCCCACAGCGCGCGGCGGACCGTGCGGCGGTGGCCGCCGGCTACGGCGCGGCGCTGGCGGCGCCTGTCTGGGACGACGAGCCCGCATCGATCGCCGCGGCGGTCGCGGTCGTCGCGCTGCTGTTCCGGCGCTACGCGATGGCCGCAGGACGCGTGCGCCTGTCCCGT
>DASSGR010000047.1:0-14342 GCA_035693425.1 Solirubrobacteraceae bacterium
GTTGACCCGAAGCGGATCGCGCGCGCCGGGCGTGCGCGCGCGCCGATCCACGAGGCGCGTCTGGCGTCGCGTTGGTGCGGGACGCTGTGGCCGACCGCCGCCGCCGCGCAGCAGGCTGGGATGAGCGAAGACGACTACGCGGCGTTCGTCACGAGAGCGCTGTTCCTGGACCGTCCCGATCCGGTGCAGGCCTGGATGGAGTTGACCCGGGTCCAGCAGCGGCTCGTCGAACGCCTCACCCCGGGGCGGGAGATCCGGATCGAGGCGCCCGACACCGATCTGCGCCTGCGCGTCGACGGACGCACCTGGATCAACTCCGACGGCAAGCACAACATGCCCAGCGGCGAGGTGTTCACAGGCCCGCTCGAGGACTCGGCAAACGGCACTGTGCGGTTCACCATCCCATCCAGCCCGCGCGGGGTGGAGGTGGCCGACATCACCTTGACGTTCGCCGAGGGGCGCGTGGTGAGTGCGAAGGCGCAGCGGGGCGACAAGTACCTTCAGACAGCTTTAGAGACAGACACGGGGGCGCGCTTCCTCGGCGAGCTCGGGATCGGGACCAACGTGGGCATCGACCGCCCCACCGGGTCGATCCTGCTCGACGAGAAGATGGCCGGCACCGTGCACCTGGCGCTGGGCCGCTCGTATCCGGAGACGGGCGGCGCAAATCAGTCCGCGTTGCATTGGGACATGATCTGCGACCTTCGCGACGGCGGCCGCCTCAGCGTCGACGGCGAGACCCTTTCGCTCACCGCTCGCTAACGAGTCCCAATACCGCGTGCAGTAGCTTCAAGGGCAATATGCGCCGCACAAAGATCGTCGCAACCATCGGACCGGCGTCTCGCGAGCCCGAGACGCTCAAGCGCATGGTCGATGCCGGGCTCGATGTGGCCCGCCTGAACTTCTCCCACGGTAGCCGCGAGATCCACGCGGAGAACGCCGAGCGCGTCCGCGCCGCCGCCAACGCCTCCGGCCGTCAGGTCGCCATCCTCCAGGACCTGCCTGGGCCCAAGCTCCGGATCGGCGCGCTCGAAGATGGGATCGCCGAGCTCAAGCCCGGCGAGAAGCTGATGCTCAGATGCGGATCCGACGACATCGGCAACGGGCGCTCGATGTCGGTCACATGGGGCGGCCTGGCCGGCGCCGTGGATCCCGACGACGTCGTGTACCTGGCCGACGGCGCGATCCGCCTTCGGGTGACCGACGTCAGCCAGAACAACGGCGAGATCGTGACCGCGGTCGAGGTCGGCGGCACCGTCGCCTCGCGACAGGGGCTGAACATCCCAGGCTCGACCCGCGGCCTGCCAGCGGTCCCCGAGGAGGACCTCGAGATGCTCAGGTTCGGCGAGTCGATCAACGTCGACCTGGTCGCGCTGTCGTTCGTTCGCACGGCCGAGGACGTGACCAGCGTGCGCAAGCACACCCGCCTGCCGCTGATCGCCAAGATCGAGAAGCCGCAGGCCGTCGATGCGGCCGAGGAGATCATCAGGGCGGCCGACTGCGTGATGGTGGCGCGCGGCGACCTCGGCATCGAGCTGCCGATCGAAGACGTCCCGATCGTCCAGAAGCAGCTGCTGCGCGTCGCGGGCAGGCTCGCCCGGCCTTCGATCACGGCCACCCAGATGCTCGACTCGATGGTCAACTCGTCGCGTCCCACGCGTGCCGAGGTGGCGGACGTGGCGAACGCGATCCTCGACGGAACCGACGCTGTGATGCTGTCGCAGGAGACGGCGGTCGGCCAGTATCCGTGCGAGGCGGTCGAGATGATGGCCTCGATCGCGGAGCGCACCGAGCACTCGCTCCCCTACCGGACCTGGAACGAGGAGCGGGTCAGGCGCGACGCGCGCGACCCCGCGTACACGGTCGCCTACAGCGCCTGCGCGGCCGCGCGTGATCTCCATCTTGCGGCACTGGTCGTCCCCACCCTGTCGGGCCGATCGGCCAGGCTGATCTCCGCGCACCGGCCGCAGGTCCCGATCTACGCGTTGTCGCCGGGCAAGGAGACCGTCCGGCGGTGCAGCCTGATGTGGGGCGTGCAGGCGGCCTCGATCCGCCGGCACGAGATCACCGAGGCGCTGATCGCAGACTCCGCTCGGCGCGTCGTCGAGCTCGGCTGGGTCAGGCCCGGAGCGCGTATCGGGATCACCGCCGGGCTGCCGAGCGGGCTGCCGGGAACCACAAGCCTGGTCCAGATCCAGCGCGTGTGAACGCAGACTCGCCGGGTGTGAACAGACCATAAGAATGCATTGCACCTGACCGGGGTGCCATGTACAGTGAGGGCGCGATCACCCCGGGACCTGGGGTTGCGGTGGATGCCGCAGGGGGCGCGACCGTCTCGAAGGCGTGGCGACGATTGTCCGTGCTCGGGATGTGGCTGAGGCCAAACGCGAGAGCGTTGGTCAGGCCGCCGCGCGGCTGTAGAACGCCGCCTCCTGGCGTCCCAGCTCGGTGGCCGGCTCGTCGTCGTAGAACCACTCGCGCGCGATCCGGTGGAAGTTGCCACGCGCGTGCAGCTGGGACAGGACCGCGAGCGTCAGCACCTCCATGCGCCGGCCGAAGATGTGGTCCGGCGGCGCTGACTCGTGGCGGAGCTGGCCGAAGTACTCCGACCGCGGATCGCTCATGTCGATCAGCACCTGCGTGGCGTACTCGGGCGTCAGCTCGATCTCCTGGTCGACCGTGTACCACGACGTCGCGGCCCGGAAATGCGCCAGCACGCGCTCGGGATCGAACTTCTCGGGCTCCGGGAAGAAGCCCACCTCGGTGCCAAGTTGCATGATCGTCACGCTGTCCCCCTCGATGATCGCGCGCGCGACAGCCATCTCGAGCTCAACAGCGCCCGGCGGCATCCGCTTGAACAAACCGAAGTCAAAGAACGCCATCCTCCCGTCCTCCATCAACCGCGAGTTGCCGGGGTGGGGGTCGCCGGAGAACTGGCGATGGCGATACAGGCAGCCGAAGTAGAAGCGGAACAGGATCTCGCCGATCCGGTCGCGGTCCGCCTGGGGATAGGTCTTGAGGTCCTCGAAGCCCGTCCCCTCGACGTACTCGCTGACGAGCACCCGCTCGCGCGACAGCGATGTCACGACTCCGGGCACCACGATGAACGGATGGTTTCGGAAGATGCGAGCCAGCGTGCGCTGGTTCTGGGCCTCGAGCTCGTAATCGAGCTCCTCCTCGATGCGCTCGGAGATCTCGCGGCCGATCGCCTGCGGATCCATCCCCGGAGCGATGCGCTTGGCAAGCCGCAGGATCAGCCCGAGGTTCTGCATGTCGGCGCGTACGGCCGCGGCGACGCCCGGGTACTGCACCTTGACCGCGACATCCCGGCCGTCCTGGAGTCGGGCGCGATAGACCTGGCCGATCGAGGCGGCCGCGATCGGGTCCTCGTCGAAGCTCTCGAACACCTCGTCGATCGGATCGTCGAGCTCGTCCTCGATCACCTTGCGCATCTCCTTGAAGGTGACCGTCGGCGCCGCGTCGCGCAGCGCAGCGAGCTTTCGCTGGAACTCGTCGCGGTACTCCTCGGGCACGAGGCCGACGTCGAGGAACGACATCACCTGCCCGAGCTTCATCGCCGCGCCCTTCATCGTCCCCAACGCGGCCACGATCTGCTCGGCCGCCTCGATCTGGCGCCGTTCGAGCGCCGCGTCGCCCCGCTCCTTGCTGCGCGCCACGTTTGCTGCGCGGGTGCCCGCCTGACGGATCGCCTGGCCTGCTGCAAGCCCCCCGATTTTGGCGGTGCGCCCCACGCGTGAGGTGGGGATCTTGTCTCTCGCCACTGTTAGATAGACATGCTAGCCGGGCCAGGGGCCAGCCGGGCCATGTGGACCGGCCGCGCGAGCTAGGCCCGGGAGACCCGCGAGCCCGGCACGATGTCGTCCGAGCCGTCCGGCCATCGCACCCACGCCTTGTGGCCTCCGTCGTAATCGTCCCCGAGCAGGATCAGCGTGGCGGGCTCGCCCAGCGCGGTGCATGGCTCGCTGCCCTCTTCGTCGAGACCTCGCCAGATCCGCACGAACTTGTTGCTCTCGAGCTCGTCGCCGACCGTCGTCGGGTCCGTGTGCCCGGGATGGATCCGGGTCGACGGCGGCAGCTTGAGGAGCTTGTCCATGATCGACGTGCGCAGGTCCTCGTAGGAGGTCGAACCCGGCGCGCGCACGCCGCCGACCGAGCCCTTGAACAGCGTGTCGCCGGTGAACACGTCGGTCCCGTTGATCAGCAGCGACAGCATCCCGGCGGTGTGTCCGGGCGTGTGGATCGGCTCGATCTCGAGCGCGCCGCTGGTGATCACGGCGCCCGGCTCCATGGTCCCCGTCGCCGCCGGGACGCGATCGCGCTCGAGCTCGTGGATCAGCACCGGTGTCCCGGGATGGCGCTCGAGCACCTTGTCCACCTCGGAGACGTGGTCGTGGTGGTGGTGCGTGAGCAGGATGTGGGTGAGCTCAAAGGGCCCGCGCGTGAGGAACTGCAGCAGCGGCTCAACCGGGCCACCCGCGTCGATCATGACCGCGTGGCCCCCGGGCTCGTCCGCCACCACGTAGGTGTTGGACACGAAGTCGTCGTTCATCGACCGTTCGACGATCACGACGTGCGCTCGATGATCTCGATCCGGTAGCCGTCAGGATCGCGCACGAAGCACAGCCGGTTGCCGCCCTCGCGGATCGAGTAGGGCGGCCGCTCGGGCTCGATCCCCTGCTCCTTGAGGTTCGCGAGCGTGCCGTCGAGGTCGTCGGAGGTGATCGCGATGTGCCCGTAGCCCGTGCCGATGTCGTAGGGGTCGGTCTTGCCGTGGTTGAACGTCAGCTCCAGGCGCGGGCTGTCGCCGTCCCCGGGCTGGTTCATGAAGACGTTGGTGGCCTCGTCGCGGATCGGGATCCGTCCGATCTCCTCGAAGCCGAGCGCGTTGTAGAACGCCACCGACCGGTCGATGTCGGTGATGCGGTAGCAGGTGTGAATTAGTGCCATGCCGTGACAGGCTACGCCGCGGAGCTTTCTGGGTACGCTCTGGGGCGATGGCGTCTCCGAGCAAGATCGGATACCTGCTGGAGCGCGTGTCCCAGGGAGTGGCCGCGCACGACCGCGAGAACCCGGGTCATCACACCTGGGGAATCGGGATGGCGTACTTCGATATTGAGCGCCTCGGGCTCGAGGAGGGCGAGGAGCTCCTCCCCGGGATCGTCCTGCAGGCCGACGGCGGCATGACGGGCCAGTTCCGGATCCTCTGCGACGGCGACCACGGCGAAGGCGCGGTCGAGGAGGAGGAAGAGGTCGTCGACGCGATCGCCTCCGAGGAGATCGCCGAGCCCGCCCACGCGCCGGGGCCCGGTCCCCCGCCGCAGATCAAGCCTCCGTTCTAGACCGTCGGCTTCGGGATCCCCGCACGCGCGGCGATCTCGCCGCTGAGTCGCTCGATCGTGGGGCAGTCGATCCCGTGGCGGCGCCCCGCGCGCAGCACCGAGCCGGCGATCGCGTCGAGCTCGGGCTCGCGACCGGCTGCGATGTCGCGCCGCATCGACGAACCCAGCTCCGCGTGCGCGGCCTCGAGCTCGCCCAGTGGCCCGCCGGGATCGAGCTCGGCACCGTCGGCGTTGGCCACCGCCGCCGCCTCCTGCACGCATGCTTCGAGGGTCCGGCGCCACTCGGGATCGGCGCGGATGAACCCGATCGGCTGGTCGCTGGCGCTGGTCGTGCACGCCAGCGCGGTCAGCCGCACGAGCTTTGACCACAGGATCTGCGCCTCGCCGCGCCCGACCAGGGCGGGCACCCCGGCCGCGTCAAGCATGCCCGCGAGGCGCTCGAGCGCCGGCCGCATCCCCGGATCGTCGGACGCCAGCTCGACCCGCACTGCCGGGCTCGTCTGAACGATCAAGCCCGGCTCGCGCCGGTCGGCCTCGATCCGGATCGTCCCCGCCGCGACGGTCGCAAAGCGCTCGCGCAGGAGCTGCATGTGGTCGAGGCCGTTGAGCAGCGGCACGACCAGCGCGGGCTCTGACCGGATCCGGGGCAGAGCCGCGTCCAGGCCGGTGGCCTTGGTCGCGACGAACAGGACATCGACCGCGGCACCGAGCTTCGCCGTCGTCGCGGGCCGCGCCGTGAACTCCCCCAGCAGCACGCTGGTCAGGTGGATGCCGTCGGCGCCGATCCGCTCCACCGTCGGCTCGCGGCCGACGACCGTCACGTCCTCGTCCGCATGCGACAGGGCAGCGGCCAGAAAGCCGCCCACCCCGCCTGGTCCCAACACCGCGATCCGGGTCATCTTGCATTCATACTGAACCGCATGACGTACTCGATCGTCGCCCGCGACCCGGCCACCGGCGAGCTCGGCGTCGCGGTCCAGTCGCACTGGTTCTCGGTCGGACCGATCGTGCCGTGGGCAGAGCCGGGGGTCGGCGCGGTCGCCACTCAGGCCAACGTGCTGCCGTCCTACGGCCCTGGTGCGCTGGGCCTGATGCGATTCGGCGCGTCGGCGGGCGAGGCGCTCGAGCGGCTCGTGGCGGAGGATTCCGGCTCCGCCGGACGCCAGGTGGCGGTCGTCGATGCCGTCGGGCGCGTGGCGGTGCACACCGGCTCGAGCGCGATCCCGTTCGCCGGCCACAGCACCGCCGATGAGGTCTCCTGCCAGGCGAACATGATGGCCTCCGAGACGGTGTGGCCGGCGATGCTGGACACCTACCGCCAGACCGGCGGATCGCTGACCCATCGGCTGCTGGCTGCCCTCGACGCCGCCGAGCGCGAGGGCGGCGACGTCCGTGGCCGCCAGTCCGCCGCGATCCTGGTGGTGCCCGCGAACGGCGAGGCGTGGCAGAACGTCGTGTCCCTGCGCGTCGAGGATCACCCGGAGCCGCTCGTCGAGCTACGCCGGCTCGTCGACCTGCACGAGGCGTACGCGCTCGCCAGCGAGGCCGACGACTGCATCAACGAGGGGCGCCACGACGACGCGGCCCGTCTGTTCGAGCGCGCGCGGGCGCTGGCGCCCGACAATCACGAGCTGCTGTTCTGGGCCGGGCTGGGAGCGGCGCACGCGGGCGACGTCGAACGCGGGGTTCAGGACGTGCGGGCCGCGATCGAGCTGCAGCCCGGCTGGCGCGAGCTGCTCGAACGCGTGCCGCCGGAGGTCGCACCATCGGCGCAGGCCGTGCTCGAGCGACTCAGAGACTCAGCCTGAGCACGAGCTCGCCTTCCCGAACCTCGCCGGTCTGCTCGAACCCGAGGCCCAGATAAAACTCGAGCGGACCGTCGTCGGCGGGGACGCAGCTGGTCTCGAGCTTGTGCGCTTCGGGCAGCGAGCGCACGTGCTCGATGAGCAGCGCCATCGCGTCGCGGCCGTAGCCGCGGCCCTGGTGCTGACCGGCGATCATCAGCCGGGCGAGCCAGTAGTCGGGCGTCTCGGTGTCAGCCACCAGGCCGAGGAGGCCGACAAGCTCGTCGCCGGCGTAGATCGCCCGAAGCCAGGCATGGGGCTCATACGCCGACTCGGCGACTGTCATCCCGTTGGACGCGACGTAGCTCTCCTGAGTGGGCGCCACCTTGAGCTCGCAGACAGCGCGGACGTTGCCGTCGTCGACCTCGCGCAGGGACACGGGCGGGCGCTCAGGAGGAGGCTCGCCTACAGCACTCTTGTGGGCGAGCGCGATCAGCCGGCGGCTGTCCGGCCCGAATGTGCTGCCGCCCTCTCCGAACAACGCCACCTTCGCAAATCCCGCGCGCTCCAGCCGGTTGGCCAGCTCAGGCCCGGGCACCTGCTCCAGGGTGAACTCGAGTCGCCGTAGGTGTCCATCGCGGACGATGAAGCGCTCCGTGCGGGACGTGCTCGTCTCGCCGTCGTAGGTCGCTCGGTCGGCCATCATGTCGCCGTCGCGGTCCACGACGTACGCGCTGCTGCCCCCGGCGAGCGCGGTGAGCCGCTGAAGGCGCCACGGATTGTGGACCTCGAGCAGCAGGTTGCCGCCCGGCCGCAGCGCCCGCGCGAACGAGCCGAGCACCCGGTCGTTGGTCAGTCGATCGAAATAGCCGAACGACGTGAACCAGTTGACGACCGCGTCGAACTCCTGGTCGTACTCGAGCGAGCGCATGTCCCCCCGGTGAAACGCCCCCTCCGGGTATTGCTTGCGCGCGAGCGCGATCCACGCCTCGGTGTAGTCGACACCCACCACCTCGCAGCCCATCCGCGCGAGCCGGCCGGCGATCCGTCCCTCGCCGCAGGGCACGTCGAGCACCCGCATTCCCGGCTCCAGTTTGAGCAGCCGCGCAACGAGCTCGGCTTCGGCATCGCTGCGCTCCGGTCCGAACAGGTCCGCGTAGAAGTACAGGTAGTCGTCGTCGAACATCTCGGGCGGGACCGGCATTGCTGCATGTTCTACCGCCTGCGGTTGCCTCGTTGGCGGCGATCGGACAAGTGGGCCGCGCGGCGGCTTGATGCCGCGCCCGCTACGGTGTCGCGCCGATGCCCCTGGAGATCCGCCAGGTCAGAGGCCTACGCGACCTGCGCGAATTCGTCGCGCTGCCGTATCGGCTGCACGCGGGCACCCCCTGGATCCCGCCGCTCAAGCTCGAGCGCTACCTGTTCCTGCTGCGCCCGTTCAACGCCTACTTCAAGCACGCCGACGCCGCCTACTACCTCGCCCGCCGCGACGGCCGCGTGGTCGGACGGATCAGCGCGCAGGTCGACCACGCCTACAACGAGTTTCACTCAAACCGGTGGGGCATGTTCGGCTTCCTGGAGTTCGAGGAGGATCAGGAGGTGCTCGACGCTCTGCTGGCGGCGGCCGAGAACTGGCTGCGCAACCGCGGCTGTGACCGGATGGTGGGTCCGATGGACTTCGTGCTCAACGAGGAGTCGGGCGTGGTGATCGAGGGCTTCGCGCTCGAGCCGCTGATCCGGCAGCCGTGGCATCCGCCCTACTACCAGCAGAAGTGCGAGGCCGCCGGTCTGACCAAGGCGATGGACCTGTTCAGCTGGGGCCTAGACGTCGGCAACCGCGACACGCTGCTACCGATCATCCCCGAGATCGCAGAGCAGGCGCGCACCAAGCACGGGATCACGATCCGCCACATGACCCGCTCAAGCCTCAGGCGTGACCTCGACGAGTTCGCGAAGGTCTACAACGCGGCCTGGTCGCGCAACTGGGGATTCGTCCCGCTGTCCAAGCAGGACCTCGACGAGATGGCCGTCAACTACCAGCTGGTGTTCGACGGCGACTGGTTCATGATCGCCGAGAACGAGACCGAGACCGTGGCGGCGGCGATCACGATCCCCGACATCAACCAGGTCCTCAAGAAGATGAACGGACGGCTGCTGCCGCTCGGCTGGTGGTACTACCTGAACAAGTACAAGATCATCGACCGGCTGCGGGTCGGCTTCCTGGGCGTGCTGCCCGAGTACCAGCACACCGGCGTCGCCGCGCAGCTGTACATGGAGCACTTCGAGGTGGCCGCCAGGACGCGCCGCAAGTACGGCGAGGCGGGCTGGATCCTCGAGAGCAACCGCGCCATGAACCGCGGTCTCGAGGCCATGGGCGGCAAGATCGTCAAGCGCTACCGCGTCTACGAGCGCGTGCTCAGCTCCGGCGGCGCTTGATCTCCTCGCGAGCGTCGTCGAACAGCTCCGTGAGCTGCTCCGACAGCGCCGCGCCCGCGTCGGCGAAGATCTTCGAGAAGCTGTCGTCGGTCTTGATGTAGCCGAGCTCTTCGTCGGAAGGCCGCTTGCGCGGAGTCGCCTCTGCTGCGGCCTCGGCCGCGGCCCTGCGTGCGCGCTCGCGGGCCAGATGCGCCTCGCGCAGGTCGCGCTCCATGTCCTTCAGCCGCGCGTCGAGGGTTGGGTCCGACGGCGGCTGTGGTGGAGGCGGGGACTGAGCAGCGCCGGAACGAGGCTGTGCTCCACGCGCCCGGAGCTTTCGGATCTGTGCGTAGGCGTCCTGGACCTCCTCGAACCGACGCTCGGACTCGGCCGACCCGTTGTTGTGGTCGGGGTGGTGCAGCTGCACCAGCCGGCGGTAGGCGCTGCGGATCTCCTCGTCGGAGGCGTCAGCGCGCACGCCAAGCACCACATAGGGATCGGCTCGCGCGGTCATGGACGAAGACTAATCGGCAATCATCCGTCGATCAGAACCCCCGGGTTCAGCGCGCCGGATGGATCGACGGCGTGTTTGGCGGCGCGCAGCGCCTGGGCGAACGCCTCGGGACGCTGACGGTCGTACCAGGGCCGATGATCGCGGCCGACCGCGTGGTGGTGGGTGATCGTGCCACCGCACTCGATCACGGCGTCCGACGCCGCCTGCTTGATCTGCGCCCACTGCTCCAATTCGGAACCGCGCACAGCGGGCGCCAGGATCGTGTAGTACGGCGCCGGACCGTCCGGGTACACGTGCGTGAACCTGCACGTCACCGAGCCCGCGCCGGACACGTCGCGCACAGCCGCGGCGGCGCGCTCGAGCACCGTCTGGTGAAACGACGCAAAGCGATCCCAGGTGATCGCCGTCTCGAAGGTCTCCGACAGGATCCCGATCGCGATCAGCGTGTCGCGCAAGTAGGGCGCGCGCAGAAACGCCTCGCGCCAGCTCCCGACCGCCGCGTCGCGATCGTCGCCGCCGCCCGACCCGCGGCGCTCCCAGCTGCCGCCATGATCAGAGCAGCACTCCAGCGCGCGAGTCATCCACGGCTCGACGTCGTGATCGGCGGATTCGAATCCGAGCACGAGCAGCGCATGCGACCCGTCGCCCGCGCCGGTCAGGGCGGCTTCGCCGGGGTCGATCAGGCGGCAGTTCGTCGGATACAGACCCGACTGCGACAGCGTACGCACGGCGCCGGCGCCGGTCGCGAAGTCATCGAACCGAACCGCGGCCGATGCGCGGTGAGTTGGTCTGGGGCGCACGCGCATCCAGGCCTCGGTGATCACCCCCAAGGTGCCTTCGGATCCCAGCAGCATGCGATCGGGCGAGACGCCCGCGCCCGAGCCGGGCAGCCGCCGCGACTCCCAGACGCCCGCGGGGGTAAGGGCCCGCACCGACTCGACGAGGTCGTCGATGTGCGTGTACAGCGTCGCGAAGTGGCCGCCGGCTCGGGTGGCGATCCATCCTCCCAGCGTCGAGAACTGGAACGACTGCGGGAAGTGGCGCAATGTCAGGCCGTGCTCGGCGAGCTGGTCCTCCAGCCCCGGGCCCGTGGCGCCCGCCTGGATCCTCGCCGACAGCGACACCGGGTCGACCTCGAGCACGCGGTTCAGCGCCTTGAGGTCGAGTGTCACAACGCCCGTGTGGTCGCCCGGCGGGACGGTCACCCCGCCGACCACGCTGGTCCCCCCGCCGAACGGGATGACGGCCGCGCCCGCCGACACTGCCCAGTCGAGCACCGCCTGGACGTCGTCCTCGTCTCGCGGGTGGGCGACGAGGTCGGGCGGGTGGTCGAAGCGCCCGCGAAACGCGCGCACGATGTCGCGGTAGGAGCGCCCGTAAGCGTGAAGCGCGCGGTCGTAGTCGTCACTGCGGCAGATCCCATCGATCGACGCGGGTGGGCGCAGCCTCGGCGGCGGCAGTGACACCTCGGACAGCGGTACGGGTCGCTCAGGCTCGGCGGATCCGAAGCCGAGCCGGCCGGTGATGAACGCCGCGGCCTGGGTGACCTCGTCGTGGGAGGGCTGCTCGTCCTCGTATCCCCATCCCCAGTGCTTCAGGCGACGCTCTGACACGCGCGAGACCGTATCGGCCTCGCTACCGTGTGTGCGTGTCGACATCGGCGGCAATCCTCGCCCGAGGTCCGTGGGAGCCCGACCAGGTCGACGTGCGCTGGCACGCCGACACGTTCGAGCCGTCGGCCGGCGCGACCGAGGCCGCCGACGTGGCGCTCGACGAGCTGCGCGAGCGCGGCTCGCCGAGTCACGACGGACTCGCGGCCAGGTTGGTCGACTTCGAGTCCGACGACGCCGGGCTGTGTCTGGAGCTCCAGCCCGTGCGCTGGGCCTTGCGGCTGCTGCCGGAGTTCGCGGCGCGGAGCATGTCCGTGCTGTGCGTGGTGCGCGGGGCCGACGGCGCCTGGCTGGCCGGCCGCCGCGCGAGCTGGCTTGCGTCCTGGGCGGGTCGCTGGGCGTTGGGCGCCGCCGGCTCGGTGGAGATCGACGAGAACCCGGTGGACACGCTGGGCCGAGAGCTGCGCGAGGAATGGTCGGTGCAGGCGGACAGACTGCGGATCGAGGCGCTGGTGCTGCTGCCGACCCAGATCGCGATGCTGATCGGCCAGGCATGGCTCCCCGAAGGAGTGACCGTCGCCCCCGACGACGAGCACGACGCGTTCGCGTGGTGGCCCGAGGACGTGGATCGATGGCCGGCCGAGGCCGACGAGCCGCTGCGTCGTATGGCGACGTTGCTCACACAGGCATGAAAGCGGTCACGTTCGGGCGCCTGGAGGTGGCGTCCTTCACCCATTCCGCCATTTACGTGTCGCTGCTGATCTGCGCGTTCGTGCTGGGTTCCCCCCAGCCGGCGACGTTCATCCTCGGGATGGCGCACGGCCTGATGTGGATCGGCATGTCGCTCGTCTGCCTGGCGGCCGCTCGCGCCCGGATCATTCCCTTGTGGCTGGCCGTCAACGTCGTCGTACTGGGCGGTCTCGGGCCGTTTGCCGGGTCGCTCGGGTTCGTGATCGAGCAGCGCCGAAGGACACGTTCCGGACGTATCCGGACCGCGGATCAGTCGTTACAGTTGAAGGTAAATGACAAGCGTTACCAGCATCGTTGAGGTCGTCATGCCCGCCATGGGCGACTCGGTTGCCGAGGGGACGGTGCTCGAATGGCACAAGCACGAGGGCGACACCGTCGAGGCCGACGAGACGCTCGTCGAGATCTCGACTGATAAGGTCGACGCCGAGGTTCCCTCGCCGGCCTCGGGCACGATCGTCAAGATCCACGCCGCCGAGGGCGACACGGTTGCCGTAGGCGCGGTGCTGGCGGAGATCTCCCCCAACGGCGGCGCCGTCACCGAGGCCACGCCGGTGTCGGCGGAGTCGCCGCCCGCCACCCCTGAGGAGGAGGTTGCGGGAGCGGCGACCGAGGCCGAGGGCGTTGCCGCTGCCGAGGCGAGCGTCGGCGAGACGATCGACATCGTCACGCCAACCGGCGGCGAGTCGGTCACCGAGGGGACGATCCTGGAGTGGGCCGTCAAGGTCGGCGACTCCGTCAAGCAGGGCGACACCGTGGTCGAGATCTCGACCGACAAGGTCGACATGGAGCTACCCGCACCGGCCACGGGCCAGATCGTCGAGATCCTGGCCCAGGACGGGGAGACCGTCTCGGTCGGCCAGGTGATCGCCCGCATGACCGCCGGCGCCGAGGCCAGCGCCACGCAGGCAACCGCCCCCGCCGCGCCCGCTCAGACCGACGGCGCGACCGCACAGCCCCCCGCTCCAGCGCCCGCCGATGCGGGGAACGCCTCGCCGGTAGCTCGGCGCGTCGCCGCCCAGCAGGGAATCGATCTGGCGAGCGTGCACGGCTCTGCACGTGGCGGCCGCATCACCAAGGCGGATGTGCTCGCGGCAGCAGCGGGCAACGGTGCACCTGCGGCGCCCGCCCAGGAGGCCGCCCCGGCGCCCAAGCCGGGCGGCGCGACGCTGATCAAGGGCGGCGCCGCGGCGCTCGCGCGCTACATGGACCAGAGCCGGTCGATCCCGACCGCGACCTCGTTCCGAACGCTCGCCGTCACCGAGCTCGAGCAGCGCCGGCAGGCGCTCAAGCACGCCGGACATCGCGTCTCCTTCACCCACCTGATCGCCTACGCGATCGCGCGCGTGGCCACCGAGGAGCTCCCGGTGATGACCCATCACTTCGAGGAGATCGACGGCAAGCCCCATCGCGTCGATGATGGTGGCTGCAACCTCGGCCTGGCGGTCGACGTCGAGCGCAAGGACGGCAGCCGGACCCTGATGGTCCCCGTGATCCGCGATGCCGGTCGCCTCAGCTTCGACAAGTTCCTCGACGCCTACACCGCGCTCGTCGAGAAGGCGCGCACGAATACGCTCACCGCCGACGACCTGGTCGGCGCGAACGTCTCGCTCACCAACCCCGGCGGGATCGGCACGATCGCGTCCGTGCCGCGGCTGATGACCGGCCAGGGGACGATCGTCGCGACCGGCTCGATCGCCTACCCGGTGGGCCTGGGGCGGATCGCGGAGGCGATCGGCGCCGAGAAGGTCATGACGATGACCTCGACCTACGACCACCGGATCATCCAGGGCGCCGAATCTGGTCGCTTCCTGCAAAGGATCGAGGCCTATCTGCACGGCGAGGACGGCTTCTACGAGCGCGTGTTCGGGGACCTCGGGCTTGCGCTCCCGGCGCTGCCGGCCGCACCCGC
>DASSGR010000048.1:0-23386 GCA_035693425.1 Solirubrobacteraceae bacterium
ACCCCGGCGACCCCGGAGCTGACGTTCGACACGCCGCTGGACACGGTGCTGCTCACGCCCGACACGGTCGATCCGACCGCCGAGCCGGCGCTCGACACGGCGCCGCCGGCGCCGCTGACGGTGTGACCGACGCTCCCGGCCGCGCCCGAGGTGGTGTTGCCCGCCTGGCCCACGGCGCCGGTTACGGTCCCCGCGGCGCCGCTGACGGTCCCGCCCGGGTCGCTTACGGGGTTCGCCCCACCGGACCCGGAACCGCCTGAGCCACTGGAGCCAGAGCCCGATCCGCCGGACGGAGTCGACCCACCGCGCGACGGAGCGCGATGCCCGGGCGCGCGCGACACCGGCCCTGACGCGAACGACCCACGCCGGCCGCCCGCCGCGCTCCCAGCGCGACTCGCCGGTCGGGCGGCGGCGCCCGCGGTGGCAGGAGCAGTCGTCAGCGCAGCCACGACCGCACGGCTAGGCGCGGAAGCGCCAAGCGCGTTCGCCGAGACGTTGACGGCCACGGGAGATGAGGGGGCCCCGACCTGCGGCCAGCCCTTGAAAGAGACGATGGCGCTGGCGATCAAGAACAGCACTGCGGCACCGGCCAGCAGCGATCCCGTCGTCCCGAAACCTGCCAGGTATGCCCGCTTAGCGCGCACCTCCGCCCTTAATCGGCCGCTGTGCACCAAACCTTTAGCCCTTTCGAGAAAAAATTTTTCGGCCGTCCCGTGCCCATCCCGCCGTGGATGCTACCCCCGATATGCGCTTCTCCTTTGCATTCCTTCACGATTTCCTTAACTCGTCTGCCAACATAAGGTGCGATGGCACGCTCAAAATCATTCGGCCGCGATTCCGGGCTCCAGGCCCGGATGCTGCTGACCCTGTTCCTGCTGGGTCTCGTCTACGCCGTCCTGGTCGGCGTGCTGGTCGCGTCCGGCGCCGGCGCGGTGACGATCGCCGTGATCGCCGGCGGCCTATTCCTGGTCCAGTACTTCACGTCGGACAAGATCGCGCTGCTGTCGATGGGTGCGCGCATGGTGAGCCCGCAGGAGGCGCCTCGGCTGCACGCCCTGATCGAGCGCCTGTGCATCCAGGCCAACCTCCCCAAGCCCCGCGTCGCCGTAGCCGATACCCCGATGCCCAACGCGTTTGCGATCGGCCGCTCGCCCAAGACAGCGACGGTCTGCGCCACCACGGGGATCATGGACCTGCTCAACGACGCCGAGCTCGAGGCCGTGCTGGGCCACGAGCTGACCCACGTCCAGAACCGCGACGTGCTGGTGATGACGATCGCCAGCTTCTTCGCCTCGATCGCCGCGTTCATCGTGCAGATGGGCTTCTGGTTCGGCGGCGCGTTCGACAACCGCGACAACAACAACGGCCCCGCGTTCATCGTCGTGATCCTGGTCTCGGCGGCCGTCTACGTGATCTCCTGGCTGCTGCTGCAGGCGCTGTCGCGCTACCGCGAGTTCGCCGCCGACCGCGGCTCGGCGATCATCACCGGCCGGCCCAGCGCGCTGATCTCGGCGCTGCTGAAGATCGACGGCGGCATGGCACAGATCCCGCAGCGCGACTTGCGAGCCGCGAACGGCGAGCTGGCCGCGTTCTACATCTTCCCGCCGAAGGCCAAGCAGACCGTGGCGAGCCTGTTCTCCACCCACCCGCCGCTCGATAAGCGGATCGCGGCGCTGGAGCGTCTCGAGACCCAGCTTCAGACCGCGCGCTAGGCGCTCGGGGCTCAGATCGCGGCTATGGGGTTCTTGGACGTCCTCCTGGGCAGGCGAAAGCTGGCAGGGCCGGCGCCCGACCGGCTGTTTGCGATGAGCACGGCATACGTGACGCTGGAGACGTCGCTTACGATCACCTCTCGAGGTGCGGCAGCGATTGTCTTTCAGCCGCTCGCGACCGCCGACTTCGAGGGAATCGTGCGCGATATGGAAGAGGTGGTGCGAGGCACCGCGTCTGACAGCGGCACCACGGTGGACAGCACCGACGACAGCTACGGCTTCCGGTGGCTCGTCCTGCGCGGCGGGACGTTCGACGACCTGGTGGTCAACATCAACGCCGTGTCGAGCGCGCTCGAGGCCGGCGGCTATGGCGAGCGCGTGCTGTGCGCGGTGTTCGCCTTCGAAGACTCGCGCAAGCGCCCGCTGTACTGGATCTACAACTACAAGCGCGGCGCCTTCTACCCGTTCGTGCCTGCGGGCGGCGACCAGCAGCGCGACAACGAGCGCGAGCTCGTGCTCAAGGCGCAGATGAGCTCCGAGCTCCCGCTCGAGCAGGAGCTAGACCGCTGGTTCCCCCTGTGGGGTATCCCGATCTGAGGCCTCCGGGGGGCGCTGCCCCGACGCAGCGGGCGCGAAGCCGAGCAGCGCCTCGTCGGCCGACGACGCGATCGGCAGGTTTTGCGTGACGCCGGCCAGGCGCAGCGAGTCCCGCACCGGAGACTGCGCCGGAATCGCCACCATCAGCTTCTGCCCACGGGCTCGCAGGTTCTCGCGCAGCCGGTAGATCAGGTGGATCCCGGCGCTGTCGAGGTAGTCGACGGCGCCCAGGTCGAGCACCACCCCGAGCGCCGTGTTGGGCGTCGCCTCACCGATCGCGTCACAGATGTGCGTGGCGTTGGACAGGTCGACCTCTCCCGTCACCCTCGCCACGACCGCCTGATCGCGCATGTCGAATTGCACGTCGGCGAGCATCACGAGGTCCTCAGCCGCCGGCGCATCACGATCTCGGTGCCGTTGCTCGTGGGCGTCAGCTCCACATCGCTCATCGCCGCGTCGATGATCTTCAGACCGCGCCCCCGGTTGTCGCCGCGGGCCTCCCGCCATCGCCCCGTGTCGCGAACCGCGATCGTCACTTCGCCGCCGGACTCGGTCGCCTCGAACTCGAACCACGCCGGCCCGGGTGAGTAGGCGTGCTCGATCGCGTTGGAACAGGCCTCGCCCACGGCGAGCGTGATCTCGTTGACGTCGTCTCCCTCCGCGCCGCGCTCGCGCAGCCAGCGACGCACGACCTGCCGAACGTCGGCCAGGGCCTTGGGATCTGCGGGCAGATACAGTCGCAAGTCCGCCGGCACGGGGAGGTTGTGCAGGACCAGCATCGCCACGTCGTCGTCGAGGCCCTCGGGCGGGACCAGGGCCTCCATGGCATTGCGGCACGCCTGCTCGGCGGTGTCGCCTGTTCTGACGACGGCCAGCAGCTCCTCGATCCCCTGCGTGAGCGAGTTGCCGCGGCGCTCGACCAGCCCATCGGTGTACAACAGGATCATCTCGCCACTCGCCAGCGTCAGCTCGTGCTCGGGGCAGCTTCCGTAACGGAACGCGCCCAGTGGTGCGCCCGGCTGTACGTCCAGCACCACCGCACGCGTCGGCCCGACGATGATCGGCGGCACGTGGCCTGCCGTCGCGAGCCGCAGGCCTCCCGTCTCGGTGTCGAACACGGCGTACGCCGCCGTCGCCATGGGGTGCTCGCGCATCGTCTGCACGTAGCGGTCGACGAGCTCGAGGGCCCGGCCGGGCGAGTGCCCCTCCAGCGCGTAGGCGTGCAGCGCGAAGCGGACCTGGCCCATCAGCGCCGCAGCCCTGATCCCATGTCCGACGACATCGCCGATCGCGATCCCGACCAGCCCGTGAGGCAGCTCGATCACGTCGTACCAGTCGCCGCCGACGGCGTCGCGGGCGGGCAGGTACCGGGCCGCCACTCCGACACCGACGACGCCGGCCACGTCCCTCGGCAGCAGGCTGCGCTGAAGCATCACGGCCACCCGGTGCTCGCGCTCCAGCGCCGAGTAGAGCCGCGCACGCTCGATGCCGGGCGCGACACGGGCGGCGGCGACCTGGAGCACCGCCAGGTCGCGCTCGCGGAAGGTTCGCGGAACGAGCGATCCAACGTGCAGCACGCCGATCAGATCGCCCTCGACGACCAGCGGCAGCCCCAGGAGCGAGCAGATGCCCTTCTCGCGTAGGATCGGGTTGAGGATGTCGGCGTGGTCGACGTCGGCGATCGCGATCGCGACGCGCTCGGCGGCGATCCGGCCCGCAAACCCCTTGCCCAGCGGGAGCTGAACGCCCTGCTCGACCTCCTCTTCGATGCCCTTGGCCGCGCGCGCGACGAGCCGTCTGGCGTCGGGGTCGTACAGCAGGATCGCGACCGTATCCACGCCCAGCGCTTGCTGAACGCGCTCCAGCACCTCGTCCAGCAGCTCGTCGAGGCCGAGCTCCGATAGCGCCGGGTCGCTCAGGCCGCTGAGGATGCGAATCTGATCGGCGGGCGCGAGGAACGGCGCAGCGGGCGGCAGGACGACCTGCCCGGCTCCGGGCGGGCGCGCCTCGAGGTGCTGCGATTCGGTTGTCATCGAGACGGGATGTAGCTGCCCGCGGTGGGCAGGAAGCAATCCGCCGGCGGGGCTATCCCGGGATCAGGCCCTCGCCGCTGAACTCCGCCTTGGCCTCCTCCAGGGAGACGTCGGGCGGAGGCAGGATCACATCCGAGGCCTCCAGCCTGTCGTCGGGCACCGGCAAGCCGTTCTTGCGCACGAACTCCAGCAGCTCGTTGAACACGGCGTGGAATTGCTCCTCGTCCTTGGTGTCGCAGGCGGCGACGGCGCGGTTGTCGAGCTCGTTCAGAACCTCGACGTCCGACTCGCCAAGCTCATACTGGCCCTCCGTGGAGATCCTGACGATCACTGGGCTTGTCCTTCGCTGGGGGCGGCCCGCTGGCTTGGGTCGGTCTGGGTGGCGGTTCCGCCTGCGCCGAGCTGCCCGGGCGGAGGCGGGGACGCAATGCCGAGCTCGGCCTTCATCCTGGCCAGATCGGAGTCGACCTCGCTCGTGCTCGAGAGCTCCTTGAGCTGACGGTCGATGTCGTCCTCGCCCGGGCCGAGCGCGGTGATGTCGTCGAACGTGCCGGCTGCCTCGAGCTCCTGGACGGCGTCGGCGCGAGCCTTCATGTTCTCGGTCTTGTCGAGTGCCCGCTGCATCGCCAGTCCGACATCGGCCATCTCCTCGCCGACGCCGGTTGCCGCCTCGGAGATCCGCACCTGGGCCTCGGCGGCCGAGTACTGGGCCTTGATGACCTCCTTCTTGGAGCGGAACTGCTCGATCTTGGCGCGCAGCTTCTGCTCAGACTCCGCCATCTGCTGCTGCTGCTGCTCAAGCTGGGCGACCTGCGTGTCGAGCGACTGGAGCTCGGTTTGAGCGACGTTCTTGCGCTCGAGTGCAGTTCGGGCGAGCTCCTCGTTGCCGGCCGCGAGCGCCTGGCGCGCCTGCGTGTCGAGCTTGACCACCTGATCCTGGAGCTTCTGGGTCTGCAGCTGCAGGCGCTTCTTCGACGTGACGACGTCGGCGATCCCCTTCTTGACGTTCTGAAGCAGCTCGATCTGCTTCTGATAGCTGTACTCGAGCGTCTCGGCGGGATCCTCGGCGCGGTCGAGGAGCTTTGAGATCTTCGCTTTGATTACTGTCGACATGCGTCCGGAAAGACCCGGCATCGCATCCTCCTTGGCGGCGTGTCTGAACGAGCCCCTCAAGCGTAGCGAGGCTGGACCTCCGCGGAGTATCGGGTTTGCAGCGCGTTACTAGCATTCGAGCGCGTGAATCCAAAGTCCCCCTCGGAATCTGCTGCGCTGCTGGCGCGATGGATGGGCATCGGCCACGCCAACTCCGCCGGCAACGTCCACGGCGGCACGATCATGAAGCTGGTCGACGAGGCGGCGGCGCTCGCGGCGATCAGGCATTCGCGCAAGCGGGTCGTCACCGCGGCGATGGACCGCATGAACTTCATGTATCCGATCTACGTCGGCGAGCTTGTCACGCTCAACGCGATGGTCAACGCGGCCTGGCGCACCTCGATGGAGGTTGGCGTTCGCGTGGAGGCCGAAAACCCGCACACCGGGGTGATCCGCCACACCAACACCGCCTACCTGACGATGGTCGCGCTCGACGAGAACGGCGAGCCCTCAGAGGTACCGCCGATCATCGCCTCCACGGCCGACGACGAGCGGCGCCAGCACGAGGCGGGCTTGCGGCGCGAGAACCGGCTCGCCGAGCGAGCACAGATCCTCGCGCACCGCGAGCGGTCCGAATCCGGGACGCTTTAGTGGCAGCGGGCTAGTAACCCGACGGGTGGCGCGCCATGAAGCCGTCGATCGACTTCATGATCGGCCGCCAGCGTGGACCGGAGCCCTTGGCCGGGTGAGGATCGCCCTCTGCCGAGGTGTCCAGGCGGATCCCTGCGATCTGCACGAATGCGTGACCCGGGTTCGTGTAGACCGTGATCCAGTGGCCCAAGCCCTTCAGGCCCCAGTGCATGAAGTCGCTGGAGTCAAACGGCGACGCGAGCAGGCCAGCGGCGTGCAGGACGTAGGACACCGAGCCCGAGCAGTCGTATCCGGAGGCAATGAACGCCGCGTGCCCGCCACCGAAGATGTATGGCTTGTGGCGGATCTTGTTGCCCGCCCAGATCGCCTGCTGCACCGCCAGCGGCGCGTACGACGGGGCGTAAGCGACGCCCTTGACGATCTTGGCGGTGAAGCCGGGAACGATCGGCTGGGTGGGGGTACTGGGCGCCGGTGGGGGCGCTCCGACTCCGGCGCCGCCGGATGTCGGGTCAGACGGCGGCACGGCAGGCGCGCCGCCGGAGGCTGAGGCGACTGGCGCAGAGGCCAGCGCAAGCATGGCAACAGTTGGAAGTATCAGGCGTAATACCCGCAAGTCCTATTCTCTTTCGTCGGCCTGCGGGGTTAGCTGACGGGCTAGCGCTAAAAGAGCCTGCGCTTCCTATGGCTTCACCATGGGATTAGCCCCAACTACTGGGGTCCCCCGCTCCGCGAAACACGTCGTTCGCGGATTCGGCGTTGCGGCAATATACACAGAGTTTCGGCACGATGCTCCTTCTCTTGAATGTTGCGTTTTCCTGCCTGGCCACGGCGGGGTGTGTTCGGAGCCCGAAGAGAGCCTGATCCGGCGCCGAAACCCGGCTGTCCCGCTAACGTCACCGCTGCATGCGAAGGACCTCCCGGCTAGCCCTGTTGGGCATCTGTTTGGTGCTGGCCGGGTGCGGCGGGCGGCGCACCACGGTGTTCGTGCACGAGGGGTCGACGACCGGCGCCGTCCAGTCCAGTACCCCCAATGCCGCCCAGCAGCTCGGGTTCCCGACGACCGCGACCAAGAACACCACCCGCGTCCCGGGCGCCGATCCGGTTGCCGACGCGGCCGGGGTGGCGATCGCCGTGTATCCCTCCGCGGCCGCCGGCACCCACCCCACCGCCGTCACGTTGGCGCCGACCGACGACTGGCAGGCCGCGATCGCCTCGTCGGTGCTGATGTCCTCCCCGATCCGCGCCCCGATCCTGCTTTCGGGATCGACCTCGCTGCCGTCCGCCACCAAGACCACGCTCGCGACGCTCGCCCCGACCGGCGCCGGCAGCATCGGGGGCGCGCAGGTGATCCGGATCGGCGACGTTCCCACCCCGTCCGGGGTGAAGACGACGGCGATCTCGGGCGCCGACCCCTACAAGCTCGCCGCGGCCATCGACCGCTTCGCCAGCGCGGCCGCCGGCAAGGCCTCCAGCGACGTGGTGATCGCATCGGGCGACGACCCCCAGTACGCGATGCCCGCCGCCGGCTGGGCCGCCGAAAGCGGCAATCCGGTCCTGTTCGTGTCACGCTCCGGGATCCCGCAGGCCACTCGCGAGGCGCTGCAGTCGCACGAGAAGCCGCACATCTTCGCGCTGGGACCGAGCAGCGTGATCCCCGACAACATCCTCAAGCAGCTCGACCGCTACGGCACGGTCAAGCGCGTGGGCGCCTCGGACCCGGTGGCCAACTCGGTCGCGTTTGCCCTCTATCGCGACCCGCCGTGCCCGGCTAATCAGCCGTGCGCGCACGTGCCCGGTAGCTTCGGCTGGGCGATGCGGAGCCCGGGCCACGGTTACACGCTGATCAACGCCCAGCGGACGCTCGATGCGGCCGCGTCTGCGCCGCTGTCGGCCAGCGGCAGCTACGGCCCGCAACTGCTGATCAACAGCGCATCGGCGCTGCCGACCACGGTTCTGAACTTCTTCCTGGACTACGCGACGCCCGGATTCACCCAGGAAGGCCCCACCGCCGCCGTCTATAACCACGGCTGGATGATCGGCGACCCGAGCGCGATCTCCGTGGGAGTACAGGCCCAGGTGGATAACCTTCTCGAGGCCGTTCCCCAGAAATGAGTCAAGCCGAGAATCCAGATCGTCTGCGTCCCGGTCGCGAGGTGACCATCGACGACGTGCGGCAGCTGATGGGCGCATCGACGCCGCATTTCGCGCTGCAACTGCGAGAGCGGATTCGCAAGCTGATCCGTGACCTACCCGCCGGCCATCCGGCCAGGGTCGAGGGAGAGCGTGAGATCGCGCGACTGGACAGGCTGGCGTTCGCCGGAGAGGTCCGCGGGCACGCCGCGGAGCCGGGGCTGAAGCCGATGCCGAGCGTGTCGGCGGGCGACACCCGGTGAGTCCCGCGCCGCCCGTCTTGCAAGCGCGCTGACACCGGTCCGACGCAGACCGAAGTACGTTTAAGTAGGCGAATGAAAGACGAGCATTCAATCTCGGTGATCGGCCTGGGCCGCGTGGGTCTTCCGCTGGCCCTCTCGTTCGCCGACCGCGGGGCCCGCGTCCTGGGCGTCGACCACGATCGCGCGGTGCTCGACGCGATCCGCGCGGGCCGGATGCCGTGGACCGAGGCCGGAACCCAGGAGCTGCTCGACCGCGTCGCCGCGACCGGCCGCCTGCAGCTCGCCGAGCGTGCCGCTGACGCCGCCGCGGCCGACGACATCGTGATCACGATCGGGACGCCGTCCTTCGATCACTTCGAGAGCGACTTGCGTCAGGTCAGGGCCGCTGTCGACGACCTGATGCCGCTGCTGCGCCCCGGCCACAGCCTGATCCTGCGCTCGACGATCGCGCCAGGGACGACCGAGTTCGTTGCCGGGTACGTGGAGAAGCGGCGCGGGCTGAAGGTGGGCGAGGACATATTCGTCGCCCATGCCCCCGAGCGGATCGCAGCCGGGCGGTTCATGGAGGAGCTCTCGACGCTGCCGTGCATCATCGGTGGCGTCGGCGAGGCGTCGACGGAGCGCGCCGCGAGCACGTTCGCGGTGTTCGGCGCGCCGATCGTGAGGACCACCCCGGTGCAGGCCGAGCTCGCGAAGATCTGGACCAACATCCTCCGCTACGCCACGTTCGCGCTCCCCAACCTGCTGATGATGGACTGCGAGCGCTACGACGCCAACGTGTTCGAGGTGATCGACCTGATCAACCACGACTATCCGCGCGGCGGGATCGCGATGCCGGGGCTGACCGCCGGCACCTGCCTGCGCAAGGACTTCGTGTTCTCCGAGGAGCGCTCCAACTCCCCGGGAATGCTGCTGGCGGTCTCCCGCGTGCACGAGGCGGTGCCGCTGTTCTTGGTCGAGGGGATCCAGCGCAGGCTGGGCAGCCTTTCGTCGCGCAAGGTGGCGGTCCTTGGCCTCACGTTCAAGCGCGACACCGACGACGAGCGCGACTCGCTGTCGTTCAAGCTGATCCGGCTGCTCGAGCGCGAGCTTGCCGACGTCGCGGTGTGCGACCCCCGCGCCGCGACGCCCACACAGCCGCTGGCCGACGCCGTCCACGACGCCGACGTAGTGATCATCGCCACCAACCACTCGGATTTCGAGACCACAGAGGCCGTCCGGGAGATCGTGTCGGGAGCATCCGAAGACTGCCTGCTCGTCGACCCCTGGAACGCGCTGGGCACCTCCCAGGTGTTCGGCTACGTCGCCGAGGCCGCGGCGATGCTCGGCGCGGCCGACCGGGTCGACACCTCGTCCTAGCTCACTCGAGGCTGAAGCTGCAGCCCCGAGTCTCGAGCTCGGCGAACATCTCGTCGGGGTCGATGCACCGTTCCGGCGGCAAAGCCCCGGTCGCCGTCAGCGATCCGCGCGCGAACAGGCGCACGGTCGCCGCCGCCGGCGCTGCGGTTGACACGACCGACCCGCCGAGCCCGAAGTGGGGCCGACTGATCGCACGCACGGTCAGCGACCGGCCGTCGGCGGTACGCAGCGCCACCAGATGCACGGACACCGTCTCGTTTGACGGGGAGGCCGCCTCGCGCGCCGCCGCCGCGACCTCGTCCGCGGGCGCGCCGACGAGCTGCTTGAGGCGCTCGAGCAGCGGGCCGGCGAGCGACAGCCGGAAGCTCGACGCGCGGCACCCGAAGCTCTCGCCGAACGTGGCCAGCTCCGAGTGCAGCGTGAAGATCGTCTCGGCGGTCCCGATCGGGTCGCCGTAGCTGACGCTCCCTCCGGGACTCAGCGCATCGATCTCGACCGGCTGCCCGTCGCGCAACACGACCGGCGCCAGCGTCAGCTCGTCCAGCAGCGTCTGGATCGCGTACGGCGGCCGCATCCGCCCGTCATCGGGTGCGGCCGGGTCCCGGCCCGCCGCCATAACGTCGATCGTGTCGACCTGCGCGTCGCTCAATTCTCTAACGCCGCGCGCGGCCATCAGGTTGGTCTTGCCGGGGCTCGAGCCGATGCCGAGGACGGCCAGCAGCCCGGCCCGTTCGAATTCATCGCCGAGCTCGCGTTGGCGCCCGGTCATCCAGTAAAGCCCGCCCAGGTCGAGGTAGTTGCAGCCCGCCTGCAGGCAGGCCCGCATCGCCTCGAGGTTGATGCGGTAGGAGGCCGTGTTGACGAGTATGCGCGCGCCGCCGATCGCGGCTGCGAGGTCATCAACCGAGCGCGCGTCGATCTCGCCGGCTGACGCCTTCCCGCCGCCGTGGGCGTCGGCGACGGCCTGCGCTCTCGATCGGTCGAGGTCGAGGAGGGTCATGCTCTGAACCTCCTCGGACTGCGCCAGGTCGGCCACGATCGCGGGCGCGATCGTGCCGCCCGCGCCCAGAACGGCCACCGAAATCTCGCGCGGGTGCATCAATAAGCACCGTACAGCCGGTCGTATTGGACATTCCGTACAAATACCGCTGTACTTTCTGATGCCGTGCGGCTTGCCTCCGTCCGCCCCTCCGCATAGGTTGTGCCCGCTTTGGAGTCCACCACCGCCACCGCGCAGCCGGGAGCCGTCCTCGACACGACGGTGCCCGGCAACAAGGGCCTGAAGCCGGACGCCCTCGGATACATCTCGAACCTCGTCATCGCGATCGCCTCGACGGCGCCCGCCTACAGCCTCGCCGCGACGCTCGGGTTCATCGTTGCCGTCGCGGGCGTGGGCTTCCACGCGCCTGCGGTGCTGATCGTGTCGTTCATCCCGATCCTGTTCGTGTCGGTCGGGTACCGCTTCCTGAACCTCGCCGACCCGGACGCCGGGACCACGTTCGCTTGGGTGACGCGCGCGTTCGGACCGCAGATCGGGTGGGTCAACGGCTGGGCGATCTTCCTCGCCGACATCATCGTGATGGCGTCCCTGGCGGCGATCGCGAGCAACTACACGTTCCTGCTGTTCAGCTCCGGCGGCGCGCCGAGCAACTTCTGGCTGATCGTCGGCGCGGTCGTGTGGATCGCGGTGATGACTTGGATCTGCTACCGCGGCATCGAGCTGTCGGCGCGGATCCAAACGTTCCTGCTGAGCCTCGAGATCTTCACGCTGGCGCTGTTCGTGGTCATCGCGCTCGTCAAGGTGTACGCCAACAGCCCGTCGGGCTCGATCCACGTCTCCGCCTCGTGGTTCAACCCGTTCGACCTCAGCTGGACGGCGCTGATCGACGGCGTACTGCTCGGGATCTTCATCTACTGGGGGTGGGACTCGGGTGTCGCTGTCAACGAGGAATCGCGCGACCGCACCCGGGGGCCGGGCAAGGCGGCGGTCGTCGCCACCCTGATCCTGCTGCTGATCTACGTGGCGGTCAGCGCCGCCGCGCAGGCCTACCACGGCGCCAACTTCCTCGCCAACAACTCCGATGACGTGCTGAACGCCCTTGGCAAGGGCGTGCTGGGATCCGGGCTCGACAAGCTGCTGATCATCTGCGTGCTGACATCCGCGTCGGCGTCGACACAGACGACGATCCTGCCGACCGCACGCACGACGCTGTCGATGGCGAAGTGGAACGCGATCCCGCAGGCGTTCGGACGCATCCACCCGCGCTTCTTCACGCCGACGTTCTCGACGCTGCTGATGGGCGGCCTGTCGATCGCCTGGACGGTCGCGCTGCTGGGATTCAACCCCGACCAGAACGTGCTCGGGGACACGATCTCCGCGCTCGGGTTCGCGGTCTGCTTCTACTACGGCTTCACGGGGCTGGCGTGCGCTGTCTACTTCCGCCACGACCTGCTCAAGAGCGCGCGCAACTTCATCTTCGCCGGCCTGATCCCGGTCGTCGGCGGGATCATGATGGCGTACGTCGGGATCAAGGCCTACGGCTCCTTCAACCAATCCGGGTACAACTACTCGAAGCCCATCCTCGGCATCCAGACGCCGATCTTCGTGGGCATCGGCGGTCTGATCCTCGGGATCATCCTGATGTTCGCCGCGTGGCCGTTCTACCGGGGCTTCTTCAGCCGCAAGTGGTTCGAGTCCGCCGATCCGCGGGTCCTCGAGGACGACGCAACGTACCGCGCCACGCCCGTCGTGCCGGAATAGCCGCGGGTTCAGTCCTCGAACAGCGCGTAGCCGTAATTGCCGCGCTTGTAGGCGAGTTTCGCGATCGCGGTCATGCGGTCGTCGTCGTGGTCCTCGACCTGGCGCAGGTTGGACTGCACGCGCCGGGCGGCGCGCGTGCAGAACGTCTCGGCGATGTAGCGCTCCTGGCCTGAGACCTCGACACCCTGGTCCTCGAAGATCGAAGTCACGCGCGAAAGCACCGCCACCTGGGCGTAGATGTCGGCGACCGCGTCGGCGATCCGCTTCTGGATGAACTGGCGCAGGATGATGTCCTTGCCGTGCTTGCGCAGCGCCTTCTCCGACACCGCGGCGAGCTGCTTGACCTGGTCTGAGATCGGGTCGGCCAGCGAGCCCAGCTCGTCGTGCGCGCGTGTGAGCCGGTCGGGACGGACCTCGCGCTTGATCCGGTCGCCGACGTAGTCGGCGACCACGCCCATCGAGCGGATCGGATCGGTCAAGTCGATGCCCTGAAGCTCCTGGAGCTTCTCGCCCAGCGGCTTGAGGCCGGTCAGGGCGATGAACGCGCGCAGCACGTCGTTGGCGCCTTCGAAGATCGGGAACACACGGATGTCGCGCAGCGCCCGCTCGTAGGGGTGGTCGCGCAGGTAGCCCTCGCCGCCGGCAAGCTGCAATGCCCGGTTCCCCTGGTACCAGAGGAATTCGGTGCCGGCGACCTTGCAGATCGCCGACTCCAGCGAGTAGTCCGGGACGCCTGCGTCCACCAGACCCGTCGTCATGTAGGCCATCGACTCCAGGCCGAACAGGAACGACACCATCCAGCCGATCTTCTCCTGCACGAGCTCGAACTCGGCCAGCGGCCGCTCGAACTGCCGGCGCGTGGTGACGTGCTCGATCGCCACGTCGAGGAACTTCTTGGCGGCGCCGACCGAGCCCGTGCCGAGGCTCATGCGGCCGTTGTTGAGGACCTCCATCGCGACCTGGAAGCCGTCCCCGGGCTCGCCGAGGACGTTCTCGGCCGGGACGCGGATGTCGTGGTAGTAGAGATGGCGCAGATCGTTGCCGCGCAAGCCCATCGTGTCGTAGCGCTCGCCGACCTCGAAGCCCTCCATGTCGGGGGTGAGGATCAGCGCGATGTGGCGATCCTTGCCATCAAGCTCCGCGCGTGCGAAGGTCACGATCACGCCGGCCTTCGAGCCGTTGCCGATGTAGCGCTTCTCGCCGTTGAGCAGCCACGAGCCGTCGGACTGGCGCACCGCGCGCGACTGCAGGTGGTAGGCGTCGGAGCCCGCCTCGGGCTCGGTGAGCGCGAACGCGGCGAGCTTGCGACCGGCCGCCAGATCCGGGAGGAAGCGCTCCTTCTGCTCGTCTGAGCCGAACAGCACGATGCCCTTCATCCCGATCGACTGGTGTACGCCCATCACCACCGAGACGGACGCGTCAACCTGCGAGAACGCCTCGAACACGCGGCAGTAGCCCGTCTGCGACAGCCCTTGGCCGCCGTACTCCTCGGGCACGTACAGCCCGCACAGCCCGCGCTCGCCGAGGCCGCGGACGACGTCGTCGCCGATCCAGCCTTGCTCCTCGATCTTGGCCACGTCGATCGACTCGGCCGCGAACTCCCGCGCCGAGGCGATCAGAGACCGGACCTTGTCCTGCTCGGCGTCGTCGCTCAGGGGGTACGGGAACACCAGGTCCTCGTGGATCTCGCCGAAGAACAGCGACTTGGCGAACGAGGACACGCCCTCGCGGGCGGAAGATTGATCCTTCACCGTTGTAGCTTCCACGCTCTCGGAGATACCCCGATCCGGCGTTGTTACACGGGTTCATCCGGGCCTGGCGCTAGCTTCGGCGCTCCCGATGAGCACGGTCCAGAACACTGTCGACCTCGGCATTCCGGATAGTCGGTTTCCGGGTCCGTATCCGGTCGGCGCCTACGCCGAGCAGCTGCGCCGCCGGCTGCGCGAGTTCGCGCGCGTGCAGCTCACCGGCGAGCTGTGGGGCCTGAAGGCCGCGCGCGCTCGCGTGTACTTCGAGCTGCGCGACGCTCAGGGAGCGCTTCCGTGCTCGATGTGGCGAGACGACTTCGACCGGATCGGGATTGCCTTGCGCGACGGGATGCAGGTCGTCGTCGGCGGCGGCTGTGACTACTACCCCGGCAGCTCATCCTCGTCTCCGTCGTTCACGTTCGCGATCTCAGAGCTGCGCGTCGCCGGCGAGGGCGACCTGCTGCTCGCGCTCGAGCGGCTGCGCCGGCGGCTCGCCGCCGATGGTTTGATGGAGCCTCAGAAGCGCCTGCGCCGGCCGCTGCTGCCGCGCACGATCGGCGTGGTCACCGGGGAGCAGGGCAAGGCCCGCGACGACGTGCTGGCGGGCCTTCGCCGCCGCGGCTGGGCCGGCCGGCTCGTCTGGGCGTTCGCCCCGGTCCAGGATCGCCACGCCGCGCCGAGCATCGCGGCCGCGTTGCGCGAGCTGGCCGCGATCGAGGAGGTCGAGGTGGTGATCGTCGCCCGCGGCGGCGGCTCGCTCGCCGACCTGTTCGCGTTCTGCGACGAGGCGCTGTGCCGAACGGTGGCGCTGCTGCGCGTCCCGGTGATCTCCTCGGTGGGCCACCACACCGATCGGACGCTGATCGACGACGTCGCCGCAGTCTGTTGCTCGACGCCGACACACGCCGCGGAAGCCGCGGTGCCGGTCGCCTGCCGTGTCGCTCGCGCGGAGCTGGGCGCGCTGGCGAGCCGGTTATGTGGACACTCGCGGCGGGCGATCGTGGTCCGCGCGCGGGCACTCGGGCTTTTGTCGCGCGCTCCGATGCAGCACGTCTCCCGTCACCGCCGCCACCTCCACCAGCTCGTGCGCGAGCTGCGGGCCAGCGCGCGGCGCGCCTGCGATCGGGGCCAGGCGCTGGTCGACCGCCACCTGCTGGTGATCAGCCGGACTTCTGAGCGCACTCAGGGCTCGGAGGCTGCGAGACGCGGCCGCGAGCTCGAGCGCCTGGCGCTGGCGCTCGCCGCCCACGACCCCGAACGCACGCTGGCGCGCGGCTACGCGCTCGTCCAGGATCCACGTGGGGAGCCGCTCGGCTCGGTCGCGGCCGCCCGCGACGCGCGCGAGGTGCGCCTGCGCTTCCATGACGGGGTGCTCGGCGCCCGCATCGAACAGGACCAATGAACGCGCAACCCACCTACGAGCAGGCCGTGGCGCGAATCGAGGAGATCATCCGGCGCCTGGACTCCGGCGACGCCGGCCTGCGCGAGACGCTCGACCTCGTGAAGGAGGGCCGCGACCTGATCGAGTACTGCGCCCGCGAGCTCGAGGCCGTGAGCCAGGGGCTCGAGGAGCTGCGCCTCGAGGAGCTGGTCGCGCGCCTCGAGGCCGAGCGGGCGTCCGCCGAGTCGCGCGGGAGCTGACCCTCGGGTCGCGCGCCCGCGGACCAGGCGCGAAGCCGCCGTCACATATCCTCCCGATCAGTGGCCACGTTCGACCTCCTAGCCGACCTTCCGCTCGAGGTCGACGGTTACCGCCTGGAGGGCCTGCGCGCGCAGGTGTCGAGCGGCTTCGAGCGCCTGACCACGCTCGTCCACCTCGACGGCGGCGGCGTCGAGGGCGTCGGCGAGGACGTCGTCTACCAGAGCGAGGATCACGTGGCGCTGCAGGAGGCGGGCGCCGTCCACGACCTGTCGGGACGCTTTTCGCTCGGCGAGTTCTGCGAGCTGATCGACTCGCTCGACCTGTTCCCGGTGGCGCCCAAGACCGAGGTCTCGCGCCTGTACCGCCGCTGGACGTTCCACAGCGCGGCGCTTGATCTCGCGCTCACCCAGGCGGGCCGGTCGCTGCACGAGGCCCTCGGCCGCGACGCAGCCCCGTTGACGTTCGTCGTGTCGCTGCGCCTCGGAGAGCCGCCCTCGCTCGATCCGGTGCGCAGTCGCCTGGAGCGCTACCCCACGCTTCGCTTCAAGCTCGACGCAACGAGCTCGTGGACGCCGGAGCTGTTCGAGGAGCTCGTCGCCACCGGAGCGGTTGACTCGATCGACTTCAAGTCCTTCTACCGCGGCACGGTCGTCGACCAGGCACCCGACCCGGTCCTCTACGGGCGCGTCGTCGATGCGTTCCCCGACGCCTGGCTCGAGGACCCAGACGTGGTCACGCCCGAGACCGCCGCCGCGCTGGCCGACGTGCACGACCGGATCACCTGGGACGCGCCGATCCACTCCATCGACGACATCGAGTCGCTGCCGTTCGCGCCGCGAATGGTCAACATCAAGCCTTCGCGGATCGGTGGCCTACCCAAGCTCTGTGCGACTTACGACTACTGCGCCGATCGCGGGATCGACGCCTACGGCGGCGGCCAGTTCGAGCTCGGTCCGGGTCGCGGACAGGCCCAGTACCTGGCTTCGCTGTTTCATCCAGACACGCCCAACGACCTCGCGCCGGTCGGCTTCCACGACAACGAGCCCGCCCCGGGTCTGCCGGCGAGCCCGTTGCCTCCCGCGCCCAGCCACACCGGCTTCAGGTGGGATTCGATCTGATGGCCGATTCGCTGCAGGGAACGGTCGCGCTCGTCACGGGCGCCTCGAGCGGCATCGGCGAGGCGACGGCCGACGCGCTCGCAGAGGCCGGCGCGGCGGTCGCGATCGCCGCACGCCGCGTCGATCGGCTCGCGGCGCTCGCCGACAGGCTGCGCGACCGCGGCGCCACCGTGCTCGTGATCGAGACCGACGTCACCGAGCAGGACCAGGCAGAAGCGGCTGTAGAACGGACCGTCGCCGAGCTCGGCCGGCTGGACACCCTCGTCAACAACGCCGGCGTGATGCTGCTCGGGCCCGCTCAGGGCGCGCCGCTGGAGGAGTGGCAGCAGATGGTCGACCTGAACGTGCTCGGTCTCTTGTACTGCGGCCATGCCGCCATCCCCCACCTCCTGAGCGCTGCCGAGAGCGCGCCCCGTAACGTCGCCGACATGGTCAACGTCAGCTCGGTGGCCGGCCGCGTCCCGCGAAGCGGCAGCGGCGTCTACAACCTGACCAAGCACGGCGTCGGCGCGTTCAGCGAGTCGCTGCGACAGGAGTTCGCGACCCGGCGACTGCGGGTCTCGCTGGTCGAGCCGGGCGCGGTCGCGACCGAGCTGGTGTCGCACAACCGCCCCGAGATCCAGGAGGCGGCGCGACGGCGCTTCCAGGGCGTCGAGCGAATGCGGGCCGAGGACATCGCCGACGCGATCCGTTACATCGTCACCCGGCGCTGGAATGTAGCGATCAACGAGATCCTGATCCGACCGACACAACAGGAGGGCTAGCCGATGCCCAAGACGATCGTCGTACTCGGCGCCCGCAATCTTGGCGGCGCGATCGTCGACCACTTCCAGAGCCTCGGCTGGAACACCGCGGCCGTCGCCCAAAGCCAGGACACACTCGAAGCCGTGGCTGCTCGCGGCGCGCTCGCGATCAAGGCAGACGCGTCCGACCTCGACGCGCTGTCCACGGCCCTCGGTTCCGCGCGCGAGCAGTTCGGCTCGCTCGACGCGATCGTCAACGCAGTCACCGCCGCGCGCCCGCCCAAGGCCGGCCCGTTCGGAGGTGGCGAACTGGCCGACGCCGGCCTCGACGCGTTCCACGGCTGGACGGTGACCGTCGCCGAGCAGGCGTTCGTGTTCCTGTCGGCGGGGGCGGCCGCGCTCAGGGACGCGGGCGGCGGCGCCCTGATCCAGGTCACCGGTGGCTCCTCGCGCCGCGCGATGCCGGGCAAGGGCCTGTGGGCGGCGGGCGCGTTCGCCACGAGGGCGCTGGTCCAGGCCGCCGCGCAGGAGCTGCGCTCCGAGGGCATCCATGTGGCCCTGCTCACCGTCGACGCGACGATCGAGTCGCCTAAGACGGCCGCCTTCACCCGCGGGCAGCCGCCCGAGTCGCTCGGCGACATGGGTCAGATCGCCGAGGCCGTGGCGTTCCTCGTGCAGCAGCGCCCGCGCGCGTTCACGCACGAGCTCGTGGTCACGCCTGCGGGCGAGACCTGGGTACCCTAGCCCTCAGACGCGCTGCAGCACGGTGCCGGTGCCCAGCCCGCCGCCGCAGCACATCGTCACCAGCCCGACCTCCGAGTCCGAGCGCTCCATCTCGTGCAACAGTGTCGTGATCAGCCGCGCGCCGGTTGAGCCGAGCGGGTGACCGAGCGCCATCGCGCCGCCGTTTACGTTGACGCGGTCCATGTCGGGCTCGAGCTCGCGCCGCCACGC
Organism: Solirubrobacteraceae bacterium; assembly: GCA_035693425.1. Lineage (GTDB taxonomy): Bacteria > Actinomycetota > Thermoleophilia > Solirubrobacterales > Solirubrobacteraceae > Palsa-465. The sequence goes on from DASSGR010000048.1 coordinate 18,804, forward strand.
GGCGACCACGGGGGCGAATGCCTCGTTGACCTCGAACAGGTCGACGTCGCCGATCGCCATCTGGTTGCGCTCCAGCAGCTTGCGCGTGGCCGGGATCGGGTCGGTCAGCATGATCACCGGGTCAACGCCGACGGTGGTCTGATCGAGGATCTTCGCGCGTGGGGCGAGGCCGAGCGCATCGGCCTTCTCGCGTGACATCAGCATCACCGCGGCCGCCCCGTCCGAGATCTGCGAGCTGTTGCCGGCGGTGATCTTGCCGTCGGGCTTGAACGCCGGCTTGAGCTCGGACAGCGCCTCGATTGTCGTGTCGGGGCGAATCCCCTGGTCGGCGACGAACGTCGAGCCGTTGACCTGCATCGGCACCACCTCTCGCTCGAACCGGCCTTCTTCGGTTGCACGCGCAGCCCGCTGATGTGAGCGCAGCGCGAGCTCGTCGAGCTCGGAGCGCGGGATCTCCCACTGGTCGGCGATCATCTCGGCCGACAGGCCTTGCGGGATTAGGTTGTAGCGCTCGATCAGCTCCGGCGGCCACGGGCTGCCGACCTCCTCGACCCAGTGGAAGCCGACGCCCATCGGCACGTGGGCCATGTGCTCGACGCCCGACCCGATCACCACGTCGTGGACCCCGGCGGCGATCAGCGCGGCGGCGAAGTTGACGGCCTGCTGGGCCGAGCCGCACTGGCGGTCGACCGTGGTGCCCGGCGTTTCGATCGGCAGCCCGGCCTGCAGCCAGGCGTTGCGGGCGATGTTGAACATCTGCTCGCCGTACTGCTGCACGCAGCCCGCGATCACGTCCTCGACCTCGCCGGCCTCGATCCCGGTGCGCTCGATCAGCTCGGTGTAGCAGCGGCCCAGCAGCTCGTTAGGGTGGGTGTCCTTGTAGTAGCCCTTCTCCTTGTGCCCACGCCCGATCGGCGTCCGCACGGCCTCGACGATCACGACTTCGCGCCCACGGTCTGCAGCCATCCGGTCCTCCTTCTCGAGACTCCTGAGGCGGCCGCGCGGCCCGCGGGTGCCGCCATCCACTGACGGTCACGTACTGTACCCAAGCTATGGCGGCGTCAAGGACGCCTGTGACGCCCATCACAACTAGGAGATAAGTTGCAAGAACGAATCGGAATCGCCGGCTCGGGCGCAATCGCGTGCGGGCTGGCAGTGACAGCCGCGCGCAACGGCGACGTGCTCCTGTGGGCCCGCTCTCATGCCTCGGCTGAGCGAGCCCGCGCGACCGTCTCCAAGACGTGCTCGAAGCTCGCCGAGGAGGGGATCGATCCCGATCGAGTGCAGGTCGTCGACGGTCTCGACGCCCTGGCCGACGCCACCTTCCTCGTCGAGGCGGTGGTCGAGCACCACGGCAGCAAGGCGGCGGTGCTCACCGAGCTGGCCGGCCACGCCGGACCGGATGCGGTGTTCGCGACCACCACCTCCTCGCTGTCGGTGACCGAGTTGGCGCGGGCCACCGGTCATCCCGACCGGTTCGTGGGCCTCCACGTGTTCAACCCGGTCACGCGGATGAAGCTGATCGAGCTGGCGTTCCCTCAGGAGGCCTCGAGCCGCACTCGCGAGCGCGCGCTGGCCCTGTGCGAAGTGCTCGGCAAGACCGCGGTGGAGGTGCCGGACATCCCGGGCTTTGTCGTCAACCGGCTGCTCTTCCCGTACCTGTTCAGCGCCGTGGAGTTGATGGCGGAGACCGACATGACCCCGGAATCCATCGACCAGTGCATGACGCTCGGCGCGGGAATGCCGATGGGACCGCTGGCGCTGCTGGACTTCGTCGGGCTCGACGTGTCGATGGCGATCGGCGAGGAGATCGGCGCCGACGTGCCGCAAGAGTTGGTCGACCGCGTCGACGAGGGGTGGCTTGGCCGCAAGACCAAGAAGGGCTTTTACACCTACGAGTGAACCCGCCCCCGCCCGCCCGTCAGCGGCTGCTTCGGGATGTGCCGGAATGCAGCGAGATGCTGAAGCTCTTCCGAAGAAGTATTTAGCGTTCATTCATCTCCGAGCCGCATCCTTCACATCGCGACGTACCTCATAGCAGCACCTCCTCCCCAGAAGCACGAAGCCGGCCCGTCCCCAGCGGGCCGGCTTCCTCTTTAACGGGTCCGCGTGAAAAACCGCTGCTGAGGTGGCGAAGCCGGCCCAAGATCAGGGCCGGCTTCATCTCTCCTCTCAACCACCGGTATGGACGGCGCCTGTCGCGCGGCGCCGTGCCGGCCGTTGCCTGCGCGGAAATGTAACGAATGATGCGAACCCGTGCGGAGAAGTGAAGATCTCGTAACCGAGCGCAAAGATAAGCGCCGGCCCGCGCGGCTTACGACGTCTGCGCGGCGCTCTCGGTTGGCGCCCGCCGCTGCCTGATCCGGACCGCCTCAATCCGGTTCTCGCGGACGGACTCCACGCGGATCGAGAAGCCGTTGGCCGCGATCGAGTCGCCGCGCTTGGGCAGCCGTCCGAGCTCGGCGAACACGAACCCGCCGACGGAGTTGTAGGCGTCGGTGTCGACCGGCAGCTCGAGCCCGTAGTCCTGCAGGTCGCTGACCGCAACGTGCCCGCGCACGAACCAGTCGCCGTTCGCCAGCTTGCGCACCGCCCCGCCCGCCGGGTCGGTCTCGTCGGAGATCTCGCCGACGACCTCCTCGATGATGTCCTCGATCGTGACCAGGCCGGCGGTGCGCCCGTACTCGTCGATCACGATCGCGAGCTCGGTGCGCTCGCGCTGCAGGTCGGCCAGCAGGTCATCGAGCGGCTTGGTCTCGGGCACCAGCGGCGCTTCGCGCACGACCCTGTCGAAGTGGGCGTCGTCTCCCCCGTTCATCAGCACCTTGACCAGCTGGTTGACGTGGACGATCCCCTTGACCCGATCCGCGTTGAAGTCCTCGGTGACGACCAGCCGCGAGTGGCCGGTTGCGACACACCGGCGAAGCGCCTCGGTGACCGTCTCGGACACGTCGACCGTGACGACCGCCGGGATCGGCGTCATCACCTGACGGGCCTCCTGCTCGTGCAGGTGAAAGACGCCGCTGAGCATGTTCGCCTCGCCGATGTCGAGCTGGCCGCCGGTGGTGGACTGGGCGATCAGGCGCTTGAGCTCCTCCGGCGTGCCCGCCTCGGGCTCGGCGTCGGGATCGGTGCCGATTGAGCGCAGCAGCCGGTTCGACGACCAGGTCAACAGCAAGATGAACGGGTGAAACACCACCCGGAACATCTGCAACGGGCGTGCGATCCGCCGCAGCACGCCCTCCGCGTGCTGGATCACGTACAGCTTCGGGACCATCTCTCCGAAGATCGTTTGCGCGAACGTGATCAGGACGTAAGCGATGATCACCGAGATCGCGATCGCCGCCGTGTGGCCCAGCGCGGGTCCCAGCAGGGGCTCGAGGATGTGGGCGATCGCGGGCTCGCCGACGGCACCGATGGCGATCGAGGCCAATGTGATCCCGACCTGGCAGGCGGAGATGTAGTCGCCGATGTGCTCGACCTGGTACAGCGCGAGGCGAGCTCCGCGCAGCCCCTCCTCGGCCATCGTCTCGAGCTTCGTCCGACGCGAGCGCACCAGCGCGTACTCCGCCATCACGAAGAACGCGTTCATCACGACCAGGATGATCGTGAGGATGACTAGCAGTGCCTTCACTGCCTGCGCGCGTCACATCCCGCCGCGCCGACCGGCCGGCGATGTCTAGCGGGGCAGTTGTCCGTGCGCGCGCCCCGTGCCCTCGCGCTGCTACTTCGGGATGGGTCGTCGTCGTTCATGCAGCGACGCGACGAACGGTAGCAGCAGATCCGACGGACTCGGAGGACTTTCTGTCGGCCACGAACCTGGCCTAGGCGAGCCCGTCGAAGACCTTGGCCATCTCGAAGTCGGGGTCGGTGAGCCCGCCGGCGGAGTGGTTTGTCAGCGACAGGCGGACCTTGTTCCAGCCGTACACGAGGATGTCCGGATGGTGGTTGGCCTCTTCGGACGCCTCCGCCACGCGGTTGACGAATCCGATCGCCTCGGCGAAGTTCTCGAACTTCCAGGCACGCACGATCTCGTCGTCCTCGCGCTCCCACGAGAGGCCGACCAGCCTCGATTCGATCTCGTCCTCGCTGAGCAGGTCTGCCATGTCGGTCCTCCTTGGTTATCGAGAACTGCGCTCTGTTCTCACCAGCTTCCCTTGTGCTCCGCTGGTACAAACACCACTGATGCGAATCGTCAGCCTCGTCCCGTCGGCAACGGAGATGCTGTTCGCGCTCGGTCTCGGGCCCGACCTTGTCGCCGTCACGCACGAGTGCGACTACCCACCGGCCGCGCGCGAGCTGCCGAAGATCACGCGTGACGTGCTCCCCAGCGGGCTGACGTCGGCCGAGATCGACGCAGCCGTCAAGGAGCACACGCTGGCCGGCGAGTCGATCTACGAGCTCGACACCGAAACGCTCGCCGACCTTCAACCCGACCTGATCGTCACCCAGGCGTTGTGCTCGGTGTGCGCGGTGTCCTACGACGACGTCCGGCAGTTGGCGCAGGAGCTTGACCCGCGCCCCCAGGTGATCTCGCTCGATCCGCGCACGCTCGGGGAGGTGCTCGGCGACGCCCGCACGCT
>DASSGR010000049.1:0-3050 GCA_035693425.1 Solirubrobacteraceae bacterium
CAGCACGTCGATGCGGCCGGAGCGGTCGAGCACCTCGCGTACCGCGTCGGCCACCGACTCATCGTCGGTGACGTCGAGTGGCAGGAACACCACTTCCCCGCGCTTCTCGCCCGGGGTCGCTCTGCGGCTCGTCCCGTACACCGTGAACCCAGCGCCGACGAGGGCGCGTGCGGCGGCCTCCCCGATCCCGGACGATGCTCCCGTCACCAGCGCTACTCGACCTGTCTTGGCTTCCATGATCCGCTCCTAGCCTTGTTGTATTACGGTCATAATATCATAGTACGACTATAATGCAACAGCGAGTTGTGTGCGGGGCCCACCGGTTGACGGCCGACGGGTCAGACCCCCGGTGGCAGGGCCCACGGCATGATCGAGACCAGTTCGACGAGAGAGGTTCGCGATGCGATACGGCAAGGACCAGAAGCAGGCCACCAGACAGCGCATCCTCGAAGCGGCCGGGCGACGCTTCAAGCAGGACGGCATCGATGGCGCCGGCGTGGCGGCCGTTATGTCCGACGCCGGCCTGACCAACGGCGCCTTCTACGCGCACTTCGCCTCCAAGGAGGACCTCGTCGCCAACGTCCTCGCCGACCAGCTGCGCGCCCAACGCCAAAGCCTCGACTCCCAGCCCGCAGACCGGGCGGGACTCGAAGCGTTCATCCGCTCCTACCTGTCTCCCGAGCACCGCGACCAGTGCGCCGACGGCTGCCCGTCGGCTGCGCTGCTTGACGAGATCGCCCGACGCCCCACCGCCACCAGGCAAGTCTTCACCGACGAACTGATGGACGAGATCGACGACATCGCCACGCGCCTAGACCCAACCGACATCGAGGCCGCCCGGACGAACGCGCTCACCGTCTTCGGGCTGATGGTCGGCACCCTGCAACTCGCCCGAGCGCTGACCGACCGCGACCTCTCCGATCGACTTCTCGTTCACGGTGTGGAGACGGCCTTGAACATGCTCGACGACTTCGCTCGTTAGCGGCGCGAACTCGACACAAAGCTTCCCGCCCGCAGCGCCCGGTGCCAGGATCAGGATCGAAAGGCCCGCCGGCGTCCGCGTCTTGTGTCCCACTGCGCGCCGTGGCCGGTCAGCCTCATGTCGCAGCCCGGCCTGTGCCGCGACCGCCGCCCTCGCAGGGACCGCCGGAGCCACCAACCGCGTCGGCTGACAACGGGCGTGCCGGCTGACAACGGTCAGAACCCCAGACCCCAAGGCCCTCGGGAATCGCTTTGATGGGCGCGACGAGCATCTCGGCGTCGCCCGCCGTGCACCTGCTGCGCGCGGAACCCCCGTCTCGCTGCCTCAGCCGTCCTTGGCCAGGCGGTAGCCAAGACGGCGTCCCGACGCCAATTCAGCGCGCGGAGACCGCGCGGAATCTCGCCTGCAGCACTTGGAACACAGGCAGCGAGTAGCGCAAGCGCCGCGGGAGTCGCCCGATGGCAGCGATCCCCAACGAGGCAAGGCCGCGTTTCAGCGGTGGGGCGAGGTCGCGAAGCTCCTCGACGCCGGAGATCGCGCTGATGGCGGCGCGTTCGCCAGGATTGAACAGCCACGTCCACAACTCAACCGCAAGATCACGCTCCCGCCCCGAGGCTCGTCGGACCAGGCCCAGCATCACTGCGGGCACCGCGTCGAACACCAGCAGCGAGCCGGGGAGCCGTTCGGCGATCCCCGCGATCAGGGCGTGAACCTGGTCGCGCTGGAAGTACGGGAGCAGGCCCTGCGCGGTGACGAGGATCGGGTCTGCTGGATCCAGCTGCTCGACCCAGTCCAGGTCGAGCGCCGATCCGCGATGGCTTGACTGTCGTGGGCCGTCCGGCAGCAGGCGGTGGCGCAGGTCCATCGTCTCGGGCAGGTCCACGGTCAGCCAACGAACCTCACCGTTATCGAGCCGACAGAACTGGGTCTCCAGGCCCTCGCCAAGCGCAACCACCGTTCCGGCCGGATGTGAGCCCAGGAAACGGCGGACCGCCGCGTCAAATGTGGCCACCCGAACCGCATGCAGCCTCGCGCCGCGGCCGGAGTCCGCGAAAGTCGTACTCCAACCGGTCGACGACCTCGATAGCCATCGGGTCCTTCAGAGCCCCCAAAGCGTGCGGCAGCAGCGCGTCGGCCGAGATTCCCCAGAAGGGTCTCCGGTATCCCGGACAGCTCTACGGGAATCCGCTCCACCAGTACGAGCGTAATGGTGGATCGTGGTTGGAGCCGCCGGCGATGTGGTCGAGACCTGCTTTGACGTTCGGAACGTGCCCGCTTGAGCGCGAGCCGGTACACCCCGTTTGCGCGGACAGCAAGGCACGTTCGGGCCACGCCAACCTTGGGATCACCAGTATCTACCTTCACTGTCGTCAAGTTGTCGCTCGCCCGCGAACTCGTCGGGGAGGATCTGCCTGAGCATCTCGATCGACTCCTCCCATGAGGACAGTGTCCCGAACAACTCCGCGACTGCGAGGTCGTACTGGGGATTGCCGCTGGGCCTCACCTTGATGCCCGCGCTGAGCGCCTCGCCGTCGTAGCTCAGCCACACGCCCGCCAGGCTGTCGTGCAGGGCCGCATTGATCTCGACGATGCCGTCGGCCTGCATCACCCGGCCCTGAACAAGGTCGCGGATGCGGGCGTAGAAGTCGAGCACGCCGTCGGCGCTGATCTTGGCGGTCCACTCGCTCAGGTGAGCGTCGGCATCAGCGATGCGCTGCTGCTGGGCCTCTCGCTCGGCGTCGAGCCTGGCGACCGGTTCGAGCGCGTAGCGGGCCACGGGATCGCCCTCGCCGACCAGGCGCTCGTACTCGGCCATGAGCTTCGCCCGTCGCCGGTCGAGCGCCACCAGCTGTGCCTTCTCGCCATCGAGCGCGGTCTGGAGCGTTGCCTGCTCGCTCGAGCGTTCCGCGATCCGCTCCCCGATCCAGGTGTCGAGGTCATCACCGAGGAACAGCTCGAGGTGGTTCAGGACGTGCTCCTCAGCCAGGTCGGCCGGGATCGCCCGCGCCTGACAGGTGCCGGTGTAGCGCACCACGCTCTTGCAGACGTACATCCGGACGCCGTGACG
>DASSGR010000050.1:0-4857 GCA_035693425.1 Solirubrobacteraceae bacterium
CCATGCTCAAGCAAGTAGAGGAAGCGGCGGTTTGTTTCCTGCGCGGTGCCGAAGCCCGCGAACTGGCGCATCGTCCACAGCCGGCCGCGGTACATCGAGCCGTAGACGCCTCGCGTGTAGGGAAACTCGCCGGGGAAACCGATCGGGTCGTCGGGCCCGCCGATCCCCTCGGGCAGGTCGGCCTCCGTGTACAGCGGGCTGATCGGCTCGCCGGACATCGTCGAGAACGGGGCATCGCGCTCGGGGGTGCGAGCGAACGTCTCCCTCTCCCAGCGCTCGGCGTCGGTCATCCTGGGACGCGTTGCCATCGGCCCAAGTCTAGGTCCGACCGCAACTACGCGGGGCTATCGTGTGTCTTGACGGGGGTAAGACCGGCAGCGGTAGGACGACGGACGGAGGACAGGCGAAAGGCATGGGCGCAAGGAACGCAAACCGACTCACGCATCGGGTGAGCCGGCCATCGCCGGCGCTGATCATCGCGCTGATTGCGCTGATGGTCTCGCTTGGGGGCACTGGCTACGCAGCCTTCACGCTCCCGCGCAACAGCGTCGGCACCAAGGAGCTGAAAAACGGCGCGGTCACGGCGGCCAAGGTCAAGCGCCACTCGCTGACCCGCGCCCAGATCAACCTCAAGAAGCTCGGCACGGTGCCCAAGGCTCAGACCGCCGCCCCGACCGGGCGCGCCGGCGGAGCGCTGGCGGGCACGTATCCAAACCCCTTCATCGCGCCGGCCGAGCCGGTCCACCTGGTGGGCGCCCCGGGCCAGCCGGCGTTCGACCTCCAATGGACAAACGTCGGCGGCGGCTTTCAACCGGCCGGCTTCTATAAGGATCCGTTTGGCACCGTTCACTTGCAGGGCGACGTGATGAGGCCAGACCCCAATTCCATGGATGCGGTGATCTTCATCCTCCCTGCTGGTTACTGCCCGGCCGGCGGCATAGAGAACTTCCCGGCCTATGGGTTCGGTGGGACTGTGGCTGGAGTAGCCGTGAGGTCTGACTGCAAGGTGGTGCTCGTCGCGGGCAATACCGCACTCATTGGCTTGGGGGCGGTTCAGTTCCGCGCCGGCTAGCGCGTCTTGACCGGCACGCGGCGCCGCCGACGTGAGCGCCGCACCGAGGGCACGGCGTCGGTGATCGTCCGCCGCCGGCCGCGTGCGATCAGCGCCGCGCTTCCGACCCCGCCGGTGACGGCGGCCGCCGCCAGGCCCACGGCGGCCTTCAGGCGCCGGCCCAGCCGCTCGAACCGCAGCACGTCCCAGCCCTCCTCGCGCGCCACCCGCAGCAGCGCCGCGTCCGGGTTGACCGCGACCGGATGACCAACCGCACGCAGCATCGGCAGGTCTGACGCCGAGTCCGAGTACGCGAAGGACTTGGACAGATCGAGGTGCTCGCGTCGAGCCAGCTCCTCGATTGCCGTGGCCTTGGCGGCGCCGTAGATGAACAGCCCAGTCGGGACTCCCGTGTAGAACCCGTCCGCCACGGCCGAGAACTCGGAACCGATCGCACCGTCGAGCGCCAGCACAACCGCCAGCATCTGCGCGAGCTCTTGAGAGGCGGCGGTGACGATGTACACCCGGCGCCCCGCGTCCTGATGCTCGTGGGCAACGGCCAGGACCTGCGGATAGATCCGCGGCAGGATCCCGGCGAGCACGTCCGCGCCGAGCCGGTCGAGGTCGCGCACGCGGATGCCCTTCATCGACGCCGACACGCGGTCGCGCAGCGCGTTGGTCTCGTCGTCGCTGGCGCCCTTCAGGCGGAAGCGCAGGTTCGCCCAGCCGTCGGCGAGCAGCTGCCGACGGCGCATCAGACCCGCCCGGTAGGCGGCGCGCCCGAACTGAAAGGCCGACGAGCCTTCCATGAGGGTCCGGTCGAGATCGAAGAACGCCGCGCTCTGCGCGAGGGCGTTGCCGTCGCCGTTGTGGGCTTCGTCAGCCCGCATTCACCTCGACGATAACGGCGTCGCCCTGGCCGCCGCCCGAGCAGATCGCCGCGCAGCCCAGGCCGCCGCCCCGCCGGCGCAGCTCGTGGACGAGCGCGCCGAGGATCCGGGCGCCGGAGGCGCCGATCGGATGACCGAGCGCGACGGCGCCGCCGTTGACGTTGACCCTGTCCTCGTCGATCCCGAGCATCCGGATCGAGTTGAGCGTGACCGACGCAAACGCCTCGTTGATCTCCCAGAGGTCGATGTCCTCAACCTTCAGGCCGGCCTTCTCGAGCGCCTTCTTGGCGGCGTTCGCGGGCGTCCGCGCCAGGTAGGGGAAGTCGTCTGCGACCTGTGCCTGGGCGACAATCGTGGCCAGCACCTGCTTGCCGTTGCGCTTGGCCCACTCGTCGCTGGCGACGACGAACGCACCGCCGCCGTCGTTGACGCCGGGCGAGTTGCCGGCAGTGTGCGAGCCGTCCTTGAGGAAGATCGGCGGGAGCTTGGCCAGCGCCTCGAGAGTGCTCTCGCGGCGCGGCGCCTCGTCGACCTCGACGACGGTGTCGCCCTTCTTGGACGGGATCGTGACCGACACGATCTCCTCCGGCAGGCGGCCCTCGTCGGTCGCCTTGATCGCAAGCTGGTGCGAGCGCAGCGCCCAGCGGTCCATGTCGGGCCGCGTCATCTCGAGCTCGGCGGCGACCTCGGAGGCCTCCTGGGCCATGTGCTTGCCCGAGAACGGGTTGGTGAGGCCGTCGTGGATCATCACGTCGAGCGCCTTGCCGTCCCCCATGCGATAGCCGAAGCGAGCCTGCTTGAGCATGTACGGGGCGTTGGACATCGACTCCATGCCGCCGCCCACGGCGACCTCGAGGTCGCCGGCGCGGATCGCGGCGTCGAGCAGGCCCGCGGCGCGGATGCCCGACGCGCACACCTTGTTGATCGTCTCCGAGGAGACCTCCTTGGGGATTCCCGCCTTGATCTGCGCCTGGCGCGAGGGGATCTGCCCCTGCCCGGCCTGGAGCACCTGCCCCATCACCACGTGCTGCACCTCGTCGGGCGCTACCTCGGCGCGCTCGAGCGCGGCCTTGATGGCGGTGCCGCCGAGCTCGGTCGCGTCGAGGCTCGACAGGCCGCCGCCCAGCTTCCCGATGGGGGTGCGAGCGGAGGAGAGGATCACGGTCTTGGGCATCTGGGTGGCGTTCTCCGGGTCGGGTGGCGGGAGCCCCCATGCTAGTAGGGTCCCCGTCTGTGCAGGCACAGGCGACGACCCAAAACCCCTTCGAGACCGACGCGGACACGATCGCGATCGGCGTGTTCGAGGACGAGGGCGTGGCGCACGACCTCCCGGGTGGGGAGTTGATGGCGCTGCTGGACAGCGGTGAGGCGCAGCGCAAGTTCAAGCGGCTGGCGGTCACGCACTCCCAGGGCCGCCGCATCATCCTCGCCGGACTGGGGGACCGCACGAAGTTCGACGGCGAGCGTGCGCGTGTCGCAGCCGGTGTCGTGCAGGCCCGCGCGGCCGAGCTCTCCGCCAAGACGCTTTGCTGGGAGGTGCCCCATCACGTCGGCGACGACGTCGTCGCCGGCCTCGTCGAGGGCACCGCACTGCGCGCTTATCGTTTTGACCGCTACAAGCGGGACGAGGACCCCGATCCGTTCGAGCGGCTGGTCCTCAGCGCCCACCACGACGTATCAGAACCGGTGCGCACAGCCGAGATCGTCGTCCGGGCGCAGAACCGCGCCCGCGATCTCGGCAACCTCCCCGCCAACGACCTGCCGCCGTCGGCCCTGGCCGGCTACGCCGCCGAGCTCGCGAGCAAGCACGGGATCGAGGCCACGATCCTCGACGGGGACGCGATCCGCGAGCTCGGGATGGGAGCGTTCGCCGCGGTCGCCCAGGGCTCCGCTCAGAGCGCCCGGCTGATCCGGCTCGACTACGCCGGCCCGGGAGCATCCGAGACACCGCGGCTGGGCCTGATCGGCAAGGCCGTGACGTTCGACTCCGGCGGCCTGTCGCTGAAGCCGGCGGCGTCGATGTACGAGATGAAGTTCGACATGTGCGGGGGTGCCGCGGTGATCGAGGCGGTCGGCGCGCTGGCCGAGCTGCAGGCGCCGGTGCGAGTGACGGGGATCATCGGCGCGACCGAGAACCTCCCCGGCCCGTCCGCCGTCAAGCCCGGCGACATCGTCCGTGCCATGGACGGCACCACGATCGAGATCAACAACACCGACGCCGAGGGACGGCTGGTCCTGTCGGACTGCATCACGTACGCGCTGCGCGAAGGCTGCGAGCGGCTCGTCGACATCGCCACCCTGACCGGCGCCGTGGTGACCGCGCTGGGCCGTACATACGCCGGCCTGATGAGCAACGACGACGATTGGGCGCGCGCGGTCGAGGCCAGCGGCCGCGACACTGGCGAGCTGCTGTGGCGCCTGCCACTGCACGACGACTACGCGCAGATGGTCAAGGGCCGTTACGCCGAGCTGACCAACCTCACCCAGCGCCGCGAGGCGAGCTCGATCACGGCGGCCGAGCTGCTGCACCACTTTGCCGGCGATGTGCCGTGGGCGCACCTCGACATCGCCGGCACCGCCTGGGACGTGCGGCGTCCCTACATCGGCCGCGACGCGACCGGGTTCGGAGTGAGGCTGATGGTGCAGATCGCGCGTCGGCTCGCCGAAAACTCGTCACCTCCGAGCTGATGCAATTCGACCTGTCAGACGACCATCGCCTGCTGCGCGACACCGTTCGCGACTTCGCGCGCCAGGAGATCGCGCCGGTCGCCGAGAAGCTCGACCGCACCCATTCGTTCCCGTACGAGATCGTCAAGCGGCTCGGCGAGCTCGACCTGATGGGGATCCCATTTCCCGAGGAGTACGGCGGCGCCGGCGGCGACTCGCTGGCGTATGCGCTGGCGGTCGAGGAGCTCA
>DASSGR010000051.1:0-4976 GCA_035693425.1 Solirubrobacteraceae bacterium
GTGCGGATAGTCGGGCGCGCCTTCGTACATCACGCTGGTGGCGCCGTTGGCGAGCGGGCCGTACACGATATAGGAGTGTCCAGTGATCCAGCCGACGTCCGCCGAGCACCAGTACACATCGCGGTCGGCGTCGAGGTCAAACACGTACCGGTGGGTCGCAGCGACCCCGGTCAGATATCCGCCGCTCGTATGCACGATCCCTTTCGGCTTCGCCGTCGAGCCTGAGGAGTAGAGGATGAACAGCGGATGTTCGGCCTCCATCGGCTCCGCGGGGCACACCGGTTCGGCTCCGAACACGACCTCGTCGTAGAAGACATCCCGGCCGTCCCGCATCGGCACCTCGATCCCAGAGTGCCGCACCACGACGATGTGCTCAAGCGACTCCAGGGCGCCCATCGTCTCGTCGACTGCCTGCTTGACCGGCGCCGTCATGCCCTTACGCCTCGCCCCGTCGACGGTGATCAGCACCTTCGCGGCGGATACTTCCATGCGTTCCTTCACCGCCTCCGGAGCGAACCCGCCGAACACGACGTTGTGCGGGGCGCCGATCCGCGCACACGCCAGCATTGCCACAACGACCTCGGGGATCATCGGGAGGTAGATCCCGACGACGTCGCCCTTGCCTACCCCTAGCTGCTTCAGCGCGTTGGCCAGTCGCTGCACGTCGTTCAGCAGCTCGGCGTAACTGACAGCACGTTCCTCGCCCTCCTCTCCGGCCCACTGAAACGCGATGCGGTTCCCGCGGCCAGCCTTGACGTGCCGATCGAGACAGTTGTAGGAGACGTTCAGCTTCCCGTCAGCGAACCACTTGTAGAACGGCGGGTTGGAGTCCTCGAGCACCGTGGTGAACGGGTCATCCCAGTGCAGGCGCCGCGCCTGCTCGGCCCAGAACGCGTTTGGATCTCGCTCGGCGGCTGCATGCAATGGCCGGTCGCGAACGGAGCGCTCGGTGAAGAAACCCGCGGGCGGCGGAAACGCCTCGTGTTCCAACAGCTCTTGCAGCCTGCGCTCCAACTCCAGGCCCGCGGGCAGCGGCTGCTGTCCGCTCTCGGTCGCGGCGGTCGACGGGTTCATCTCGGGTTCTCCTCCTGTACTGATGTCCGCGCGGTGTGGGACATCGACGCCAGAGAGGCGGGCAGGCTACGGGCAAGCAAGTTGCATTCGCGTTGCACGCCCGCGCAGCCGGATGCGCCACCGGCCGGCACGCGGGTGAGGCTACGAGCGCGCCAGCCGACGGGCGATCGCCGCTGTCGTGGCGGTTGCTGCCGCGCGGCGAGGATCGCCGCATGGAAGCACCGCCACAAGCGCGCGGGCCGCCGAGAGATCATCTGCGCCAGATGGGTGCGCGAGCCACCGCGACAGCAGCTCCGGGTCGGCGGTGGTCAAGATGGAGCGCCGCAATGACTCCTCGAGCAGCGCGCGGGCCTCGACGATCTCGGGGGCGTCGGACGCCGGAAGCAAAGGTCCCCGATACGCCCGCAGCGCCTCACCGGGCTTCCCGGCTGCTACGAGTTGACCGACCTCGAGCCAGTCTGCCTCGACCGGAACGGCTAACCGGTATGGGTGCGTCTCGACCGACCGCGCCCCGACGTACATGCGGACGCGGTGGACCTGCCCCCTGATCGTAACCGCCTTGCCACGCTCGCCATACAGAGCCAGCGCGAGTTGTTCGGTCGTCATCCCCTCCGGGTGCATCGCGAGCACGGCGAGCAACTCCAGCGACCGGAGCCCACGCTCGCGGCGTGCCGTCCCGAGCTGAACACTCGCGTCCTGCCCGAGCAACCGTAGTCGGGGGCGCGTGGCGTGCCTCCGCGGTCGCCGCCGTAGCCACAGGATCGCGCCTCCGTCCTCCAGGCGCTCGACGTCGGCGCCGCGCCCGTCCGGGAGAGTGGTCGTGCCGTCGTCTTCGTCCACCCTAAGCTCGAGCCGGCTCGGCAGCTCGCCCATTCCATATGCGGCGATCACGCAGCCGTTTCTGTCGAGGAGTGCGCTAGGCGTCCGGCGCCCGCTTGTCGCCGCCTCCCACCGCTCGCGCAGACACTCAGCAACCTGCAGCGACTTGAGATGCAGCGCGGTCTCGGCCGCGAGCGCCGCGAGCGCCGCGAGCGGGAGCGTGTGCGGATGATGGGTCCGGAGATCGGCCGTCAGGTCGACCACCCCGATCAGCTCACCGCTGCACGGATCGTGGATAGGCGCTGCTGAGCAGGTCCACGGATGTACGGCCTCGACCACGTGCTCAGCCGAGAAGATCTGCACAGCATGATCGAGCGCCACCGCAGTCCCCACAGCGTTCGTTCCTGCCGCGGTCTCCGACCACGCCGCGCCCTCCTGAAAGCGCATCTCACGCGCGCGCTCACACGCGCCCCGATCACCGGTGACCCATAGAAGGTTCGCCTCAGCGTCCGCGATTGCAACGATGTGACGCGCATCCTTGTCCAGACTCGACAGCTTCGAGTAGATCACGCCGATCTCCGGTCCCAGACGTGAACGCTCCCGCGCGCGCTCGAGGTCGGCGGGCGTCAGCCGCACCGGCGCACCACCCTGGTCCGGCACAACCCCTGCGGCAACGCTCCGTCGCCAGCTATCGCGCACTAACTTACGAACATCGCTAGATGACGCCGTCTCGCCAGCGAGTTCCCGCTCATGGACGCGACGAAGCACGCGGGAACGCACGACCGGGTCGGTCGTGACATCCATCGCGACCCACGGATTGCTTCCCGGACCGGCCACTGTTTCCTCACCTCGACGATCGTGTAATGGCACCAAGATCGGCCTCAAAGACTGTCACCTAGAACCTGATCGCCGCACGTTACGCGCGCGGCGACCCGGGACCATCCGGCGAACGTCACATCTCGCGTACGTATTTGGCCGCTGCTTATGGCGTTCAAGGGGGCTTTGAGTGGGCGTCACTGCGGGCCGCGTGCGGCTCAGCTTGGGGTTTCTACCTATGCGGCGCGTGGACGCTCCCCCATGCCGCTCGGGCGTCGCGGCTGTATCACTTCGCCACCACAAACTTCGTGACCGCGAGGGTGACTTTGTCTGCTGATCGCAGTTCTAGGCTCGGCGGGCGCCGGCACGGCGCTCCGATCGCGACCGCGCCGCTCTTGGCCTTAGGGGTTGCCGCTGGCGACGGGCAGAGGACGCCAGGAGGAGTGACGCTGCAGCGGGGTTCGACGCGCGGCGGCGACGACGTCGACCCGGCCCGGTCAACAAAGCGCGATGGCCCATCAACGCCCCCCGATTGCGACTCCACGCGAGAGCCTGAACCCACGGACCTTCCTGTCCGCCGGTGGGCGGAGCGCCGGGTTGTGGTGCTCGCCTTCGCCATCCTCCTCCTCATCGCTGCATTTGCCGCGTCAATGCTCGACAGTCGCCACCCGGACGAGCTCGGCGTGCTTTACGTACTACCAGTGATGCTGGCGGGCCTTGAGCTGGGCGCGCGTGGCGGTGCGGGCGGAGCCGCGATCGCGGTCGCGCTGGTGCTGATTGAGTCGGGACGCCACTCGGAGCCGACCCCGGTCGGATTGGCCGCCTCCACCGCGGTGTTGTTGATCGCGGGCCTGCTCGCCGGCCGCTTCGGAGAGCGAATGCGGGACGGAAGTGCCCGCCAGGAGCGGGTGTTGGCCTCAGGACTGCGGCTGGCGCGCCTCGAAAATCTCGACGCGTTGCCCGCGGTACTGGTCGAGGAGCTCGAGCTGGCCCTCGACGTTGCGAGCGTAAAGGTGCAGCTGCGCGACATGCCCACGATCGAGACAGGCCGCACCGAGGGCGAAACCCTGCGCGTCCCGATCAGCGCGCACAGCATCGACTTTGGCAGCCTGACGCTCGGGTTGACGCCGGGGCGATCCTTCAGCCCAGAGGATCGTGTCGTCGCCGCGAAGTTGGCGCTGCAGGCAGCAGTGGCGGCAGACAACCAGCGCCTGCTCGCCTTCGAGCGCGAGCGAGCGGCACTTCATGCCGAGCTCGAGCGCACTCGGACGCGCCTCGACAGCCACCTGCGCAATGTCAGCCAGATCCTCGACAGCCAGGAGGCCGAGCGGCGCGCAATCGCCCGCCAGCTGCACGAACAGGCCGCGCAGGCGATGGCCGGTGTTCTCTTCGGCTTGCACCTGCTCGAGCGCGACCTGGATCAGGAATCAACACGCAACCAGCTCGAAGAGGTCCGCGGTATCGCTCGCACCACATTGGTCGAGCTTCGCCGGCTCGCGCTCAGCGTGCGGCCACCATCGCTTGACGACCTCGGGCTGACGACAGCGCTCGAGACCATCGCGGAACGCGAACACTCGCACGGAGCGCGGCGGATCACACTGCGCTGCGGCCGCTATCCGCGCGATCTAGCCCCAGAACTCGAGACCTGCGTCTACCACG
The DNA here is from genome assembly GCA_035693425.1 of Solirubrobacteraceae bacterium. Lineage (GTDB taxonomy): Bacteria > Actinomycetota > Thermoleophilia > Solirubrobacterales > Solirubrobacteraceae > Palsa-465. Next base: position 4,369 of record DASSGR010000051.1, read on the forward strand.
TCGTCGAGGACGCAATCCAGGCTCTCGACGGATCGCTGAACATAAAGCTGAGCGCAGATGACGAGCACGAAACACTGAAGATCGAACTCAGCGGGCATTCTATTTACCACCATCAGCAGCTGCTGGACAGACTCGCCACCGCGCGAGCCCGACTTGAGCTGATCGGCGGAACACTGCTGACAAGCTCACAAGGGGCTGACAGAACCGACATCGTCGCCGAGCTCCCTCTGCGCCGGATGCCGGGTGTAAAAGAACCGCGATGAGCTAGTGGGTACCGAAAGGCGCTCGAGTCGCTGACGGATGCCGCCCCAAGGCGCGGCTCCACTGATGGTCCGCTGTGAACCGCCCGCGGCTCCGTCGACAACGTCGGCGCGTTATTAGCCGGAGCGATCATCGGCGCGTCTCCGTCACGAAGTGGACGCCCTCGAGACCTTCGAGAGAGAAGCTGTCGGTCGCTCCGCGTGAGGCCTCGAGCGTGAGGTGGGGCCTGCCCCAGCGCTCGAACTGCTCGGAGTCGATGTAGAACGGTGAGCCGGCGACGTCGCCGAGGTGCACGTCGTGCGGGCCGAGCGGGAGTTCGCCCTGTTTGAGGCAGACCGGGGAGCTGC
>DASSGR010000052.1:0-43104 GCA_035693425.1 Solirubrobacteraceae bacterium
CATGGGGTGTTCAACGTCGCCGCCCGCGGCGGCGGCACCCGAGCGCCGGCACCGTCGATCTCGGCGATCCCGACGGCCCTGCGGTCGGCGGCCGTCGCACCCGCCGGAGCCGCGGCGCGCAGCACGTCGATCCGGAACCGCGCCGCTCGCACCGATCGCGCTAGGTTCACGCGCCCTCCGGCGGCGACCCGCAAAGCCGGCGTCGAGCCGCCCGGCCAGGTCACCCGCACCAGCGTCGGGGTGCGCACCGGCTGCGCCGCCGGGCGCAGGGTCAGCGTGGTGATCCGGACCGGGCTCGGCGTGCTCCACTGGATCCAAGCCGATGCTCCCGCGCCGAAGTCGCCGATCCACGCGGTCGCGGGGTCGCCGTCGAGCGCCGCCGATGCGCGCCACTGCGGGCGGCCCTGGGCTCGGCTCGACGAGGTCGCGTGGACCGGACCGCGGTAGCCGGCGAGCCGGTCGAGCGTGTCGTCAGGCGTCTGCGGGAACGCGCTGACCCAGGCCGAGGCCGTGAAGTTGCGGCGCGCCGGCACATCGAACGTCCTGCGCATGACCTGCTCGGCATCGCCCGGCTGGTGAACGTCGCGCGCGGACGACGGTCCGCGGGCGGAGTCTCGAGCGAACGGGTCGTCGCCGGTGGTCCGGCGGAACACGTAGTCGAGCGACACGCGGTCGAGGTTGGCGCCCAGCAGAGCGGCCGCCGCGTCGACCGGGAGCCGCAGTTGCTCGGTCGCTCGGACCCCCGGGATCTGGAGCTCGCGGATTCCGCCCGCGCCGGCCGTCGCGCCGGGTGCCGGCGGCGTGACTTCGGTCAGCGTGACCCGCAGGCTGCTCGCCGACCGCACCCCGAGGTTCAGCCGGTTGACCCCCGGGTGCACCGCGAACCGGTGCCCGGCGATCTCGACCTCCCGCACGCTGCCGCCAGCGTCGCCGTACGGGATCAGATCCACGTAGGGCACATCCCGCGGTGCGGCGAAGTCGACTTGGAGCCAGTGCCGGTCGGGGGTAAGGGTCGGATCCGCCAGCCACGCCGTCTGCGCCGATCCGTCGATCGCTGCAAACGGCGCGTGCTCGGGGAACTGCGCGATCAGCGGCGAGGCGGGCGCCTCCACGAGCCGCACGCCGCTGTAGCTCGCGACCGTCTGATAGTCGGGACCGCGGTCGATCGGGTCGAGGATCAGGCCGTCGGCGCTGACGTCCTGCGACGGCGCCAGCACGGGACCCACGTTCTGGTCCAGCGACCCGGGAACGAATGCCTGCCTGCGGTTGGAGTCGGTGATCACCACGTCGCCGCCGGCCGCGACCGACCGGCGCAACTCCGACGCGCTCAAGTCGCCCGCGTAGAGCACGGCCCGGTTTGATGGAATCGCCCCGAAGGCGGCCAGCCCCGCGAGCGCGTCGGCCGAACCGTCGACGACGATCGGGTTAGCCGCGGGCTCGACGCGGACGGTGCCTCGCGCGCGCGGGAGGTTGTAGCGGCGCACCTGCGCCAGCCGGTGCACGGGACCGATCCCGCTTGGCGAGAAGCTCGAAACCGGCCCGTAGCTGCGTGCGGGCCGCGCGAGCCCCTGGGCGGCAAGCTCGGAGGCCGCATCGGCCGGCGGCGGAGCGTCGCTTCGCGCGAGGTCGTCGTCGGTCCCGGTGATGACCTGGCGCACGCCGATCAGCGACAGCAGCGGCGCGAGCTGGCCGGGCACCAGCCTGAGCTGGTGCACGAGCCCGTCGACCGTCCACAACAGATCGGTCGCCCGCAGGTCGGCGTAAGGGACCTCGGTGCGTTCGGCCACCGACCGCTTGGACAGCGCCGGCAGGATCGGATCGACCGTGCCGCCCCAGGTGTAGAACGAGAACAGGTCTCCGGGGAGCACGATCGCTCGCGAATTGCGCGGCAGCCCCCGGTCGACGTCGCGCGCCGCTGCGCGCCATGCAGTCGGTATCGCCTTGTACGAGACCTGGTGGTCCTGGGCCTTGCCGGTGACCAATGGCCAGGCGCCGAGTGCCAGCACGCCGGCGGCGACCGCGAGCCCGATCGCGCGGCGCCAGGTCACGCCCAGCCGCCACCACGCCTGTCCTGCGGCGACCCCGGCAAGGCACGCCAGGGCGACCGCAAGGAGCGGCGCGGCCTTGTAGGACGCGCGCAGGAACCGAAGCGACACGAAGTGGTTGTAGGCGAACGTCAGGCCGTGGCGAAGCGGCGTCCCGTCGGGGAAACCCGCCTGCATGACCAGCGTTGCGATCAGAGCCAGGCCCAGAAAGAAAGGCCCGTAACGCCATCGGCGGGTCCACACGAAGCCACCCAGGGCGACCGCGGGGACCAACAGCGTCGCGACCACGACGGGTAGCGAGAACAACAGCGTGTGCTGGTCGTCGAAGTAGGGGATCGCCCGCCCGGTGAAGCCGATCCCGACATACGAGAGCCAGAAGCTCATCAGGCGCAGCGTCTCGGTCGCGCTGGTAGTGCCCCAGATCGTTCCCGGCTGCTCGGTGAAGTGCAGGAAGTCGATCCCGTAGGAGGACTGCACGTAGGCGGGGACTATCCACCACAGGGAGGTGAGCACCGTCGTCAGCAGCGCGCGCCATACGAAGCCGCGAGCCTGGCTCCATCCGATCCGCGTGAACGCGATCTCGTAGACGAGCAGCAGCACCGGGCCGAGCAGCATCCATGCCGTCACGGCGCCGTTGATGCCGCCCCCGGAGGCCGCGACCAGCAGCCCGAACGCCGCCGGCCATCGCCATCTGTGCGACTCGCGCAGGCCCCGGTGTACGACGAGCAGCAGCCACGGCATCGCCGCATACGCGAGCAGCGTGACCGTGGTGCGGTTGGCGTAGGTGACGACGAAGGGGTTGAGGAGCATGACCGCCCCCGCGACGAGATGCGCAACGCCGCGCGGGCGTCCCAGCAGCGCGTCGAGCAGGCGCACAACCCCCCACGCCGCAAGTGCCAGGAGGGTTCCGAGCCACAGGCGCTGCACGATCCAGTCGGGGATGCCGAACGCGTGGCCGACCGCGAAGAACGGACCCATCGGGAACAGGTAGCCGGCCTGCTGTCCGCTCTGGACGTCGCCAAGCTGTCCGGTCGAGGTCCACATCGACGCCACGTCGGCGAGGAACCGGCCGGGATCGACGTGCAGGTTGATCTTCGTGTCCGCCGTGGCGAGCCCCGGCCGCTGCGCGAACGCGAGCGCGAACGCCCCGGCGCCGAGGAGCAGGGGAATGCCTACTTCCCGGCGACGAGTCCGCATCGGCGGGGAGATTAGTGGCGGATCGCAAGCACCCGGCCTCGCGGTAGGCTGCGCCGCATGGACGGCGCGAGGGTGTGGGTCACTATCCCCACGTTCAACGAGGCCGGAAACGTCGAGCGGATCTCACGGGCTGTGCTGGACCAGCTCGAGCGCTGCGCTCCCGGCGAGCACCGGCTGCTGATCGTCGACGACGCCTCTCCCGACGGCACGGGAAGGCTCGCCGACGAGCTAGCCGCGGAGCTGCCCGCGCTCGAGGTGCTTCACCGCCAGGGCAAGCAGGGGCTGGGCCGCGCGTACCTCGCCGGCTTCGAACACGCCCTGCAAGGCGGCGCCGAGATCGTGATCGTGATGGATGCCGACTTCTCGCACGATCCCGCGTACCTGCCCGAGCTACTGGCGGCGGTCGCCCACTGCGACCTGGCGCTGGGCTCCCGCTACGTGGCCGGCGGCGCGATCACCGACTGGCCGCCGCTGCGCCGCCTGCTGAGCCGCGCGGGATCGCTGTATGCGCGAACGATCCTGGGTGTGGGGGTGCGAGATCTGACGGGCGGCTTTCGCTGCATCAGGCGCGAGGTGCTCGAGGCCGTCGAGCTTCCGACGCTGCGTTCGCAGGGCTACGTGTTCAACATCGAGCTCACGTATCGCGCGCTGCGTGCCGGCTTCCAGGTGGTGGAGGTGCCGATCGTGTTCCGCGACCGCACGGTCGGCGACAGCAAGATCTCGCTGCCGATCGCGATCGAGGCGCTGTCGCTGGTGCCGGTGCTGCGCTTCCCGAGCCTGCGCCGCAGGTGGCCGTCGACGACGGTACCGCTGGCCGACCCCGAGGCCTCGCTTGAGGACCCGCTGCTCAGTACGGCCAATCCTCCCGACAACCCAGAAGGGCCGCAAGCGGCCGCAGCCTCGCAACGATCAGGACCTTGACCACGAGGTTGCGCAAGAAGTACGGCAGCCCGCCGAGCTGCACCAGCGCGTTTCGCGCCCGCGCCCGGGCCTCGAGACGGGCGCGCCGATAGTGGGCCAGCGACCGCTCGCGGCCCTGGTAGCGCCAGCTTGGCGACAGCAGCAGCAGCCGCAGCTGGGCGAGCGTCACGCCGATCGCGTTGAACGCGTCGTGCATCAGCATCGTGCCGCCGGGCCCCACGCGCGCGCCCCACAGCTCGATGTCCTCGCGGACCGGCTGGTAGCGATGCGCGCCGTCGATGTACAGGAGGTCGATGTCGCCGGCGACCTCGGCCATCGCCTCGCGAGAGAACATCCGCACGTGCCGAACGCGGTCACGGACCCCGGCACGGCTCAGGTTTGACTCAAACGCTTCGTTATCAGCGTCACCGCGCTTGGAGTCGGCCTCGATCTCCTGCGGCCCGCGGTCGCTGCCGCCGTGAGGATCGATCGCCACGAGCTCGACCCCGGGCGCTGCCGCGGACGCAAGCACGATCATCGAGCGACCGCGAAACGAACCGATCTCGACGATCCGCCCAGGCGCTGGCACGGCGCGCGCCGCATCCCACAGGATCCGTGCCTGGCCGTCGCTCAGCCAGCCCTCGACTCCGTCGAGCAGGCGCAGCGCGTCCTCGAAGCTCAAGGTGCCTGTCGCGCCCTGGCGTGCGCGACCCGCTGCTGCACGACCCCCAGCGACGTCGCCGCGGTGCGATCCCAGGTGAACGTGAGGGCCCGCTCGCGCGCCGCTTCGCCCAGTCGTGTGCGCAGCTCGTGGTCGGAGAGCACCAGCCGCACCTTGTCGGTCATCTCCGCGGGCGTCTGCGACAGCAAGCCCGTCTGTCCATCCACGATCGACTCGCGCAGTCCGCCCACCGCCAGTGCCGCGCTCGGCGTCCCGCACAGCGCCGCCTCCATCACGGTCAGCGACCAGCCTTCCGAGGCCGACGCGGTCACGTGCAGCCAGGCCTGCCGGTACAGGTCGGCTTTGGTCTGCTCGTCGACGTGGCCGTGGACACGGACGCGCTCGCCCAGACCGCGGCGCGAGATCTCGTCGGAGAGCGTCTCGCCGTGGTCGCCGTGGCCGGCGATGTCGAGCGAAACGTCCTGCGGCAGCGCCACGAGCATGTCGAGCAGAACCTCGATGCGCTTATAAGCCTTCAGCCGCCCGACGTACAGCAGGCGTGGGTCGGGCGCACGCTCGCCCGGCCCGAACGGCCCGGGCCCGATCCCACAGTAGGCCAGCGTGATGTTCTGCGACGGGATTCCGTCGATGCTGACCAGTTCGTCGCGCGCCGATCCGGAGATCGTCAGAAACGGAACCCGCCGGTACAGCAGCCGCAGCGGCAGCTCCTCGAACAGCGCCGACATGATCCTTCCCATGCGGGATCCGAACTCGCCGATGTAGAGATCGCGGTGTGGATGGTTGACGAGCGCCACCCGCGGCTTTCGCAGCCACAGCGGCGTCAGGAACACGATCCCGTTGATCACCTCGAAGACCACGTCGGCGTCGCGTCCAAGACCGCGGATGACCGCCCACGCCGCGCGCGGGAACACCGAGCCGCGGCCCCCCATGCGGTGCACGACGAGGTTGGGCTCGACCTGCTCGACGGCCAGGCAGCCTGGATAGGCGCCCGCGACGACCGTGACCTTGTTTCCCCATCGCGCCCAGCGGGCCACGTTGGCGTACACGTTCTCTCCCGTCCCTCCGCCCTGGGGATGCGTCCAGTCGCGGTCGGCCAGCACCAGCACCTTCAGCGGCGACGCGGCGCTTGCGCGGATCGCGGCCTCGGCGTCAGCCGTCTCGCCGTGTCCGTTTGCGGTCGACAAGAGGGCTCCCTGCCCTGCTGCCGTGAGGTCGATCGTGGGCTCCACGGGGGCGAGACTCTACTGGCGTGGGGGCCAGGTTGGCCTCCCGGCCGATACCCTCCTCAGCCGTGAGCAGCGCCCCGACGTCGGTTGCAGTGCGGGATGACGGCGGGCCGTCGGAGCGCGCGCCCGCCGGCCGTGCCCGCCGGCTGTGGAGCTTCTGGAGCGCGCGGCCCACCCTGGGTGCTGCGGTGATCTACGCGGTGCTCGCCGTGCTGATGGTCGGCCAGGGAGTGCTTCCCGGCCGAACGCTGTCGGGCTCGGACACGTTGCTCAGCTCCGTCCCGTGGCAGGCGTCAAAGCCGGCCGACGTTCCCGGGCTCGGAACGAACTTCGAGCTGGCCGACTCGGCCGACGTGTTCCAGCCGATGCTGCAGTACACGCGCTCGCAGCTGCCGACAGTGCCGCTGTGGAACCCCTACATCATGGCCGGCCGGCCGTTGCTGGCGGACGGGCAGTCGGCGGTGTTCTCGCCGTTCAGCGTCGTTTCGTACGTGCTGCCGTTCTGGAAGTCGCTGGCGGTGGTCGCGATGCTGAAGCTGTTCTTAGGCGCGTTTGGCGCGTACCTGTTCGGGCGGTTGCTCGGGATGCGCTTCGGCGGGGCGCTCGTGACGGGGCTGGTGTTCGCGTTCGGGACGTTCTTCGTGGTCTGGCTGGCGTGGCCGCTGACCAGCGTCTACGCGTGGATCCCGTGGGCGCTTGCGGCCTGTGAGCTCGTGGTCCGGCGCCCGAGCCGCCTCAGCGTGTCCGCGCTCGCGGCCGTGATTGGCCTGCAGTTATTGGGTGGCCACCCCGAGTCGAGCTTTCACCTGATGTTCGTGCTCGTGGTGTTCTTCGCGTTCCGCGCTCTGCTCGACTGGCGCCGCCGCCGTCTGCCGGCCCGCGCCCTGGTCCGACCGACGGCGGCGTTCGTGATCGCGATGCTCGCGGGGACCGCGTTGGCGGCACTCGTCCTGGCGCCGCTGGTCGAGTTCGTGCTGCACTCCGGCGACCTCTCGCGGAGGGCCAACGCGGCGGCCGGCTACTGGCCCCGCAAGTACCTCGGCGCGCTGTTCTTGCACGACTACTGGGGCAGACCCACCCAGCTCGACCTGGCCGCGTTCATGCAGGTGCGCGGGTGGTACGCCGGAGCGGCGACGCTGATGCTTGCGGCCGCCGCGCTGATCCTCAAACGCACCGCCGAGCGCATCGCGGTGGTCGTGTTCGCGCTGTTCTGCGTGTGCATGGTGGTCGGGATCAAGCCGGTGTTCGGCCTGGTCAGCGGACTGCCGGGATTCAGCGCCGCCCACAACGAGCGGCTGCTCATCTACTTCCTGCTGTGCATTGCGCTGCTGGCCGGCTGGGGGATCGACGACCTCAGCGCGGTGCGCCTGCCGCGCCCGACGTTGCGGCGCGCGGTGCTGATCAGCGCCGGCGCGATCGTGTGCATTCCAATCGTATGGCTGCTGGTGGCCGGGACGCTCAGCCTCAGCGAGCTGGGCAGGGGGCTTCGGGTCGCATGGGGCTTCGAGCATCCGCCGCTGCCGGCCTCCGGCCTGGCGATTCCCGCGAGCACCGGGGCGATCATCAGAGACAGCGCGCTGCTGATCTGGCTACCGCTGGCGGGCGCTGCGTTTGCGCTGATCGCGGCGCGGCTGTGGCGTACGCGAAGGCTGGGCGTGACGCCGTTCGTGGCGCTGACCGTGTTCCTCCTGGCCGCCGACCTGTTTCGGGCGAACATGGGCTTCAACCCCGCGATCAGGCAGAAGACCGCGGTGCCGCCGACGACGGGCGCGATTCGCTATCTGCAGTCACAGCGGCCCAACCGCTTCATCGGCGTTAGCACGATCCAGCTCAGCCAGCCGCTTCCAGACGACCTGGCGATGCGCTTCGGCCTGTATGACGCGCGCGGCTACGACTTCCCGGTGGAGAAGCGCTTCGACGATCTGTGGCGGGCCAGCGTGGCGCCGGGGGTCGGTGACTTCACCCAGCCCGAGGAGTTCGCGAGCGCGACGCCGGCGGCGCTGCGGGCGCTCAGCCTGTTGAGCGTCTCCGACCTCCTCGTGGGACCGCTCCAGGCGATCGCCACGCCGCTGCATGGACCCGGTCTGCACGTCGCCTACAAGGGCAAGGAGGGCGTCGTGTACTCGAACTCCAACGCGCTCCCGCGCGTGTTCGTGGTCGACCGCCAGCGGACGGTCGCCGGAGACAAGGCGGCGCTGGCGGCGGTCACCGCGCCGGGGTTCGACGGCCGCGGCATCGCGGTCACGGACCACCCGCTGCCAGGCATCCAGCAGTTCGCCGGCACCGCCGCGCCGCCGGCGGGCGCGAGCGCGCGGCTGGCCTCCTACGGCGCCGAGAAGGTCGTGGTCGACGCGACCGCCACCGACCCCAGCGTGCTCGTGCTGACCGACTCGTTCTATCCCGGGTGGAAGGCGACCGTCGACGGCAAGCCGGCCTCGATCGAGCGCGTGGACTACGTGCTGCGTGGGGTGAAGATCGGACCGGGCCATCACACGATCGTGATGCGATACCAGCCCACGAGCTGGCGGATCGGCTGGATCGTGAGTCTGGTCACGCTGCTCGCCCTGCTGGGTGCGCTCGCGTCCGTCTGGATCGGGACCCGCCGGCGCCGCGCGGCGGCGTAGTGCACCGGTGAGCGACACCGGATACACGCCCCAGTCGATGCCCGCGCGCACCCGGCGCGCGCTCGCTGCGCGCGGTGCCCGTCCGGTGGTCGGCGATCTGGCGCGTTGGGGCACCGGCCTGGCGACCGGCCTTCCGTGGACGCTCGCCGGCTCCCGCGGCGACTTTGAGCTCGACGGTCAGCGCTATCGCTATCTCTACAACCGCCACAAGTTCACGTGGCTGACCGAGCGCGCGGTCGAGGTGCCGGTCGCGCAGGCGCTCGTCGACGAGCACGCTCCCGACAGGGTGCTCGAGGTCGGCAACGTGCTGTCGCACTACCGCCCGCAGCAGCACGTGGTGGTCGACAAGTACGAGCAGGCCCCGGGGGTGCTCAACCGCGACGTGCTTGACCTCGGCGGCCTCGGCCGGTTCGACCTGATCGTGGCGATCTCGACGCTCGAGCACGTTGGCTGGGATGAGAGCCCGCGCGATCCGGCAAAGGCGCAGCGGGCCGTCGACGTGCTGCGCTCGTTGCTTGCGCCCGGCGGGCTGCTCGCGATCACCGTGCCGGTCGGCTACAACGCCGCGTTCGACGTGGCGCTTCGTTCCGGCGAGGTGCCGCTGCACCGCGCGGTCGCGCTGCGCCGGGTCGGCGGGACGCGCTGGGAAGAGGTCACGCCGGACACCGTGTGGTCGGTGCCGTACGACTTCCTGCTCTACCGGGCGCGCGGGGTGCTGTTCGGCTTCATCGAGGGCCCGGCGGGCTGACACCGCGCTCAGCTCGCTGGTAGCGCACGATCTTCCAACACACCAGCGCCAGCAACGCGATCGCCACCACGCCGATCCAGTGCGCGGCGATCAGCTTGGTGCTGTAGACGAAGTTGTCCCCGTGGCGGTCGTGGGGGTTGACGATCAGGTAGGTGAGCGGGACCGCGATTCCCAGCAGCGCTGCGGCGACGAGCGTCAACGTCGGCGGGGCCCATCCCCGCCACAGCACGAACGTCAGCACCAGCAGCAGGCCGACCCCGGCACGGATCGAGAACACGTAGCCGAGCACGATCGCCGCCGGCAGCGCCAGCGCCGCCGCCCGTGCGAGCGGCCGGGGGTGCGCGGGCACATCGAGCAGCAGCCGCCGCGCCCGCTCCTCAGCCGGCACCGGGCGGCGCATTGCTCCCACCAGCAGGAACAGCAGGATCAGGGCGGCGGCGACCCCGGAGATCAAATAGCTCTTGTTGACGCCGCTCTGGGGCGCGAACTCGAACGACACCTGCTTGCAGCCAGCCGGCGCGAGCCACCCGTTGCCGTAGCCGTCGAGCACCCGCGGGGCACCGAGCGAACGGCCGTCGCACGTCGCGCGCCAGCCGTTGTCAAAGCTCTCGCCGAGCACGAGCCAGGACGGGCCGGTGAGCGCGACCCGCACGCCGGTCACCGAGCTTTGGCCGATGTGGCCGGGGTCGACGACGCGCCCGCCCGAGACGGGCGGCGCGACCGGCGACGGCGCGGTGGAGCTCAGTCGCAGCAGGTCGACGCTGAACGGGCCGGATAGCGAGGTGATGCGCTGCACGCCTGCGCCCATCGGCACGCCGGCGCCGGCGTTGCCACACGCCGTGGCGGGCAGCGGGCGGCCGGCGTCTAGCTCGCCGACCGTGCCCCGCGGCGCCAGCGACACGCGGCGACCGCCGACCGACACCGCGACCGTCCCGCACGGCGCGTGCAGCGGACCGCTCTGGGGAATCGCGACCGGCTTCAGGCCCGCAACAGAGACTGAGCCGATGCCCACCGCGCGGGCCTGCTGCTCGCGGGCCGTGGCGCCGGCCGGGAACGCCGCCCCGAGGATCGTCAGTCGGAAGCTGCGAGCCGTCACCGGGCTAGGCAGGGCTACTGTGCCGCCAGCGCCGACCTGGATCGGCGGGCTCGATCCGCCCGACCAGCTAATCCGCACCAGCGTCGGACGACGCACCGGCCGACTGGACGGCGTCAGCTGCAGGCTCGAGACGCGCAGGGGGCGCGGCGTGGTCCACGAGATCCACGGATCCGGGGCCTCGGCAGGCGCCCACAGACCGATCCAGCCCGCGCCGGGACGGCCCGAGAACGCGCTCGAGGCCCGATAGGCAGCCTGGTCCTGGAAACGCGAGGAGGAGTCGAACCGTTCGGGCCCGGCGAAACCGGCCAGGCGGTCGAGCGTCGAGTCGGCCGCGTCGACCGCCGGGTACACCCAGGCCTGCACGGCGTACGAGCGTGCGGCGGGCGCGAACACGAGGCGCTCGATCTGGGACTCGGCATCGCCGCGATCCTGGGGATCGTTGAGCACCGTGGCGGTGCCGTACGGGTTGCGGCGGAACGGGTCGTCACCGGTGGTCCGCTCGAACACGTAGGAGAGGCCGTCGTGGCTCAGGTCGGTTCCCGCCAGATTGCGGCCGACCAGCACCGCCGGGCGCAGCAGCTGTTGCACGTGGAAGCCCGGGATCCTGATCTCGCGGAAGCCGCCCGGACCACCCAGCCCGACCTTCGGCTGGTCGACGTGGTCGATCGTCACCCGCAGCCGGCTGACGTGGTGCAGGTTGACCTGGATCCGGGTGAAGCCCCGGCCGACCGCGTGGCGCACGCCGTTGACGTCCACCTCGGTGACGACGCCGTGAGCGTCGCTGAGCGGGTCCACGTCCACGTATGGCACGTCGCGCGGCGCATTGAAGCCGACCTCGATCCAGCGCTCGGAGGGGGCCACGAGCCGGTCTGCGACCCAGGCAGTCGAGGGGTTGCCGTCGAACGCGGCGATCGGGCCGTTCTCGGGGAACTGCAGCTCGCCCGGGATGCTGGGCGCCCGCAGATACCGCGCGCCGTCCAGGACGGACACCGTCTGCCCGTTCGAGCCTGCCGCCGGAAACGGGTTGACCACGGCGGCCCCCGCCACGAGTGGCTGATTCTGTCCGAGCGTGGCGCCCAGGTCCTGCTGAGCGGACTGGGGCAGGAACTCGCGGCGGCGGTTGGAGTCGCCCACGACCAGATTCGCGCCCGCGGCGGCCTCGCGCCGGGTGGTGGCCGCGTTCATGTCGCCCGCGTACAGGATCGGGCTGGTGCTCGGGAGTGCTCCGAACGCGGCCATGTCGGCAAGCGACTGCGCGCCGCCGTCGACGATCGTCGCCGGGCCGGTGGGGTCGACGTGGACGATCCCGCGCCCCGGAGCAATGGCGTAGCTGCGCACCTCGGGCAGCGACACCGCCGCCCCGACGTCGCCGGCCGCCGCCGGCAGCGTCGACACCGGCCCGTAGTCGTGGGTGGCGCTGCCGAGTTGCTGGGCGAGCTCCGGGGCTGCCGCGGCCGGGTCGATTGCGCCGCTGCGCGAGAGGTCGTCGTCGGCGCCCGTGACCACGGTCCCTACGCCCATCAGCCCCAGCAGCGGCTTGAGCTCGCCTGGAACCATGCGACGCTGCTGCACGAGGTTGTCGACGGTGGTCAGCAGGTCGACGGCGTGCAGGTCGGAGTACGGGGTCTCATACCGCACCGCAACCGGTCTCGAGGTCAGCCGCGGCAGGATCGCATCGAGCGTCCCGCCCCATTTGTAGAAGGCGAAGATCTGGCCCGGCAGGACCATCGCCCGCGAGTTCTGAGGTAGCTGGCTGTCCAGGCCGTGTCCGGCAGCGACCCATGCGGGAGCGATCCGCTTGAACTGCAGCTGGGTGTCGATCGCATCGCCGCGCACGAGCGGCAGCGCTGCCAGCACCAGCAACCCTGCAAGCGCGGCGGGCGCCGCGATCAGCGCCGCGGTGCGCAGCCGGGGCCGCTGCAGCGTCCGCAGCCACTCGAGTGCCTGCCGAGCGCCAAGCCCAAGCAGCCCGCCGACCCCCACCGCCACCAACGGCGCCGCCTTGTTCGTGGTGCGCATGAACCGCAACACGAACACGTGGTGGTAGACCCAGTCCATGGCCCCGCGCATCGGCGTCCCGTTCGGGAACCCCGCGGTCTCGATCACGACGCCGACGACGATCAGCAGCAGCAGGAACGGCCCGTAGCTCAGCCGCCGCGCGCGGACGAAGGCGGCGATCGCGCATGCGGGCAGCAGCAGCGAGGCGCCGACCACCAACGGGTTGAACATCATCGTCAGGCCGTCTGAGAAGTACGGCCGGGTGACGCCGAAGCCGACCCCGATGTACGAGGTCCAGTAGCCCATCAGCCGCAGGTTCTCGGTAACGCTGTTGGTCCCCCAGATCGTCCCTGGCTGCTCGGTGAACTGCAGGAAGTCGATCCCGTAGCGCACGTGCACGAGCAGCGGCACGATCCACCACAGCGACGCAAGCACGCTCAGCACCCCCGCCATCACCAGGAAGCGGCCCGCGTCGCGCCAGCGCACGGTGCCCATCGCGGGCTCGTACAGACCGAGCACCAGCGGGCCGACGAGCATCCAGCCGAGTACCGCCGCGTTGACCCCGCCGCCTGTCGAGGCGAGCACCGCGGCAAACGCGGCGGCCCACCACCATCCGCGCCAGCCCCGCCAGCGACCGGCGGCACGCAACCCGTGATAGGTGATCAGCAGCAGCCACGGCAACGCCGCATAGCCGAGCAGGGTGATGCTGGTGCGGGCCGTGAACACGACCACGTAGGGGTTGAGCAGGTAGAAGCCCGCGGCGACCACGTGCACAGTCCCGCGCGGTCTTCCGACCAGCACGTCCAGCAGCTTGAGCATCCCCCACACCGAGAACGCGTACATCAATCCCAGCCAGATGCGCTGCACCACCCACGCGCCAAGTCCGATCGAGTGAAGGGCCGCGAAGAACGGTCCCATCGGCCACAGGTAGCCGCTGTATTGCGCGCTGTGAACCTCGCCGAGATCCGTCGTCGAGGTCCACACCGATGCCACCTGCGAGAGGAAGCGAACGGGGTCGACGTGCAGGTCGATCTTGGTGTCGGCGGTGGCCCAGCCGGGGTGCTGCCAGAACGCGAGCGCGAACGCCAGCGCCACGAACCCGAGCGTGATCGCCCGGTCGCGGTCGATCCGGCTCGTGCGCTCGCCTTCGCGGTCGCCTACGCGCCCCGGGCGCCCGCGACCTGCCCACGGCGGGGCGCTTCTCTGTCGCAGCGAGGTCAAGCGGCTCTCACGGCGCGCGCGGCACCCGCGGGGCGAGCTTCAGAACCTCTGCGTGCGCCATGCGGGCCAGTGCCGGGCTCTGCGATTGGGCCGCGAATCCGAACACGATCCAGGCGTCAGCGTTGCGGGGCTCGTCTCCGACCACGCGCTTCATCAGCGCGAGCGCCTTGGCGCTCTGGCCGGCGCGCACCTCGGCCTGGGCGCGCAGCAGGTCAATGTTGCGGTCGGGATTGAGCGTCCCCGCGCGGTCGAGCCAGTGCTCGATCTCGGCGGTCTGGGCGGGCGTGGGCGTGCCACCGCCGTTGATCAGCGCAGTCGCCCGGCTCTCGTTGTTGGACTGGATCACACCGATCACGAACCATGCGCACGCGGCAACGGCGAGGGCCGCGATGGCGAAGCGAGCGGCGCGCATCGCGGGATTATCCCCTGACCTCGGCGACCGGACGCTCCTGCTCGCGTGCCGCGGCGATCGCCTCCGACGGCGTCCGGCCTTCGGCCAGCGCGATCAGCAGGCCGGCGAGCACGATCGCGATCAGCGTCACGGCGGGCATCTCCCAGTCCCAGTCGAGTGGGGCGTGGGCCACGTAGACCACGAACCCCGCGAGCGGACCCGCGGCGAGCGCGGGGGCGGCGCGCAGCGCATCGGCTGCGGCGATGCCGACGCCCGCCAGGAACACCGCCAGCAGCGCCAGGCCGATCAGGCCGAGCTCGGCGGCGGTCTGGAGCGGCAGCGAATGGGCGTCCTGCGCGCCCTCGTCGAACGGGCGATATCGCAGCCAGTAGACCGACCAGCCGCCCGCACCCACCCCGCGAATCGGCTGCGCCCGAAACGCCCTGACGGCGACCCGCCAGTACGCGTAGCGGTTGCTCTGGAGCGTCTCGAGCCGCGCGGCGCCCGCGCCAAGCGTCTGGGCGGCCTTCTCGTGGGCCCCGGCGACGATCGCCACGCCAAGGCCGGCGCAAATCAGCAGCAAAGCGATCCAGGGAGCCCGGCGCGGAAGCCTGATGTCGCCGGCGGGCTCGCTGTGCACGGCGCGTCTGAAGACCAGGCCGGTCACGACGATGATCGCCGCGAGCGCCACCAGCACGACCGCGCCCTGTCGCTCACGTGTCGACAGCGAGCCCGACAGACTCGTGACGCCTCCGAGCGGCGCGGCGACCACCGCTGCCAGTACCGCGGCGGCGAGCGAAATGATCATCGCCCGCAGCTGCGCCCGGCGGGGCGCCGCCACGATCAGCGTGACCAGCCCGGCCAGACACGCGAACAGCGCTCCCCGGGAGAACGACAGGTACAACCCCATGCCAAGCGCGGCGCACGCACATGCCGCGGCTGTGCGCATCGCGCGATCTCGCGAGTCGTCGCCTGCCAGCCTCACGGCGAGGACCAGGCCCAGCGCGGCGACCTCCCCCATCGCGTTCCAGTACGTCAGCGGCTGTTCGAGGCGCCCCTGGGCGCTGACCGAGCGAGAGAAGTGCAGCAGTCCCGGGAGCAGCCGCCCGGACAGCCCGTAGCCGATCACGACCAGCGCGCCGAGGGCCAGGACCGGCTCTACCGCCCGTTGGACCGGCGGCCGGCGCAGCAGCGCGGCGGCGGCGAGCAGCGCGCCCGCGTACAGGATCACCCGCTGGCCCGCGTGATAGGCGTTCCCGGCCACCGGCGCCCACGTGAACGAGAGCAGCGTCCAGGCCGCAAGCAGGCCGAGGCCGATCAGCGCAAGCCGGCCGCCGAGCCTTGCTGGCAGTGGTCGCGGCGAGGTGAGCATCGCGACCACGACAAGTGCCCAGGCGATCAGTCCGGCCCAGATGCGCGGACCGTCGAAGTAGCCGCCCGCGAAGAACGCGAGCACGGCCGGGCCCGTCAGCGCCACCACGCTCAGGACGACGAGCGGGCGGGTCTTGCTATCTGTGAACGTCACGCACTGCTCGCCTGACAAGGCGCGTACTGGCTAGCGGCTGGCGATCTGCAGCCGACGGTCGCGTGCCGGAAGAGCGTGCCGCCTGGATCTCTGCGCGCATCCCCCGATGAAAGCTCTGGGTGTCGAACTGGGCGGCATTGCGTGCACACAATCGCGGATCGACGGCGGCGTCGTCGAACCCGAGGACGGCGCGGGCCAGCTCGTCGGGTCCGCCGGACCAGAAGCAGCCGGTGACGCCGTCCACGATCGTCTCGAGCGCACCGCCGCCGCGGCGGGCGATCACCGGCCGGCCGGCGGCCTGACTCTCGACCGCAGCGATGCCGAACTCCTCGACCGCGGTCACCACCAGTGCCCGCGCGCCCTGCAGGATTTCGGCGACGCTGCGGTCGGGGAGCCTGCCGACGAACGTAATGGTGGGGCCGGCGGCCCGGCGCAGACGCCGCATGTCGGGACCGTCGCCGACCACGATCAGCGGCAGCCGGAGGCTGTTGAACGCGGCCACCGCCACGTCGATCTGCTTGTGGGGCATCAGCTCCGAGACCACCGCGTAGTGGCTTCCGACGGGGCCGGGCCCGAACCGCAAGGTCTCAACTGGCGGGTAGACGACCGAGGCCTCGCGGCCGAAGTAGGCGCGGATCCGAGCTTGCGTAGTGCGCGAGTTGGCGACGTAGCGATCGGTGCGCTGGGCCGCGATCCAGTCCCACTGGCGCCAGCGCCGAAACGCTCCGCGCAGGAACGCGCGGGTGATTGGTGTCCGGCTGCGTGCGAGCGTGCGGTCGCGGTCGTTCCAGGCGTAACGGAAAGGGTTGTGGCAGTAGCTGACGTGCACCGTGCGCTCGTCGCAGAGCACGGCGTGCGCCCACGCCGACGAGCTCGAAATCACGAGGTCGTAGTTGGACAGGTCGAACGATTCGATCGCTGCCGGATACAGCGGCAGCAGCACCCTGAACGTGCGCGCCGACGGTTTGAGGCGCTGCAGGAAGGAGCTGTTCACGGTGCGGTTGGCGAACCGTCCCTCGGTGCCCTGCTCGTCATAAACGGCCGTGAAGATGTCGGCGTCGGGCCACATCTCGCACAGCTCGATGAACACGCGTTCGGCGCCGCGCACGTCCAGCAGAAAGTCGTGCACAAGCGCCACGCGAGAATTCGGCTGCGGCGTCGCCCTCGGTTCCAGCACCGGTCGCAGTCTATGGAACGCGCTTGCGCTTGTCGCAGTGGATAGCCTGCGGCGGGGCGATGCCGATGGTGGCCTCCGAAACGCTCGCGCTGGTGACCGTCACGCACAACTCGGCGGCCGAGCTCGAGGCCCTGCTGGCGTCGATCGACCGCCACCTTCCGGGCGTGGGGCTTGTGGTCGTCGACAGTGCGTCGAGCGACGAGACGGTTGCGATCGCGCGCGCCGCGGCCCGCGTGCAGACGATTGCCTTGGACCGCAACGTGGGGTTCGGTCGCGGATGCAACATCGGCGTTGCCGCCGTGACGCAGGGCGTGACCGCGCTGGTAAACCCCGACGTGGAGCTGCTGGACGACTCGCTGCTCAAGCTCGCGGGAGAGTCGATGCGCCCACCAGAGCGACTGCTTGCGCCGCTGGTACTCAACGCCGACGGCTCCCGGCAGGACTCCGTGCACCCGCGGCCTACTTCGCCCTCCGATCTGGGCCGGGTGGTGGTGCCGCCGGGGCTCGCCCCGCGGCGGGCGGCGGTTGCGCTTGCCCCGTGGCGATCTGATCGACCGCGACGGGTCGGGTGGGCGGTCGGATGCGCGCTCGTGGCGCGGACCGACACCCTCCGGCGCCTGGGGCCGTTCGACGAGCAGATCTTTTTGTATTACGAGGACCTCGACCTTGCGCTGCGCGCGGCCGAGCAGGGGGTCGAGACGTGGTTCTGCCCGTCGGCGCGCGTGCTCCACCACCGCGCCCACTCCAGCGACAGGGAGTTCGGCGGCGAGCCGTTCGAGCTGCTGGCCCGCGCGCGGCGGGACGTCGTTGCGCGTAGGCTCGGACCGCGGCGAGCAAGTCTCGACGACGCCGCACAGGCCGCCACCTTCGCATCGCGGATCGTGAGCAAGCGTCTGCTCGGTCGCTCGGCGCTTCGCGAGCGCCGGCAGCTCGAGGCCTTGCGGCGCGTGCGGCGGACCGATGGACGGGCCTGAGCCGGGCCCCGGCGCGCCGCGGTGGCGATGGCGGTCGCGGGCCGGCGCCGCGGTTGCGGCGGTGGCGGCCGGGGCGGCGCTCGCGCTTGTCCTGATTCTGAGCTCGGGCGGGGGCCATCGACCGGCAGCGCCCACCGGTCCTGCGACCACCGCTTCCGCGCCCACCGGCACCTCGCCCGCCGCTGCCCCGCCCGCCAAGCCTGCCCCGGGGGCGGAGGAGTTCGGCGTCAGCGTCAATCGCCTGTTCAACGACGGCACCTACAGCCCGCAGCAGATCGACTCGCAGCTCACGGCGTTGCGCGCGACCGGCGCGACGATCGCGCGCAGCGATGCGTTGTGGGAGGCGAGCGAGCCTGCCGCGCCCGTAGGCGGCGTGCACCACTATGACTGGGGCTTTGACGACGCGATTGCCGCGGCACTCGCCCGCCACGACCTGCGATGGCTGCCGATCATCGACTACTCGCCACAGTGGGCCGAGTCCGTCGCGGGTGTCGAGCACTCGCCCCCGAGCACCGCGGCCGACTTCGCGGCCTATGCGGCGGCGTTCGCGGCGCGCTACGGGTCGGGCGGCTCGTTCTGGCGCGCGCACCCTGATCTGACCGTGCTGCCGGTCGACACGTTCGAGATCTGGAACGAGCCCGACAGCCCCCACTTCTGGAGCCCCGTCCCCGACGCGGCGAGTTACGCCGCGCTGTACACGGCCGCTCGCGACGCTATCGCCGCCGCCGATCCGCAGGCTCGCGTGATCGTCGGGGGCCTGTCGAACCCGGGCGCTTTCCTGCCGGCACTGCTCGCGGCTGCTCCGGACCTGCGCGGGCACATCGACGGCGTCGGGATCCATCCCTACGCGCCGAATCCCTTGAGCCTGCTGGCGACCGTCGGCCGCGCCCGGACCACGCTGGCGGCCCTCGGGCTCGGTTCGGTTCCGTTGTACGTCACCGAGTTCGGCTGGCCCACGCTGCCTGCGCACAGCCAGGACTGGGCTCCGGAGCGCCTGCGGCCGCGGTACATCCGGAGCACGGTCGCGGCGCTCGGCCACACCAACTGCGGCGTGGCGATCACGGTTCTCTACACGTGGGTCACACCCGAGCGCGACCCGGCCAACCGCGAGGACTGGTTCGGGATCCACTCGCCCGCAGGGACGGCTACGCCCGATGTGCGCGCGCTGACTGCGGGATTACGGGCGGCCGCGGCGAGCAGCCCGACATTCGACGTCTGCCACGGGTGACGATCAGCCGCGCTTGGCGCAGACGGTCGCTACGGGGCCCTTGACCTTGCAGCGCTCGATCGCCAGGGCGGCGCGGCGAAACGACGCGAACGCCGGCTTTGCGACGAACTGGCCGCCGTTGAAGCGAAACAGCCCGGCGAAGTTAAACGACGGAGCGTCGGGGAACTCGTCGCCGACCCACGTGTAGTAATAGAAAGACTGCAGCCGCAGGCGCTTGCGGTTGGCCGCGAGCAACGGCAGCACCTGCGCGGTCTTGATCGCCTGCTGGGCGACGGTCACCTGACAGCAGTCGTTATCGGCGGCATGCCCGTTCGAGGACTGCCAGCCGGTCTCGCTTGCCAGCAGCGGCTTCTTGGAGTCCCCGAACCTGTTCATCACGGCCCGCACCTTCTCCAAGAACACGATCACGTTTTTGGGCTGGACGGTGTACGGGTTCACCGACGCGACGTCGAACGCCGATCGCGCTCCGCGCACCTTGTAGATGTCGGTGAGGTAGTCCCACGCGAGGTTCGGCATGCCTGCGAGAACGACTTTGCCACCGGGATCGACGCTCTTGACCGCCTGATGCGCCGCCTTCACCAGCGCGACGTAGCTGGGCGCAAACGGCCGCTCGGGCCAGAAGAACGTGAAGTTCGGCTCGTTCCAGATCTGCCACATCCGGATCGGCAGACGCCGAACGCCAGGGTGCGCAAGCCAATAGCTGCCACCAGGCCCGTAGCGCAGCACCAACGCCTTCACGTAGTCCGCATATGGCCCATCATCGGCAGGCACCGCCAACGACGTCGCGTCCGTGGGCGGCGCCGCGTCCCACTGCGGCGTGTAGAGCACTACGGGCAGCACTGTCAGCCCGTGGGAAGCCGCCTGGGCCACGACCTGATCGGTCGCGTCAAAGCTGATCGGGCCGCCATCGGTCGGCTGCGCCTGCGCCCAGTCAAACACCACGCGCACGCTCTGCACTCCCGCGGAGACGATCGTCTTGAACTGGGCCGTCTGGTCGACGCTCGGGTCGAAGAACGGGTCTGACAGGTTCATCCCCACAAACCCCTGAGGCACCGGCGGTGGTGGTTTGCGCGCCTGCTGGGCTCGCGCCGATGCCCCCGCGGGTAGTGCCAGGGCAAGCGCCCAGGCGATCGCCACAAAAAGCATCCGTGCGGACCGACTGCGGCATGACATCGGGGCGAGTGTAGCCAGGGCCTGCCTGTCAGCCCTCGCCGATCACCTCGCCGATCAGCGCATCGGTGACCCTCGCGGTCCGCATCCACGAGAACTCCGCCGCGCGCCTGCGGCCCGCTTCGATCAGCCGGGCGCGGACCTGCTCGTCGCAGGCCGCCGCCATCAGCGCGTCGGCGAAGCCGGCCGCGTCGCTGGGCTCCACCAACAGGGCGGCGCCGCCGCAGGTCTCGGGCAGTGCGCCGGCGCCGGCGGCGACAACCGGCGTGCCGGCTGCCATCGCCTCGAGACATGGGAGCCCGAAGCCCTCGTAGCCCGACGGCATCGCGAGCGCCACCGCGCCCGCGTAGACGCCGGGGAGGTGGGCCTCGTCGACGTAGCCCAGACGACGGAGTCCCGCGCGCGATCCGCGCAGGTAGCCGCGGTCCGAGCCCGCAAGCACCAACTCGATCCCGCGAGCTCGAAGGCTGCGCGCTGCCTGATCGAGCGCCTGGAGGTTCTTCCGGGCCGACATCGTCCCGACCGCGAGGGCATACGGACCTGTGAGGCCGTAGCGTGCCGCGACCGGCCGCGGATCGGGATCGGCGAAGAAGCGTTCGTCGACGCCCTCGGGGATCACCGTCACCCGCTCCGGCGCCGCCCCAAGGACCTCGATCACCTCGTCCCGCGAGAACGCCGACACCGTGATCAGCGCGCTGGCGTCTCGCGCCAGCCGCGGGAGCAGGCGCCGCTGGTATTCGACGTAGGGCCTGGAGTACGCCTCGGGGTGCCTCAGGGCCGCCACGTCATGGATCACGAGGACGTTTCGCTTGTAGCGCACCGGGGCGAGGTTGGCCGGGGAATACAGCGCGGCGGCCCGTCCGGCCTGCGCGGGCAGCACGGCCTGCTCCCAGGCGTGCCCGGCTCGATGGGCAAGCCCGGCGGGCGGGCGGATCACGCGATAGCGATCGGGGCGCAGCGCCGGCAGTCTCCGGGCCATCTCGCGCGCCAGGCGCTCTACCCCGCCGATCTCGGCTCGGACGGCGGCGCGTGCGTTGATCGCGACGACTGCCGCGTCGGCCACGCTACTCGGCGCGCACGGTGCGCCGCAGCACTAGTCCACAGCCGAGCAGGCCGACGCCGATCGCGACGGCCAGGCCGATGTCGAGTCCGGTGCGCGGCAGGGTCGACGACGTCGACGGGTCCGCGGAGCTGGTCGACGACGATGCGCTGGTCGTCGTGGCGCTCGAGGCTGACGTGGAGCTGCTCGACGAGGACGTCGCTGCGGGTGCGGTCGATGAACTCGAGGACGTCGAGCTTGGCGCGGACGGCTGGGTGCTCGTCGTGCTGGAGCCCGAGTTACTGCCGGAGCCCGAGTTACTGCCGGAGCTCGAGTTACCGCCGGAGCCCGAGGAGCTCGAGCCTCCGAGCGGGTCGACGTACTGCTGATCGCCGGCCGAACCGCCGCCACCTGCCATGGCCGCGGCGGGCACAAGCATCGCGAGGGCAGCGATCGCCACGACGAGGCCCAGGATCTGGCGGCGGCGACTCACCCGGCGAGTATTGCACCCGGGTCGTCGGAGACGTCGGGGACCCGGCGGCGCGTGATCCAGGCTTGAATTCGTGCAAACGGCCGTTTTGCAGGATTTATTGCAAGCGCAGGATGACGGGACACGCTCGCGACGGGTCGTGTTAGGGTGCTGCCGCCCCTCGTCCGAGGCCATTCGAATCCGGTGACGCACGGCGGTCCGCGCTGGTCTGTGTTGCCTGGATCGTCTGCGTCCCCGAACACCCCCCAGGTCTGCCCCATGACACCCGCTCCACGACGCCGCCGGCTCCCGCGCGCCCTCGCCGTGATCGTGCCGGTGGGCGCCGCCCTCGCCCTGAGCACCGGCAGCAGCTCGGGCGATCTGCGCAGCCAGATCTCGGCCAACAAGTCCGCGGCCGCCGCGCTGCGGTCGGAGATAGCCCGCGACGGCGCGCGCATCCGCGCGACGACCGGCGGCCTCAACCAGGCACGCACGCGGCTTGCGGCGCTTCAGCACGACCTCGATGCGCGTGAGGAGCAGCTGCGGTCGGTCCAGACCGCGCTCGTGGCGGCGCGCGACCGGCTCGTCTACCTCGAGAACCGGATGCAGCAGGCGACCCGGGCGCTGGCCGCGAACCTGGTGGCCGAATACGAAGGCTCGCGTCCGGACCTGGTGACCGTGATCCTGAACTCGCACGGGTTCTCAGACCTGCTCGAGCAGGTGAGCTTCATGCAACGTGTCGGTAAGCAGGACGCCCAGATCGTGGCCGACACGCGCACTGCGCGTGCCCAAGTCTCGCGAGAGGCCGACCGTCTGGGAGCGCTCGAGCAGCGCGACCGCGTCCTCACCGGCCAGATCCTGGCCCAGCGCAATCACGTCGCTGCCCTGCAGGCGGCGCTACTTGCCCAGCAGCTCTCCGCGGAGGGCGCTCGCTCTCGGGCGTCCTCGAAGCTCAGCGACGTCAACGGCCGGCTGCACACGCTGGAGGCCAAGCTCGCCGCCCAGGCGGCTGCCGCCGCACGTGCGGCCGCACGTGCCGCCGCAGCCCAGAGCTCGGGCACGACTGGCAGCACCCAGGTCGGCGGGATTGCGATCAACACCGGCGGCATGGTCCAGCCGCCCCCGGGTGCGCCTGCGGCCGTCGCGCGGGTGATCGCGGCCGGCAACGCGATCGCCACGCTGCCGTACGTCTGGGGAGGCGGTCATGGATCGTTCCACGCCAGCGGCTACGACTGCTCGGGATCGGTCAGCTACGCGCTTGCCGCCGCCGGCCTGCTGTCGTCGCCGTTGGACTCGACCGGCTTCGAGAGCTGGGGCGAGCCGGGCCCGGGCAAGTGGATCACGGTCTACGCGAACGCCGGCCACGCGTTCATGGTGGTCGCCGGATGGCGGTTTGACACGGTCGCCCTGGCCGAGGGCGGAACCCGCTGGTCGCAGACGATGACCAGCACCGCGGGCTTCGTCGCCCGCCACCCCGCCGGGCTGTAGATCCCGGCTAGTGGAACAGAGCCCCGCCGGCCCGGACCGCCGCGCGGCGATCCTGCACGAGCGGGTTGTCCCGCGCGGACGCGAGCGCCCAGCTCACCGAGAACGAGCGGCCACCGCGCAGCAGCGACGAGGCCGAGGCGGCGCCGGCCGCCGGCCCGTTGCCGTTGTAGGCGGCAAACCGCCGGCCCCCCGGCGTCAGATTGATCTTGGTCCAGCCCCAGGTGCGATCGGAGATCGCACCGGAGTGGCCGGTGCTCGCCCGGACCGTCGCTGAATCGAACTTAGTCGGCGCGAAGTCGGCGAGCGGAAGCGTCTGGCATGCGTCGAGGCTGACGCACTGCGACGGCGCCTCGGCGATCCACTCCGCGGACGAGACGTCGACGACGTTCGCGTTGAGCGTCTTCTTGAAGCCGGTGTGGCGGGTCACGTCGTCGAGGCTGATGACGACCTGCCTGCCTGTCACGGTGACCCTCGCCCGCATCAGATCGCCCGGACGAACCGTCAGCCTGATCGTCGTCGAGGCAGCAGGCACCAGCTCGTACCAGGCACTCGAGACGACCTTGCCAGAGATGCTGCAGTCGACCTCGGTACCCGTCTGTTCGAGCGCGGGCGCGTTCAGGCTGAAGCCGCCAAGCCCCACCCAAAAAGCGGAGTAGGTCTCCACGCCCGGCGTGCACTTCGCGTCCGGCTGCCTCCAGGTTCCCGACACCGTGTGGAACGAGACCCCTGGCTTGTGGACGGCGTAGCCGGCCCAGTTGGAGCTGTTGGTGGCGTCCGCAAGCGCAGACGGAGCCGTCACCGCACAGATGGCGGCGATCATCGCGATCACGATCGAGGAACGCATCAGCCTAGGTTTCGGTTGTCTGGGCGGGAAACTTGAACCCCCAAGTCAGTTCCCACTGCTCCCGCCGGCGGCCAAGATCGCCGCCGCACGTCCGGAGCAGTCATACATGGTGGCAGTGCCGTTGGTTGTCTTCAAGGTCACGGCCTTGCAACTCTTGGCAACGGCATCCATCGCCGTCTGGCTGCCGGTCCGGGTGTCGCCCGGGAGCCCGGCGCCGCCCTGGGTCGAGTCGACGATGACCCAGCGCAGGCGCCCGGCCTCGACCTCGGACGCAAGCCACTTCACGGTCACCGAGCTCTCGCGCCCGGAGAACCCACCGAGGCCGGCGACGTCGCCGTTGCTCGACAGGATCCCCTCCGCGGCGCTGCTCTGGCTCGAGACGCCGATTGTGCCGCCGCCGTGGGCCTTGGCGTAGTCGATCGCCGCGGCGAGCGTCGCGCTGTCGCCGCCGAAGCCGCCCGGGCCGCCACCGGCTCCGAGGGCGCCCGGGACGGTGCCGCCCGACGGAGGCGCGAAGCCGGCGCCTCCCTGCATCCCAGGCGGAGTACCGGACCGGCCCGCGCCAAACCCGCCGCTCGCTCCGAACCCACCGCGACCGCCAGGCCCGCCCGGGCCACCGGAGCCCAGAGATACCGCATTTGCGGGACCCCCGGTCGGGAACGTGCTGCTGGTCGCGTGCCCAATCGTCTCCGCCGCCCAGGTAGCCGGTGCCGCGAGTAATGCCGCAACCGCCACCGCGACCAGCACCATCCGGGTCCGCGGCGACAGGCGCATCGCGAGCGCCACCGCGGCTCCCGCGCCGAACACGATCACCAGCGGCTTGGCCCATGCGAGCTGTCCGCCGAGCTCGCCCAGGACGACCCATTCGGTGATCGCTCCGGCGACGATCGCCAGCGGAGCAACCACCCGCGCCGAGGGACCGTCGAGCATCATCCCGACACCGGCGCCGATCAGCGCCGCCGCAAACGGCGCCAACAGCGACACGTAGTAAGGGTGGAAGATCCCGCTCGCGTAGCTGAACGCGATCGCGGTCGTCGCGAACGCGCCGCCGATCACCAGCAGCCAGCCGGTGCGCGCATCGTCGCGGCGCAGTCGTGTCATTAAAAGCAGCGCCAGTCCCGCCACGACGGCGAAGCCGAGCAGCCAACCCGCCTGGTCGCCGAGGCTGGACTGCAGCAAGCGAAACGGCCCGGTGGCGCCGCCGAACATGGCCCCGCCACCGCCGCCGCCTGGGCCCCCGGTCTGACCCGACAGGCGCCCGAAGCCGTTGTAGCCGAGGATCAGCGACCAGATGCTGTTGTCGGACGTGCCGGAGATCCAGGGACGGTCGCCGGCGGGCGTCAGCCACACGAGCACGGGCCAAGCCAGTCCGAACGCCACCATCGCCGCGCCGCCGGCGAGCAGCTGGCGCAGCGCGTGAAGCCGGCCGCGTGCGGCGGGAGCGATCCACAGCCATGCCGCGGCGATCCCCGGGACCACCATCAGCGCGACCCCCATCTTCGTCTCAAAGCCGAGCCCGACGGCGACGCCGCTCAGCACCAGCCACTTGGTGCGCCCCGTCTCGAGTGCGCGCATCGCAAACCAGATCGCGGCCACCGAGCAGAGCACGAGCAGCTCATCGGGATTGTTGTGTCGGGACACCGCCACGATCACGGGCGTCGTCGCGAGCGCCAGGCCGGCGACAAACCCGGCCGGGCGGCCGAACCGTCGGCGGGTCAGGTTGTAGATCAAGCCGACCGCAACCACGCCCATCAGCGCCTGAGGGACGAGGATGCTGAGCGGGTGAAAGCCAAACACGCGGGCGGACAGGGCCTGAACCCAGAGGGACAGCGGCGGCTTGTCGACGGTCATCAGGCCGGACTTGTCCAGCGACGCGAACAGGAAGTCGTGCCAGCTCGAGCTCATCGAGCGCACGGCGGCGCTGTAGTAGGTGTTGGCCCAGCCGTTGACGCTCAGCCCCCAGAGGTTGAGGACGGCTGCCATGCCGAGTAGACCGACCAGCTCTGGACGCTGCCTCAGCAGAGCGCCGAAACGCGGCCGCGAGAGCGACCGCTGGCGCGCGGGATACGAGATCGTGCCTGACGTCATTCGGCTAGGACTGGTCCGGGGCGCGGTGGGCCTCGGCGTAGACGCCGGCGATCGCGAGCGCGCCGACGGCGCCGATCGCCAGCGCGGTGAGCATGCGGTGTATGACGGTCATCATTGGTCTCCTCGGGGCAGGGCGAAGTCGGTTGCGCCCCTACGATCGGCGAGCGAGCGAAGCACCCGCGAAGACCTGGATAAGACGGATGTAGGAAGGGTCGGCAGGCCGATCCGACGTCCATCTCTAGAGTAGGTGTGACCACCTGACTAGGAGACTGAGAGTTGTCATCCAACAGCTTTGATGCAAAGGCCACGCTCAGCGTCGGGGACCGCTCATACGAGATATTCCGGCTCGACGCGCTGCAGGCCAAGTACGACGTTGCGCGGCTGCCGTTCTCGCTGAAGATCCTGCTCGAGAACCTGCTGCGAAACGAGGACGGCGAGTCGATCCGCGCGCAGGACATCGAGGCGCTCGCCGAGTGGAACGCGAGCGCTCAGCCCAGCGACGAGATCGCGTTCACGCCCGCCCGCGTGCTCATGCAGGACTTCACCGGCGTGCCCGCGGTCGTCGACCTGGCAGCGATGCGCGACGCGATGCGGGACATGGGCGGCGACCCGAACAAGATCAATCCGCTCGTCCCTGCGGAGCTCGTCATCGACCACTCCGTGCAGGTCGACGTGTTCGGCACCAGTGCCGCCTTCCAGCGCAACGCCGAGCTCGAGTTCGAGCGAAACCGCGAGCGCTACGCGTTCCTGCGTTGGGGCCAGGGCGCGTTTGACAACTTCAAGGTCGTCCCGCCCGACACAGGCATCGTCCACCAGGTCAACCTCGAGTACCTCGCGCGCGTGGTGTTCGTCAACGACAGCCTCGGACAGGCCTATCCGGACACGCTCGTCGGCACCGACTCGCACACGACGATGGTCAACGGGCTCGGCGTGCTCGGCTGGGGCGTCGGCGGGATCGAGGCCGAGGCGGCGATGCTCGGCCAGCCGATGTCGATGCTGATTCCGCAGGTGATCGGCTTCAAGCTGACCGGCGAGCTCCAGGAGGGAGCGACCGCAACGGACCTCGTGCTGACCGTCACCGAGATGCTGCGCAAGCACGGCGTGGTCGGCAAGTTTGTGGAGTTCCACGGTGCCGGGCTGGCCAACCTGCCGCTCGCCGACCGGGCCACGATCGGCAACATGTCTCCGGAGTTCGGCTCAACCTGTGCGATCTTCCCGATCGACGCCGAGACACTCCGCTACCTGGAGTTCTCCGGCCGTCCGCCGGAGCTGATCGCGCTGGTCGAGGCCTACGCCAAGGAGCAGGGTCTGTGGCACGACGAGGACTCCGAGGAGCCGACCTTCAGCGACGAGCTCGAGCTCGACCTGAGCACGGTCGTCCCGAGCATCGCCGGGCCCAAGCGCCCGCAGGACCGCGTTTCGCTGACGGACTCCAAGTCGGGCTTCCAGCGCTCGCTCGCGGGCTATCTGCCCGAGGAGGATCCCGAAGACGAGGCGGTGTCGGAGAGCTTCCCGGCGTCTGATCCGGTCTCGACCCATGTCGCTAATGGCGTCGGCCACGAGCCGGGCGCCACGGGTGGCGCGCAGGTCGCAGCGCGGCAATCGAGCAGCGTGCCGGTCACGCTCGAGGACGGGACCGAGACCGAGCTCGACCATGGGCACGTCGTGATCGCCGCGATCACGAGCTGCACCAACACGTCGAACCCGTCGGTCATGCTCGGCGCCGGGATCCTGGCGCGCAATGCGGTCCAGAAGGGCCTGAAGGTCAAGCCGTGGGTGAAGACCTCGCTGGCGCCGGGCTCGAAGGTCGTGACCGAGTACCTCGACCGTGCGGGCCTGACCGAGTACCTCGAGGCGCTCGGATATCACCTCGTCGGCTCCGGGTGCACGACTTGCATCGGCAACAGCGGGCCGCTGCCGGAGGAGATCTCTGCGGCGGTGAACTCGGGCGATCTGGCGGTCGTCTCGGTGCTGTCGGGCAACCGGAACTTCGAGGGCCGGATCAATCCCGACGTGAAGATGAACTACCTCGCGTCACCCCCGCTGTGCGTCGCCTACGCGCTCGCCGGGACGATGGACATCGACCTCTACGACGAGCCACTCGGTGAGGACGAGCGCGGCCAGCCCGTGTTCCTGAAGGACATCTGGCCCAGCGCCGCCGAGGTCGCCCAGACGATCCTGGACGCCGTGCAGTCGGACATGTTCCACAAGAGCTACGGCGAGGTGTTCGACGGCGACGAGCGCTGGAACTCACTCGAAGTCCCGACCACCGGCTCCGCCGGCGGTGCCCGCGACAGCTTTGCCTGGGGCGACGAGTCGACGTACGTGCGCCGGCCGCCCTTCTTCGAAGATCTCCCGCGCGAGCCCGAGCCCATCGCTGACATCGAGGGCGCGCGCGTGCTGGCGGTGCTCGGCGACAGCGTCACCACCGATCACATCTCGCCCGCCGGCTCGATCAAGCGCGACGGGCCGGCCGGCAAGTACCTGATTGAGCACGGCGTGGATGCGCGCGACTTCAATTCCTACGGCTCTCGCCGCGGCAACCACGAGGTGATGATGCGCGGCACATTCGCCAACATCCGCCTGCGCAACCAGCTCGCTCCAGGCACCGAGGGTGGGGTGACGTTGTATCTGGGCGGGTCGGGCGAAGGCGAGCCTGAGCAGATGTCGATCTACGACGCCGCGATGCGCTACCAGGAGGACGGCACGCCGCTGGTGGTGCTGGCCGGCAAGGAGTACGGATCGGGCTCCTCGCGCGACTGGGCAGCGAAAGGCACGCGGCTGCTAGGCGTTCGCGCGGCGATCGCCGAGAGCTTCGAACGCATTCACCGGTCCAACCTGGTCGGCATGGGCGTGCTCCCGCTGCAGTTCAAGGAGGGCGACTCGGCCGGTTCGTTGGGGCTCACGGGCCACGAGACGTTCACGATCGCGGGTCTGGCCGGTGCCGACCAGATTCCGCGTGAGCTGACCGTCCGCGCCGACGACAAGGAGTTCACGGTGACCGTGCGGATCGACACGCCCAAGGAGCAGCGCTACTTCCGCCACGGCGGGATCCTGCAGTTCGTGCTGCGGGAGCTTTTGGCTGAATAGCAGGGCTTTTGGCCGTGGCTGCACGCCCGCGGCGGTAGGAATCATAAGAAGTTAGTAACCCTGAACGGCGGGGTACAGATGAGCCCGTGGCACTCATCATGCACCTGGCCAGGTGGTTTGCCTGGCAGATCCGTGAACCCGAGACCGCCGTGGGCCACCGTGAGGCCCGGATCACGGTGATCTCAGGCGGCCGCTAGGCCGCCGGCCGAAGACCGTCGAGCTCGCGGCTTGCCGCCAGCTCCGCCAACGCCTTTCGCTCGAGCTTGCGCACGGCGTCCGAGGTGATCCCGAGGCGCCGGCCGGTTTCGCGCAACGGCGTGGGCTGCTCGAGGTCGATTCCGTAGCGGAGCTTTACGACCTCGCGTTCGCGCTCAGGGAGCCGCTCGAGCGCGCTGCGCAGCGCATCGCCTTGTAGCGCGATCTCGACTTGCTCCTCGGGACCGCGGTCTTGGCTGGGCATCAGCGCGCCGAGTGTGGTCTCCTCCTCCTCGCCGACCGGACGATCGAGGCTCGTGACCACGCGCGCCACCTCCTGGGCTTGGCGCACGTCCGAGACGTCCACTTCGGCGGCGCGGGCAAGTTCCTCGTCGGTCGGCTCTCGGCCCAATGCAACCACGAGGTCGCGCTGGGCGCGGGCGATCTTGCGCTCGAGCTGCCCGATGTGGACCGGTATGCGGATCGTGCGGGCCCGGTTCGCGATGGCGCGCTGGATCGACTCGCGGATCCAGAACGTGGCGTAGGTGGAGAACTTGAACCCCTTGCGGTAGTCGAACTTCTCGGCGGCGCGGATCAGGCCCAGGATTCCCTCCTGGATGAGGTCGAGTAGCGACAGGTCGAATCCCTCGTACTTACGGGCGTTGGAGATCACCAGCCGTAGGTTCGAATTGACCAGGCGCTCCTTTGCGGCGAGGTCGCCGCGCTCGATCCGCTTGGCGAGCTCCACCTCTTCGTCGCGGGTCAGCAGCGGATAGCGGCGGACCTCCTGCATGAACAGGGAGAGCGCGTCGGTGGTGCGCTCTGCGAGGTCGAGGTTGTTGTAGCTGGTCGGTTCGACGCCGTCGCGCCCGCAGTCGTCGCGCACGTCGAACCCGCGCTCCTCGAGCATCTCCGCGAGCGCCTGGATGTCCTCCTCGCTGAGCTCGTGCTCGCTGGCGACCTCGCTGAGCTCGGAAAGCTCGACGCAGGTGGGCGTGCGGGCCTGGCCTCGCGCCACGAGCTCGTCCGCCAGCTCTGCGAGCGCATCGGTGGCGCCAGGGGAAGCAGAGTCGTCAGCCATGCCTAGACGTTACCCGTCCACCGGCACAGCCACCAAGGCGACTTTGTCAATAGCCTTCCCGGCGATGTCGGTGCCGGAGCTCCTGACCAACCTCCTCACCGCGGCCGGACCTTCGGGGCACGAGACCGCGGCTGCGAAGGCATGGCGCGAAGGGTGCGCCGGTTTTGCCGCGGAGGTTGGGTCCGACCACCTCGGTTCGTCCTTCGCGCGCGTTCCCGGCACCGCCGACGGCCCGAAGCTCGCGATCGTCGGCCACATCGACGAGATCGGGCTGCACGTGTCGCACATCGACGACCAGGGCTACCTGCACTTCGGCGAGGTCGGCGGCTGGGACAGCGTCGTGCTCGTGGGACAGCGCATGCGGATCGACACGCAAGACGGCCCCGTGACGGGGGTGATCGGACGCAAGGCGATCCATCTGATCAAGGACGAGGAGCGCAAGAAGGTCCCCGAGATCAAAGACCTGCACATCGACATCGGCGCCAAGGACGCCGATGAGGCGCGCCGGCTGGTGCGCATCGGCGACGTCGCCGTGATCGACGCCTTGCCGATCGAGCTGCGCCACGGACGCGTGGTTTCGCGCGCGCTCGACAACCGCGTCGGTTGCTACGTGGCCGCCGAGGCAGCCCGGCTCGTTGCGGAGGCCGGCGGCGCTCCCGGCGACGTGCTGGCGTTCGCCGTCGTTCAGGAGGAGACCACGTTCGCCGGCGCCCGCACGAGCGCGTTCTTCCACGAGCCCGACCTCGCGATCGTGGTCGATCTGACGCATGCGACCGATCAGCCGGGCATCGAACTCGGGCCGATCACCAAGCACCCGCTCGACTCCGGGGCGGTGATCGGGCGCGGCACCACGCTTCACCCGCGGCTGTTCGAGCTGCTCCACCAGGCCGCGACCGACGAGTCGATCCCGTTCACGGTCGAATCGCTGGGACGCGGCACCGGCACCGATGCCGATGCCATCCACTTCAGCCGGGCCGGAGTTCCGACCGGGCTGGTGTCGGTGCCGTGCCGATACATGCACTCGCCCGTCGAGATGGTCTCGGTGGCCGACATCGACGCGGCGGCGAAGCTGATCGCGGCGTTCGCCAAGTTGCTCGAGCCGGGCATGTCGTTCCAGCGGTAGTGCTCCCCGCCACGGTGGCGTTGCTGCTGCTGTTCGACATCGATGGGACGCTGCTTGCGGGCGCGACCGAGGAGCACCGCGCAGCGCTGCACGAGGCGCTCCTGGCGGTGCACGGAATCGAAGCCGACGTCAGCCGCCGTCCGATAACACCGGCTGGCCGCACCGACCGCGAGATCACGCGCGCGATCCTGCTCGATGCGGGCGTCGACGCCACGCAGATCGACGACGGGGCCGACGCGGTCCAGGAGGAGGCGTGCCGCGCCTACGCGCGGCTGTGCCCCGAGGATCTGTCGCACACCGTGCTCACAGGGATCCCGGAGCTGCTGGTGCAGCTGTCGCGGCGCGAGGATCGAATGCTCGGGCTCGTGACCGGCAACTACGAGGCGATCGCACGGCTGAAGCTCAGGCGCGCCGGGATCGGCCACTGGTTCGATGCCGCGATCGGCGCGTTCGGCTCCGACGCCGAGGACCGCGCCGAGCTGCCGGCGATCGCTCGCCGCCGGGCCGGTGGGCCCGGAGCGCCGTACCAGCGCGAGCGGACGATCGTGATCGGCGACACGCCGCGCGACATCGCCTGCGCCCACGCAGACGGAGCACTATCCGTCGCCGTTGCAACTGGGCCATTCGGAGTCGTCGAGCTGCGCGCCGCGGACGCCGTCGCGCGCAACGCGAGCGAGCTTTTGGCGCTGTTGTCCTAGCCGCGGACGAGCTTTTTGTAGGTGATCCGCTTGGGCCGATCGGCCTCGGCGCCGAGCTGCTCGTGGCGGAAGTCCTCGTAGGCCTCGAAGTTGCCCTCGAACCAGCGCACCTGCGAGTCGCCCTCGAACGCCAGCACGTGCGTTGCGATGCGGTCCAGGAACCACCGGTCGTGCGACACCACGATTGCGCAGCCGGCGAACGCGAGCAGCGCCTCCTCCAGCGCGCGCAAAGTGTCCACGTCGAGGTCGTTCGTCGGCTCGTCGAGCAACAGCAGGTTGCCGCCGGTCCGCAGCAGCTTGGCCAGGTGCAGCCGGTTTCGCTCTCCGCCGGACAGCTTGGCGACCTTCGCCTGCTGGTCGGTGCCCTTGAAGTTGAAGCCGGCCACATACGCGCGGCTGTTGACGGTCCGGTCCCCGAGCGGGATCTGCTCGGCGCCGCCCGAGACCTCTTCCCAGACGGTCTTGTCCGGATCGAGCGCGTCGCGCGACTGGTCCACGTATGCCAGCTCGACGGTGTCACCGAGCCGAAGCGCGCCCGAGTCGGGCTGCTCCTGCCCGGTGATCATCCGCAGCAGCGTCGTCTTCCCGGCGCCGTTGGGGCCGATTACGCCGACGATGCCGCCGCGCGGCAGCTTGAACGATAGGTCGTCGATCAGCAGGCGGTCCCCGTAGGACTTGCGCACGTCATCGGCTTCCACCACGATCTCGCCCAGACGCGGGCCGGCGGGGATGTGGATCTGGACCTGGTCGAGCTTGACGTTGCGGTCCTGTGCGAGCAGCGCCTCGTATGCGTTGAGCCGGGCCTTGGGCTTGTTGCGGCGGGCGCTTGCGTTCAGCCGGACCCACTCGAGCTCCTGCTCGATCGTGCGGCGCCGGGCGGTCTCCTGCCGGGCCTCGGCGTCGAGCCGGACCCGCTTTTGGTCCAGCCAGCCCGAGTAGTTGCCCTGGTACGGGATTCCGCGCCCGCGATCGAGCTCGAGGATCCAGCCCGCGACGTTGTCGAGGAAGTAGCGGTCGTGCGTGATCGCCACCACGGTGCCGCGATAGTCCTGCAGGTGGCGTTCCAGCCAGGCCACCGACTCGGCATCGAGGTGGTTGGTGGGCTCGTCTAGCAGCAGCAGGTCGGGCTGGCGCAGCAACAGCCGGCACAACGCCACACGGCGCCGCTCGCCGCCCGACAGCGTGGAGACATCGGTGTCCGGCGGCGGACAGCGCAGCGCATCCATCGCGATCTCGAGCGTGGTTTCGAGATTCCATCCATCGACCGCGTCGAGCTGCTCCTGGACGCGCGAGAACTCGTCCGCGGTCTCGTCGGAGTAGTTCATAGAGAGCTCGTTGAAGCGGTCCAGCAATCCCCGGATCTCGGCCACGCCCTCCTCGACATTGCCGCGTACGTCCTTGCTGGGATCAAGCGTAGGCTCCTGCTCGAGCAGGCCCACGGTCGCGCCGGGCGCCAGCTGCGCCTGACCGTCGAACTCCGTGTCGACCCCGGCCATGATCCGCAGCAGGGTCGACTTGCCCGCGCCGTTGTAGCCCAGGACTCCGATCTTCGCGCCGGGGAGGAACGAGAGCGAGATGTCGGTGAGGACCTCGCGGTCGGGCGGGAATCGCCGGGAGAGCTTGTACGTGGTGAAGATGTACTGAGACATGTGAGGCAGCTCACAGTGAGGATAGGGCGAGTCGCCCGAGTGGGCTTGGACGCTGGATGCTCAGGTTTCCGGCTCTATTCGGAGATTGCAAAGTCTGGGTGAACGCGGTTTCGGCGTCGCCGTTCGAAGGTAACCGCGATCTTCAAGGCCGGGGCTGACGCCGACGACGCAGGGGTGTCCGTCGATGTCCGTAGCGCCGACGTTGCACCGCCTTGCGGTACCGCGCCGGGCCGCAGCCGCGTGCGCGCGCTACGGCCGACCAATCCAGGCAACCACGACCACAGGCTCCATATGTCACATACCTCTCCTCCCAACCACATCACCAACCCGGCGACGAGGTCGCTCGCCAAGACATCGAGCGCGATCGCCGCGCCGGCGGCCGGAGCGGCCGCCCTGCTCGCGATCGGCGCCGCCACCGGCGGCGTAAGCCCCGAGCTCGGATCGCTGCCGGGGCCGGGCACGCCCGGTTTGCGCGGCGCCTCGATCGAGCACCACCAGCGAAGCGACGCGGCCACCCCTCGGGAGGCCGCATCCGCGCCGGTTGCCACCGTCCAGGCCGCCGCGTCAGCGGCGCCCGCTCCGGGACCTCGGGTGCCCGTCGCGCCGCGCCCAGCAGCAGCTCGTGTGCGCGTCCGCCCCGACCGCTTGGCGACGCACCGTGACGCGCATTCGGTGCTGCACCGGACACAGAGCAGCACGCCGGTGGGCGAGCGTCACCAGCACGCTCCCGCGCCAACGACCCCGACAACGCGGCCCCACCCGCATACGCGCCCGGAAACCGGCGGAGCGGCGCTGCCCGCTGCACCGGCGCCGCAGCCCGCCCCGCAGCAGCCGCAGCCAGTGCAGCAGCCGCAGCCAATGCAGCAGCAGCCCCAGCCGGTGCAGCAACCCGAGCCGGAGACCACCCCGGCCCAGGGCCAGCAGCCGCAGTCGCAAAGCGACCAGGGCCAGGGCTCCAGCGACCCAAGCTCAGCCGACGACCCGAGTTCAACCGACAACTCGTAGGAGCAACCGGGAATGGCGAGCCAGGCGACGCCGGCCACCGCCGGCGCATATCTCGATCGCTCGCGAGCCGCCACGACCGCCGCCCGCGACCAGTCCACCGCGATGGTGGGCGGCTGGTCGATGGCCGAGACCTGGGCCGCCGTCGCCGCCGTGACGGCGGCCGGCGTCGCGCTGCGCCTGCTGATCGTTCGAGGCATCTGGGTGGACGAGGCGATCAGCATCCACCAGGCGCACATGTCGCTGTCGGGCATGCTCGCCAACCTCCGGACGACCGACAACCACCCGCCGCTGTACTTCCTCCTGCTGTGGCTGACGGTGCGCGCGCTGGGCTACGGCGAGCTCGCGGTGCACGTGCCGACGATCATCGCCGGGACGCTGCTGATCCCGGCCCTGTTCGTCACCGGCCGCGAGCTGTTCGACCGCCGCACGGGCCTGTTCGCGGCGACGCTCGCCTCAGTGGCGCCGCTGCTCCTCTGGTACTCGCAGGAGGCGCGGCCGTACGCGTTCTTCATGCTGTTCGCGACGCTCGCGTTGTGGGCGCAGGCCCGGGTGCTCAAGGACGGCGGCCTCCGGTACTGGATCGCCTACGGCGCGCT
Organism: Solirubrobacteraceae bacterium; assembly: GCA_035693425.1. GTDB lineage: Bacteria > Actinomycetota > Thermoleophilia > Solirubrobacterales > Solirubrobacteraceae > Palsa-465. Next base: position 35,568 of record DASSGR010000052.1, read on the forward strand.
CACGATCGCGCTGCTGTACACGCACTACTTCTCGGTGCTCCCAATCGCGATCCAGCAGCTCGCGTTCGTCGTCACGGTCTGGAACCGCACCCGCCGCAACGAGCCCGTCAAGCGATTCCTCACTGCCTACTGGATCACGTGGATCGCGATCGCGGTCGCGTTGGCCCGCTGATGCCGTACATCCACCAGCAGTTCCTCCACGACCAGGTTGCGGGCACAGGATTCGACGGCGCCCCATCCGCGGGCGCGGCGTCGACGGCCCTCCCGCAGACCAGCCATCCCAACGTGTATGCGCTGATCGCGAACTTCGTGTGGGCCATCTGGGGCTATCACGCGAACTCCACGATGCTGCGGGTGGCTGCGCTGTGGCCGCTGTTGATGCTGCTCGCGCTCACGCTGCTCGGCCGCGGCCGCTCGCGCCAGACGCTGCTGGTCCTCGCGCTGGCGGTCGTGCCGGCGCTGCTCTTGATGGCCGTCGGCTTCAAGAAGCGCGACCTGTTCGAGGTCCGATACTTCTCCGGAGCGGTCCCGATGCTGATCCTGCTGACGGCTCGCACGGTCGTCGCCGCAAGCGCGCGCCGGCTTCCGGTTCTGCTCGCCGCGGCGGCGCTGACGGTAACCGTGCTGCTCGGCACAGCCGACCAGCAGCTGTCGGGTAACAACCCGCGCGATTACCCCTTCAGGGACGCGTTGCACAACCTCGACGCGCACGCACGGCCCGGCGCGACGTTGATGTACGCGCCGAATTACCTGCAGGACGTCATCGAGTACTACTCCCCGCACATCCGGGCGGTGGCGCTCGGCGCGCACAAGCCGCAGATCCCGGCCCACGGGCAGGTGTTCGTGCTCGGGAGCTTCTTCGATCAGCCCGGGTTCGCCAGCGAGGTCGGTAACGCGCGGGCCTCGATCAAGCAGGCGCACCGCCGTCTGGTCGAGACGCAGAAGCTCGAGAAGGTCTACATGTGGGAGTACCGATGAGCGCGACCGTCACCGAGAGGCGCGCTCGCCCAGCGCCGCGACCGGTCGACCCGCGCCTCAGACCGGTCACCTGGCAAATGCCGTCCGAGCGCTCCGCCCGAACCCGCGCCCTGGTGATGGCGGGCGTCTGCATGCCGCTCGCGATCTGGTACCTGGCCTGGCTGCTGCAGGGGCAGCGGGTCGGAGACCACGTGCTGTTCGGGCTGCTGATCGCCGCCGAGGCCTTCAACCTGTTCCAGGCCATCGGGTTCTGGTGGACGTGCGGCAACCAGCGCGTGCGCAGCGGGAAGCGTCCGAGCAGCCCGGACCTGCGCGTCGATGTGATGATCCCGGTCTACGACGAGCCGGTGGAGGTGGTCGAGCCGACGCTGGCCGCAGCCTGCGCGCTGCGCGGCGCCGACGTCAGGGCGTGGCTGCTCGACGACGGAGGTCGTGACGAGCTCAGCGAGCTCGCCGAGCGCTACGAGGCCGGATACCTGCGGCGCTCAGACCGCTCGGGCGCCAAGGCCGGAAACCTCAACCACGCGATTTCGAAAACCGACGCCCCGTACATCGTCGTCGTCGACTGCGACCACGTGACGCACGCCGAGTTCCTGGAGCGCACGCTGGGGTTGCTCGAGGAGCCGGGAGTGGGCTTCGTGCAGACCCCCCAGCATTACGCCAACACGTCCAGCGGCCCGATCTGCGCCGCGGCCGCCGCGCAGCAGAACCTGTTCTTCGGCCCGATCGCGCGCGGCAAGGACGGGATGGACACGATGTTCTGCTGCGGCACCAACGTGGTCTTCCGCCGCGAGGCGCTGGAGCAGGTCGGAGGGTTTCCGGAAGACTCGCTCACCGAGGACTTCGAGCTTTCGGTCCGGCTCCACGAGCGGAGCTGGCGCAGCGTGTACCTGTCGGAGGTCGTGGCGTCGGGACTCGGGCCCGAGGACATGGCGTCATACGTCTCACAACAGCAGCGATGGGCTCGCGGGTGCCTGAGCTCGATCCCCACCGTATTGCGCGCGCGGCTGCCGTGGCGACTGCGGCTCCAATACCTGCTGTCGGCCACCTACTTCCTCTCGGGCTGGACGCTGGTGCTGTACATGTCGCTGCCGGTGATCCGCCTGCTGTTCGGGATCCAGCCGCTGGCGCGGATCACGGCGGACCAGTTCCTGATCCACTTCGCGCCGTATTACTGCGGGGCACTCGCGGCCGTGGCGCTTGCCGGATCGGGGACCTACACGTTCGGCGCGTTCGCGCTGTCGGCATGCAACTTCTGGATTCACGTGCAGGCCTCTGTCAACGCGGTGCTGCGGCGTGCCGCCCGGTTCGTCGTGACGCCCAAGCGCGGCGTCCGCACGCGCCAGCCGCGCGCGGTCGCGCCCGCGCTGGCGGCGATCGCCGTGCTGGTCGCGTCATGCATCTACGGCCTGCCTGAGAGCCGCGGCCCCGCAACCCTGAACAACGTCGCGTTCGCGGCGCTGCACTCGTCGATCCTCGTGGTCGGGATCGCGCCCGCGCTGCGAATAAGGCGCTCGCCACTGCTCGCTCCAGAGCCGCCGCGCCCGGCGCGCAGACGCTCGCGGCGGCTGCCGAAGCCGCTGTTCGTAGCCGCGCTCGCGGCGGTGCTGGCAATCCCCGTCGCCGTGAGCCTGATCGGATCGAGAGGTCTCAGCGTGGCACCTGACATGGGACAGCAAGCTCACACCGCCGTCCAGTCGTTCTTGACCCGCTACGTCGATCCCGACGGGCGCGTCGTGCGCCGCGACCAGGGCGGCGACACGGTCAGCGAGGGACAGGCATACGGCATGCTGCTGGCCGTCTCACTCGACGACCGCAGTCAGTTTGAGACGATCTGGAACTGGACCGAGCGGCACCTGCTGCTGCCCGACGGGCTGCTCGCCTCGCAGTGGGCCGATGGGCGTGTCGTATCCAACCGCCCCGCGGCCGACGCCGACATCGATGCGGCGCGTGCGCTCGTGCTCGCCAGCAAGCGGTTCGGCTCCGATGCCTACCGTTCGCGCGGAATCGCGATTGCGCGCGCGGTTCTGCGCGAGGAGACGGTCCAGATCGGCAACGAGACCGTGCTGGTGGCCGGACCATGGGCGCGCAGCAGCCCGGCCGTCGTCAACCCCAGCTACTTCTCGCCGCGCGCGTTCGCAGATCTCGCGCGGGCCGACCCCGACCCGCGCTGGAGCGGGATCGCGACGTCGAGCCGGATGATCGCGGCCAAGCTGTCGGCAGGCGGTCGCTCGCTGCCGCCCGACTGGGCGTCGATCTCGTCGTCGGCTCCCCTGCCGGCCGGTGTCAATCCGATCGGCGCCCCCAACCTCCCGACCGGCGGCGGACCCACCCCGTTGTCGTCGTTTGACGCAGTGCGTGTCGCGATCCGTTCGGCCGAGAGTTGCGTGCCGGCCGACCGGCGGTTGGCGGCGTCGCTGTGGCCGATCTACCGTCGTGATCGCGGCCGCGACGCCTATGCGCTCGACGGCACGCCGCAGACGAGCCAGCAGCACGCGCGAGCTTCGTTGCTGCGGCTGCCGCGGCCAAGGCCGCAGGCGACTCCCGGGACGCCGCCAGGCTGCTCGGCCAGGCTCAGGCACAGGACCGCGCGCATCCCACCTACTACGGTGCGGCGTGGGTTGCCCTGGGGCGCGTGATGCTGACGACGAACGCGCTCGGCTCCTGCGCGCGCTAGAAAGCTGGGCGTGCGTGTCGTCGCGGTCCTATTCGCCCTGGTCGCGGTCGTCTGCCTGGTGGTCGCGATCGCCGGCATGGCCACCGGGCGGATGGACGCCCGTAGGGGCACCGCGATCCGGGTCGTGGCGCTCGTGAGCTTTGCGATCGCCGTCGTGCTCAACGTCATCTCGCACTGACGCGCTCAGCTTTCGGGCTGCCATCCGCTGATGACCCAGCCACGGCCCGGCAGTGACGCAACCGTCGCGATTGCCACGTGCCACGCGGGTCTCAGGCCCTCGTAGGCGGCGTCGGCGGTCGCGGTGGTCGACTCGCGGGTGACGACCACGTAGCGGTCGTCGCTCGCCGGCAGCGCTGCGACGGCCTCGACCGTGCCGCTGTTGGCGATCCCGCCGTGCTTGAGCTCGTAGTCGCCGGTGGTCTGGGCGGCGGCGAGCTGCAGCGCGGAACGCGCCTGCCCGATCGAGGCCGACGCCAGCTCGCTCATGTCCCGTCCGACGCTGTCGGCGGTCCAGTTGATGTACGCCCGGGCGAACCGCCGCACGGCCTGTTCGGGGGTGGCGGCACCCGAGCTCGCGACGGTCTGACGGCGGTGTGGCGAGGCCAGCTCGTGGGTGCTCTGGGCGCGGGCGATCGCCGAGGGCTCCGGCTTGGGTCGCGACGGGCGGGCCGGTAGGCCGCAGGCCGACAGCGAGGCGCAGGTCGCGGTCAGGGCGATGAGCGAGCGGGCCGTCACAGCCCCACCGGATGCCGCGCTACGAATCCATTGGCGCTGCGTACGAGCGGATGCCAGCCGATCCCCGAGCTGCCGTCGCCGGGCCCGGCGGCGGCGTGGGTGTCCCAACGCAAGCCGGCGACATACATGAACACGTGCGAGGAGCTCGCATACAGCGTCACCCACCTCCCCGGCCCGGCCGCGCCGAACGACTCCAGCGCCGAGGATGCCGCGCCGTCGGTGACCGGCACGAGTCTCGCTCCGTAGAGCAGATGCTCGACGCTGCTCGAGCAGTCGTACGCTGGTCCGATCGCTGACAGCGCCAGGCCGTGGCCCGCGCCGTACACGTACGGCTTGCCCACGATCTGGTTGCCCGCGGCGATGATCTGGGCGACTGCCCGTGGGGCGCCCGCCGGCGCGGCCGCGAGCCCGTTGGGCAGCAGCTGGGCGCGCTCGCCGGGCGTCGTGGGCACGCCGGCCAAGGAGGTGGGCGCGCACGCGGCGGGATCTGCCGTTGCCGTCTCGGCCGGGTTCGACGCCTGGGCGAACTTGGGGACGTTGCCGACGATGGCCGCCGCGCCTGGGGGCGTGACGCGCTCGATGCGGACCGGCCCGGCCCAGCGCCCTGAGTCGTACGGGATTCCCAGACGCTCCGCGAGCAGCCACCACAGGTCGATCGACCGGGGCAGTCCACCGACGGGAGCGCCGCCGAGTCCGAAGTCGCGCTTGTAGGCGATCGCGGATCGGGTGCCCCACGTGATCCGCAGCGGCGTCATGTAGGGCAACCCGCCGATCGCGGTAGCGGTCTGAAAGCTCTCGCCGCCGAGCTCCGCGTAGCTGTCGGGGTGTGAGAGCAGGTTCGAACCCGACGCGCCGACGACGCCGCTGGACGGATCCCCGGGGCCGCCGTATTCGGTGGCGCCGACGAGCTGACTGGTGCCAGGCGGACCGAGCGTCACGGCCGACGCCGATCCGCAGCCGCCGGTTGTGCCCTGGGGGAGAGCGCCGAGCAGGATCGCGAGCACGGCGGCGGCGATCCCGGCCGCCATGATCCCCGCGATCAGGGCTGCGACGGCGATCGCGGCACCGCTGCTCGAGCCTCGGGTGCGTGTCTGCCCGGTCATTGGGCGGGCGACCATAGGGCCATGAGGACCGAAAACGGTTGATTTACACCGTTTTGTTTCAACTCCGGCCGCGCTCGCGGCCGACGCTTCCTGCAACGAATGGCTTAGTTTCTGTCGCCCAACCCTTGGCCACGTCGCTAACGTAAAAGAGTCATGCCACGGATCCTCGACGTCGAGCAGGCGCTACTGCTCCTGGAGCTTGAGCCACCGTTTGATCAGCGTGCGGTGCAGCTTGCCCGCCGCCGGATGGCCAAGCGCTGGCACCCGGACATCGCGCCGCCCGGACGCCAGCACGAGCACCAGCGCCATCTCCAGGCGATCAACGAGGCGGCAGACCAACTGCAGCAGCTCGCTGAGACCTCGCGCGGCGGACGCGTCACGCGCAACGCGGTCAAGGTCTCGGCCGCCGCCGCGCGCAAGGCCCGCGAGGAAGCCGGTCGCCGCGCGTACGAGGAGGAGCAGCGGCAGAAGGCCGCCGCGGAGGAGCGCGCTAAGCACGATCCGTTCGGCTCGCGCGTCCCCGATCACTCCGTCGTCCATCGCTACGCACGGTGCGTCGCGTACCCCGAGTGGGGCGTCGGCACGGTTACCGGCATCTACTTCTCGGGCGACGAAGACGACATCCAGCAATGGGCGCGGGTGCGGTTCGCGGTCGGCGTGCGCACGGTGCCGGCGGGCACGCTGCAGTTCGTGGACTTCTCAAAGCCCGATCCCGCTGCCGACCGCGTCCAACGCTTCATGACCGCGGCTCAGCATGCGCTCGCCGAGGGCGACGCGGCGCTGGCGGCCCAGCGGCTCGTGTACGCGCGCGACGCCGAGCCGACCAACCCGGCGGTGCTGAGGCTGCTAACGACGGCGTTCTGGCAGGCCGGCAACCTGCCCGCGGCCGCACGGTCGGTCCGCGACTGGGCGCGCGTCGAGACCGACCGTCCCACGCCGGAACGCTTCGCGTCGCGGATTTACGAGGACATGGGCGCGATCGCCTGGGCGGCCGAGGCCGCCGCTCGCGCCGCCAACCGAGCGCCGAACGACGCATCGTCCTGGGAGCGTCTCGGCCGCCTGCGGTTGCGGCTGGGAGACCGCGCGGGCGCGATCTCGGCGCTCGAGCAGGCCAAGCTCGTCGGCCCCACGGTCGAGGGCATGCTCGACCTCGCGCTCGCCTATCACCTCGCGGGCGACGTCGGAGCGGAGGTATCGGCGGCGGAGGCCGCCACCGTGATCGATCCTCAGTCGACCGCCGCCTGGTCGACGTTCGCCCACGCGCTGGCGCGGACCGATCGCATCAGCGAGTGCGTCGAGGCCTGTCGGCGGCGCCTCGAGCTCGGCGAGGACCCCGAGATCGACGACCTGCTGGCCCGCATTCAGGCGTCGGCGCCGCGCGAGTTGTCAGAGCGCAGCGCGGCATAAAGCTGAAGTGTCGCGTTCTGACCGCGCGGGCCGCGGTTAAGACGCAACAGTTCCGGTGCGCGGTGTCGCGCGGCAGCGCCGCCTAAGCGATCGAGCCCTCGCGCCCGCACACGGGGCAGGCCTCCTGGGGCGCCAGCGGCCGCCCGCCGCAGGCGGGACAGTCCTCCACGCGTTCGAGCACGCCGAGCAGCTCGCCCACCCGGCACACCAGCAGCCGCTCCTCGTCGACCTCGACCCAGGCGCCCGCGGAGGCGGGGAACACGACGTGGTCGCCCGGTTTGACGGGCATCACCACGCCGACGTGGTCCCACCAGTCCAGGCCGGGGCCGACCGCGAGCACGATCCCGTGCTGAGGGGGTGGCTCCTCGGAGCCTGGCGGGACGAGCAGGCCAGAGCGCCTGACCCGGTCAGGGTCAAGCTCCTTGATGACCACCCGGTCAAAGATGGGACGAAGCTGACTGCGCACCTGATTGATGTTAGGTCGCAGTACAGTCACCCGCGTGGGCGAGGGCAAGGAAGCGGCCGGCCGCCGGGGGTGGCTGACAGCGAGCATCGTGGCGTCGGTGCTGAGCACCCTGGCTGCCGTGACATCGGCGCAGGCCGCCGACCTGTCGGTCATTCCCTTCCCCGGTACCCC
>DASSGR010000053.1:0-48349 GCA_035693425.1 Solirubrobacteraceae bacterium
AACACAGGAGGTGCTCGTGTCGCGGCGGCTACCGGCCGGAGGTTGCGTCATGGCTGCTTGATCGCGAGATGTCGAGTGCGGATTGACCCTGTCGCCGACCAGCACATTCCCGCTGCCGAGCGCCTGATTGAACCTCATGCCGTAGTCGTTGCCGCAGAGGTCGAGGTCGATGCCCTGGACCTCGGCGTGCAGGACGATCTCGTCGTTGGTGACGCCGTGGATTGTCAACTTGCCGGTGATGCGGTACTCCGCGTCGTTGGGACCCTCTAACTTGGTGGACTCGAAACGGAGCAGGGCGTACTGCGCGGCGTCGAAGAAATCCGGCGAGCGCAGATGCTGATCGCGTCGTGGCTGATTGGCATCGAGCGACCCGACCGTAACCGTCCCGCATGCCTTCGCGGTCGAGAGATCCTCACCAATCTCGATCGTGGCGTCGAACTCGGCCAACGCGCCGCGGACCGTGGCGAGACCGATGTGATTGACGGCAAAGCCGAATTTGGCGGGCGCGGAATCGACCATCCAGGTGCCAGCCGGTATCGCGGTAGAAGAAGAGACGGTGCTCATTGTCTGCTGCCCTGTTTTGATCACTGAGGCAACGTGGCGGGCGCCGCCGCTTGCTTGTAACCCGTCGACGCGGTCGGAGCCCACACCCGTCCGGCTCCGGTTCCCGGCCTGATCCAAACGTAACCCGGCACGCCAACGCCACAAGCGTGATGGGCGATCAGTCGCTAAGGCGAGACGATCGGATCATCGGCCACGCTCGCCCGAAGCCCAAATGGCGCGACGAAGCGCTGCCCGAATCGGTCAGATCAGGCGACGGCTTAGGATCGGAATCGCAGAGGCGCGCGTCACCGGGAGTTGCGATCGGGGCGCGCGGAGGAGAGCGCGGATGATTCCCGCTGACGCTGGCGCCGCCCGTGTCAGGCTCGGGTGCGGCGGCTCCCGCTGCGGCTGGCGAGCTCCGCTGCTCGCTCGCGGATCCTGTCCTCGTCGGTGATGACGTGCCAGCGGGTGGCCCGGCGCTGCCCTGTGCGGCGCACCCGTCGTGCGGTCTCTAGGTCGCGCAACAGCGCCAGGACTTGATCGCGATCGGCGCCCGTTCGTTGAGCGAGTGCCGCGGTGGTCAGACCGTCTCCGAGCGCGAGTAGTCGCTCGGCGGCCTCAGCCGTCAGTGGCTTTCTGGTGTTCCTTCGCCGGCGCCGCGTCGTCGGTGTCGCGTTGGCGGTGGATGGGGGAGGGGGTGCCGCGCCGTTTGAGACGAGCGCGGACCTTGCGGCCTGGAGTGACGCCATGTCGGACTTCAGATGCTGGATGCGGGCGTCGATGGTTTGGATCAGCTGGTCGATTGGGGGCATGCCGCGTGATGCTACGGCCCTTGGTGGCTGGCCGACTGATGGGGATCGGTCGCGCTTGGGGTCGCGGACTAGGCTGAGCTCGAGCGACGAAGCGACGAGGTCGGACCACGGCGGCCTGGGTGTCTTCGCTGACCGGCGATGAGTGTGCAGCCAATCAGTCTGCTCTCGGAGTCGATCCAGCACGTGCGGTAGGGACGGTGGGCGGACTCGGAATTGGCGACTCGCTCGGCCACGCGAGCTCCGACCCCCATTCGTGTCGCGACGGGCATCGTCCAGGGCTGTTGAGGCGGCCGGACCGCGGGTCACATTCCTTCCTTGATCCCGTGCTTGATAAGCCAGCGGTTGGCGGGATATGAAGTCACGAAGCCGAGGATCATCCCGACCTGCATGAGAAGCCAGTAGGCAGCGCCGTCGGGCTGCAGGTGCGGGTTGGGGAAGAAGACGAAGAACATCAGTGCCATCCAGCCGAACAGGCCGATCTCGAACGTGAGCACCGAGAGCGTGTCGGACTTCAGCGCCGCGATCACACCGTCACGAAACCCGAGCTGGCGCATCGGCACGATCGCGAAATATTGAAACGCGATGCCGAACACGAACGCCAGCGCGAAGTCCGCGATGTACTCCGGCCAGAGCGCAACGCCCGCGACCGTGGCGCCCACCGCGAGCAACGCCCACTCGCTGATCACGTCTCCGAGCGCGCACCCGGCGCCGCAATGGGTGTCACTGATCCCCACCGACACCGAAAACGGATAGTGCCCGCGGGCATGGGTCTGCTGCCGGTAGCGCGGGCTGCTCAGGCGCCCCCAGCGCCGGTAGGCGAGCCACCCGAGCGGACCGGAGTACAGCGCTGTCAACGGCCAAACCGCGTCCATGATCCACACGTGCTGCCGATAGCCCCGTACGAATATGTCGGCGGCAATCAGGCCGGCGCAAACGAACGCGCTCGCCAGCGAGATCCACGCCAGCACGGTCAGCCACGTAGGCGGCATGCAGGCGCGGTAGGCGACGGGCGCGCCACCGAGATGAGGATGGGCAGATCACTCGAGAGGAGCGGCCGATGGTCGAGCCGTCGTCACGCGAAAGCGCCCGCAACCTTCGTGGATCGACCGAGGGGCGGCATCACGACTGCCAAGAGCACTTCGAGCCTGAGCAATACCTCGAAGGCATGTCTGCCCGCGGTATGCCCGGCGCGAATGACCGCGCGCCGAGCAGCCCGCCGATCGCGCCCGGCCCGAGGACGCCGATCTTCCGCGGCGTCATGGTGCGACAGAATGCAGCTCGGTCGGGTGCGGCTGGATCGTCTGGGTGTCCGCTCGTACGTTCCCGTTCAGCTGGCTGCTGGCCACCCGGGGCACGCCGAGGCGCTCGGAAAGGTGATCGCCGACGCGCAGCGCGTTGGCGATCGTCGTCAGCCCCGGGTTGACCGCGCTGGAGGAGGGGAAGAAGCTGGCGTCGACGACGTACAGGTTGTCGAGGTCGTGCGCCTTGCAGTTGAGGTCAAGCGCCGAGCGTTTGGGATCGGCGCCGAATCGCACCGTCCCGCAGTTATGGGCGATGCCGGCGAGCGGGATCTGCTGGCTCAGCACCGACCACCGCGGAATCGGCGTGCGGCGGCAGCCGAGGGGACCGAGGAGGTCCTTGAGCTTGGCCAAGAGCTGCTTGTGCGGTTCGGCGTTGCGGTAGGTCTTGGCGAGGTGGATGTTCCCGTGCCGGTCCACCGTGACCCGGTTGTCCGGCTGTGGAAGGTCTTCGGTGGTGAGCCAGAAATCGATCGCGTGCTTGGCGATGTAGTCGAGCGCGAGCCCCGGCGCGAACGACGGGGCGCCGGTGCGCAGGATGTCGCGGTCTGACTTGCCGAGCATCTGGATGTGCCCGAGCGGGAACTCTGAGTCATCCGCCCCCCAGTAGTAGTCGTTGAGACCGAGCGTCTTCTGAAACCTGGTCTCGTTCGGCGTTCGAGAGATCGCGATCACGGCGGAGTTCAGGTGCGCCATGTAGTGCCGGCCGACGACATCGGAGGAGTTCGCCATCCCGTTGGGATGCGCGTCGCTCACGGAGCGGAGCAGTAACGCCGCGGAGTTCACTGCGCCGCAGGAGACCACGACGATGTCCGCGCTGTAGCGCTCCTCGCTGCCTCGCCGCTCGACCACGACCCGTTTGACCGAGCGCCCGGAGGCGTCTGGCTCCAGCCGCGTCACCAGAGCGTGCGTGCGTAGGGTGACGTTAGGGTGCTTGAGCGCGGGGCGCACGCAGACGACGTGGGCGTCAGCCTTTCCGTCGGTCAGGCAGGGAAAGCCGTCGAAGCGGTTGCAGCGAATGCAGCGCCCGGCTTCGGGGTCGGATTCGTCGAGGTCGATCCCGACGGGCAGGTGGAACGGCCGGTGCCCGGCCCGCACCAGATCGTCGTGCAGTTGCTGGATCCGCGGCTCGTGCGAGACGGCAGGGTAGGGGAACGGGCCTGAGCGCGGCGGCTCGGTGGGGTCCTCGCCGGCCTGGCCGTGGACGAGGTAGAGCCGCTCGGCGTGGGCGTAGTACGGCTCGAGATCGGCGTAGGTGATCGGCCAGGCGGGGGAGACGCCGCCGTGGTGCTGGACCTCCTCGAAGTCGCGCTCGCGCAGGCGCAACAAGACGCCGGCGTAGACCTTGGTGTTGCCGCCGACGAAGTACTGGGCGTGCGGGCGAAACGCGACGCCGTGCTTGTCATACCAGCGTTCGGTTGTGACGTATCGCTCGCGGCCGAAGACCGCCTCGGAGTCCCAGTTCTCGAGCTCCCGGGGTAGGTAGCCGCCGCGCTCGAGCAGCAGAATGCGCTTGCCCGACGGCGCGAGGCGGTGCGCGAGCGTGCCGCCGCCCGCGCCGCTGCCGATGATGATCACGTCGTAGTGCTCCACAGGTCCTCCTAGACGAGCGCGATCGGCGAGGTCCACGCCCCGCTCGCGCCGCGCAGCTTGGGGTGGGTCAGGATCAGCGCGAACTCGCGCACGCCGTCGCGCGCGAGCTCGGCGGTGTCGAGGTTCTCGACGACGAACACGCCGTGGCGGGCGTTGAGGAACTGGGGCACCTCGAACGGCCGCTCGGGATCCTCGGCCGGGACCGGGCCGTAGCTCCAGGTGTCACAGCCGGTGAGCGCAACACCCCGCTGGACCATCCAATGCGCGACCTCCATGCCGGGCCCCGGCTCGCCGGACATGTAGAGGTCTGGGTCGTGCCAGTGCTCGCCCCAACCGGTGTGAAACAGCACCGCATCCCCCGGCGCCGGATCGATGTCCGGCACGCCGATCACCTCGCCGGGATCGAGCGGCGAGACGTCCACGAGCCAGCCCCGGGTCACGATCTGAGGCACGGTCTCGACGCCGAGTCGCCCAACGCCCGCGGCGCCCGCGAGCTCGGAGACACTCCAGCCGTTGTAGCCGCGATCGCCGATCTGCAGGTGGCAGAGGGCGTCGAGGTGGGTGCCGAGCTGCTGGGTGCCGGCGATCTGCTCGGTGATCCAGTTGACCCGGTTGGCGCCGAGGCCGCCGCCGTTGCTGTGATGGGCGGTGGTGACCAGCGTCTGGCGGAAGTAGCGCCCCGGGAATACCGGCGCGAGCTCGTCGAGCACCCGCCCCAGGTCATACAGACGCCCAGAGCGCACGAGCCGCAACGCTTGCGCGCGGGTGGCGTCGGTGATGTGGTTGAGCATCCCGAGCTGGTCCTCGGGGCCGAACGGCGACGGCCACCAGGCGGTGGCCTCGTCGCTCACTCGGACGACCACGGCTCGCGGAAGTCGGCGTACAGGGTGAGGCCGCCGTCGACGAAGATCGTCTGTCCTGTGATGTAGGCGGCGTCATCGGATGCCAGGAACGCGCACACGCCGGCCATCTCGTCCGCGGTACCGGGGCGGCCCAACGGGATGTGGCTCGAGACGGTCTCCGTCTTAACGGGGTCGTCGGTCCAGGACCTATTGATCGGGGTGATCGTGGCGCCGGGTCCGATGCCGTTGACGCGGATGCCGCGGCCGGCGTATTCGAGCGCGAGGGTGCGGGTCAGGTTGCCCATCCCGCCCTTGCTGATGCTGTAGCTCAGGTAGTCCGGCCGCGGGATGATCTGATGGACGCTCGAGACGTTGAGCACGACGCCGGGCCTCTCGTCGGCGAGGAAGCGTTTGATCGCCTCGCGGGCGCAAAGGAACGCGCCGCGCAGGTCGACCGCGAGCACCTGGTCGAACTCGGCGCTGGCGAGCTGCTCGGACGGTCGTGAGATCTGGATGCCGGCGTTATTGACGAGGATGTCCAGGCCGCCGAGGCGCTCCGCCGTCTCGCCGACCATGCGCACGACGTCCTCCTCGCAGGAGACGTCGCCCTGAACGAGAACGTCACGGACCCCGTGCCGGCGCACCGTCCGCAGGCAGGTGCGCACCTGCTCCTCGGTCTCGGCCGCCTCCTGGGGAGTGGTTAGGTAGTTGATCGCGACGTTGGCGCCGTGCTCGGCGAACCGCACGGCGACCGCCTGGCCGATCCCGGAGGTGCCGCCGGTCACCAGGACGTTCTTGCCCTTCAGGCCGGGCATCCCACCGCGTCGAAGCAGGGGGTCAACGGCGGGCACGGTCCGCGTCATCGTCCCTCCTCGGGGTGGTATCGCTCACCGCGGGCCCCGAGCGCGGACCGTGCGGCCTCCAGGGCGGCTCCGAACAGCACGTGAGACGTCGATTCCCAGGCGACCGCCGCCGGGGCCAGTCGCCACGGGGGGCGCTGGATGCCTAGCGCCGGGAGCAGGGACCCGTGGGTGCCCACGTAGATCGCCAGCCCCGCGAGCGCGCCCCGTCCGCGGGTCGCCCTCGGCCAGCGACGCGCGGCGGCGCCGTACGCGACGCCGAGTCCTGCGCCCATGCCGTAGTGGATCATCTGCTGGGCGCGAAGCCGCTGGGGCACCGTCAGGCGGTGCCCCAGCGCCACGGTCGCGCGGTCGACGAGGACCGCGGGAGGCATGTTCTCGGGATGCCCGCTTGGATCGGCGCCCACATCCTGCTTCTGGCTCGAGGAGGGCGGCAGAATCGCCTCGGCGAGCGCCTGTAGGCGCGGCTCAGTAAGCGCCTTAACCCACGACGCCACAAGACCGGCAATCACACCTTTGGCTGGCATGAGTGGAACGTAGCCGGGCACCGGCGGGGGCTCAAACACGATCGCCTATCACCGGGTAACGAGCGGCGATCGGCTCCGCCAGGCCCGGGCCCAACCGGCTAGCGGGCGCGCGACGCGCGATCGGAGACTCGTCGGTAAGCCGATACCGAGTGCGAGCTCGGCCGGCGCGGTGGAGCTGACGCAGCCCGATCCAGGTCCTCGCGGACCAACACCTCCAGCGGCAGGTCGAGCCGCCAACGGCGCGGCCTCCGTGATCGGCGTGCCCACAGACAGGCTCCCGAAGGCCACCAGCTGCGTCCCGCAGCTCGAGGCCCACGCGCTCGGCTCGGCGCGTTGTCGATCGTCGTGAAGCACGTCATGCCGCGAGCTTCGACCTTCGCAGTCAGGCAAGCCGCAGCCCCGGCCACGGAGGCATGGGTGACGTTGTTGTTGGTTACCGGCTTCATTCCGGCCTGCCAGGCACCGCGCTCGCGTTCCACCGCCGGCCGCGATGGCGCGATCGTCCGCACAATCACCGACTGATCGGCGCCCGCTATCGGCCAGTCATGCACGCCGCTTGCGGGCCCTGACCCCGGCCGCACACTTATCGGCGTGGAAGCGAGAGACCAAATGATGCGTCCGCCGGGAAGACCGGCGGTCGCGGGAGGCAATCACTGATGGACGTTGCCTGCTTCTGCGGCTGTCGTTTCTCGTGCGCGGGGGACCTCGGCACGTGTCCGGGCTGCGGCGAGTACGTGAGCCTCGGCCGCGTTTCCGACGCGGAGGAGAAGCAGATGCGTGCCGAACTGGATCTGCTGCTCACCCATGGTGCCGCTGCACGTGGGCGTCGAGTGCGGCCTGCTGGGGGCAAGCGACATGGAGCATGAGTTCTCCAACGAGTGTCGAGCCGGCGCTGCTCGCGGTCACGTCTCGGCGCCGGAATCGAGGTACGTGCGATGAGCGCGGTCGACCGACGTGCCGAGCTCGCCTGCCGGCTGGCGGAACTGCGCCGGCTCGTCGAACGGTCGAAGCGCGACCAGCGCTGACCGGCCGAGTTGCCCTCGCTAATCGGGCTACGAGATGGTGCGTTGTCGAGTGCCTCGACGGGGGCGCGAAGCTTGCGCAGCGCTATCGGGCGATCGCATCTTCTTCTCGCCAACCCGCCGAACGGCGCGATCCTGAAACCGAAGCCCCGACTCCGAGCATGTGCCGTAACCCACTCGCAGAGGCCGCAGCCGACGGTGACACCTTGAGCGAATTCGCTAATCACGCCGATCTGCACGCGTGGCACTCGCCTCCGACATCCATCCAGCCGCCAGGATTGGGGCCCGCCCGATTGGCCGAGATCCTCTCCGGGCGTCTGGGTCCGGCCGCGACGTTCGCGACCACCGAGCACTTCAACCTCCAGACCGCCCGCTCGATCACGGTCGCTGAGAGCAACGGCCGAGCGACCGCCTACCTAGCAGCGCTCTCCAGCAACCTGATCGCGCTGGGGTTCATCGGTGAGACCTCCCGGCTGGGCGCGGCTTTCCACGCGTTCGCGCTGATCCTGTTGCCGGTCCTGAGCTTTATCGGCGTCACGACCTTCGAGCGGCTGGTCCAATCGTCGATCGAAGACATCGCATACGCTCGGCGAATCGGTCTCCTGCGCGGCTTCTACCTGGAGCTCGCGCCCGAACTCAAACCGTATCTCGCGGTCGTTGTGCCGAGTTCAGAATGCCCCCGCAGGGCGCCGACCAGTCCTGGCCGCTGGCAGTTGACTCTGACCACCGCCGGAATGGTCGCCGTCGTCAACAGCGCGGTCATCGGCTCGTTCGCCGGTCTGCTCCTGCAAACGCTGGGCGTGGGCTCGCTCGCGATCACCCTCACTACCGGAGCGACGGTCGGGGCAGCGGCCTTGCTGGCCCAGCGTCGTCGCCATCGGCTCGCCCTCGACGCGTTTAGCCCGGACGCGGTCGATCGGGCTGCGATCTTTGTTCCCGAATCACAACGGGCCGAGTCGGCCTGAAGGAGGAAGCAATGTCACCGCCCTCACGGGGATTCCACGGTCGACGCCTTGCCGTCGATGCGACACGCGTCCCGCCCGGTCAGTATGTGACCGACGAGTTCCCAGTGCTGTCCGCCGGGCCAACCCCACACACCCCACTGGATGAGTGGAGCTTCACGATCAGCGGCGCCGTCGCCGAACCGGTCTCCTGGCCGTGGTTGGACTTCATGAAGCTTCCAGCGGAGGCCCCGGCCGTCGACATTCACTGCGTGACGAAATGGTCAAAGCTGGATACGGCCTGGAAGGGCGTGTCGGTCGATACGTTGTTGGCTGGCGTTCACACGGAAGGTACGTATGTGAGAGCGTGGTGCGATGGGGGATATACGACCAATCTGCCACTCGAGGATGTGACTGGCGGAAGGGCGTGGATCGCCTATGAGTACGACGGCGAGCCGTTGGCTCCCGAGCACGGCGGCCCCGCGCGCCTGCTGGTTCCTCATCTCTACTTCTGGAAGAGCGCCAAGTGGGTGCGGGGCTTGGAGATCCTGGACCACGACGAGCCCGGCTTCTGGGAGGTGTACGGCTACCACAACTACGGCGACCCGTGGAAGGAGCAGCGCTACCAAGGCGACTGAGCGCGTCTCCAGCCAAGACAGGGCCTCAACTGCAGCCATTTGTGCTCTCGCGCCAGCTACGAGCGCACGGAGTTCGCCGCGGGCAGCGCGTACTTGACCTAACCGTCCCCGCTCGTGGGGGGCGGGACCCATCCAAAGCGTGATCAGAGACCCCGCCAGTTCACGTGGCTCGCGTCCTTTGGGCTCGGCCTTGCCTCGTCTGCAAAGCACTCAGCTCAGGAGCTCGATCGATGACCCGATGAGCTCGATGGGCGTGGCATCGAGGTCCAGACGGTCGGCGCCGAGCCGCCGCGCACCGACCCGGGAGGCGGCTTCCGGCTGGGCGGTGCCGGCGCCGCGGCGGCGCCGCCGGGAAGGCGGACGCCTAGCTTGCCGGTCGTTGCTCTAACGGTCGCGCCCCCAACGCTCCTCGATCCTGAGAAGCCAGGATGTGCCGTGCGCACGCAGCTTCTGAGCTATCAGGTCGGTGAGTCAATCGTCTCGATCACCAGCGCGACCCGCCGCCGACAGGCCCGCGATCGTGGGGTTGCAGAACACCTGCCCACCGGCTTTGAGAGCGCCCAGCCGGAGGCGACGCGCCCGCGACCAGGAACAGCAGCGCGACCTCGCGCTCCGTATCGAACCCGCAGGACGAACAGAACGCCGACCGGGTACACGTGCCACGGCCGAGTCACCGCACCGTCTCCTTGCCCAGGTGGTCATCGAGCCGGATGTTGCGAGGCCTCGAAGGTGCTCAGCACGTCGGCGTTCAGCACGCGCGCGGACGCGAGGTCGTATCCGCAAGCTCGCCGGTCGCCCATAAGATCACCACGCAGGCGGATGGACGGAAGACGTTCGAGCCCTCGACGAGAGCGTTCTCACTCGACGCCTCTTGACCGATAGTCAGGGCGGCTTCCGCTACGGCGTTCACGATTGAAGCCAAATGGCACGGACGGCGCCGCTCAAGCAAGGTTCGAGCAAGGTTCGAAGTCGGCCGATCGTTGGTGCCGAGCCGGGCGTCCATCGCCGATACGGATCGTTTGACCCGCCGGTGTGGTCGTCGTTGTCGTGGCTGCGTCGCAAAGCGGTGGCATGTCTGAGTCACACACAGTGATTTCACGCCGCTTCAATACAAAGGCGTTACGTCAATCCGCACTCTGTGGTCAGTCGTCAGTCCAGGATGTACACGCACCCGGTTGGCGTCATCGCAGCTAGGGATCATGCGCCCGCTTCCCCGAGAAGCGGGCTGATTGGCGGGCAGGGTGGGACCGTGCCCGGCCCTGGGGGCGCGTCGGGGTGATGGCTTACGCGGGGCGCCCTTCCACTAGCGATTTGACGGATCAGGAGGCTGACTGCGGCTGCGGCCAGCACTGCCACGGCCATGGAGTAGACAAGCGCGGTCTTGCGTAACCCGAAGTGTGATGTGGCGAGGCCGCCAATCACGGCCGGAATGCCGGTTGCGAGATAGCTGACGATGTAGATCGCGGTGATCAACCCCGCCCTCTGGTCGGAAGCGGCCGGCGCGACCGTGGTGCGGTAGGCCCCCACGAACGATGATCCGGAGCCGAGCCCGGCGACGGCTGTGCCGACGAAGAGCACCGCTGGCGTGCCGGTCTGAATCGAGGCGAACGTCAGCAAGGCGCCGGCGAGCAGAGTGACGCAGCCACCCAGCATCACGCCGGGCGGATTCTTCCTGGATAGCCCCGCCGAGGCTGCTGCCCCGAGCCCGGTAAGCAGGAAGATCAGTACGCCGCCCCAAAGCAGGTTCTTCGAGTGCAGCAGCTGCGAGGCTAGCGACGGTCCGAGCGAGAGATAGAGGCCGGCAAGCGCCCACACTCCTACCAACGCCGGGAGCGCCGCGGCAAAGGCTCCCCTGGCCTCGTGCGGCACAGTGACGTGCGGACGCAGTGAGCTCACGACGCCGGGGCGCACTGTTCCCGGCTCTGGCATTCCCAGCACAGTGACGATGCCGATGATGAACGCTGCAATGAGCAGCCACCAAACCAGGTGGGTCGGCGCTAGCGCGTATTGGGCCAACGCGCTGGCGCCGATTGCCCCAAGGGCCTGTCCGCCCGTCGGCGCCGTGCTGGACACGACCGGCGTGATAGCGCTTTCGGGCCGCAGGTCGAGCAGTGCCGCACTGGCCGTTCCGGAGATCAGGCCAACGCCGACGCCTTGCAGCGCGCGACCGGCGAATAGCAGACCAACCCCATGCGCAACGAGGAACAAGCCGCACGCGACCGCACCCACAGCCAGACCCGCGAGCATCACCGGCCGACGCCCCAGGTAGTCAGACGCCGAGCCGAGAAAAACCAGCGTCGCCAACAGGACGACGACGTAGACCGTGAACAACAAGGTGAGCGCGGTCGCGGAGAACCGGAACTGGAGCTGGTAGACCCGGTACAGCGGCGATGCCGCGGCATTCGTAGCAAACGCCAAGAGAGCGATCGCGGCCGCCGCCCAAAACGACATACCTCTCGACAGAATTGCTCGCCGCGACGGCTTCTGTCCAACCTCGGTGCGCCCGGCGGACATGGTTGACAATGCGCGCGATCTCCTGGTGCGGCTCAGGGCTTTGCAGGTTCATCGCCGAGCGGTCCTAGCCGGGTGAGTCGTGTTCGCTTTTTTGGGCCGAGCTCGATGTTATCGGGCATGTGTTCGAGTTCTTGCCCTTTGGTTTCGGTGATCGCGAGGCGTACGAAGATGAAGGAGAGGAGCGCGAAGCCGGCGTAGATGCCGTAGGCGAGCCCGAGCCCGGCGTTCTTGAGTGAGGGGAAGCTGGTCGAGATCGCCCAGTTCGCGATCCATTGGGCGGAGGCGGCGATCGCCAGCGCCGAGGCTCGCAGCCGGTTGGGGAACATCTCGCCGAGCATCACCCAGACGACGGGGCCCCACGACATCCCGAAGAAGAACACGAACGCGTTCGCGGCGATCAGCGCGACCGCCCCCTCGGCGCCGTGCAGCACCGGTTGTCCGTGCGCGCCCGTGGTGGCGGTCGCGAACAGCGCGGCCATCACCCCGAGGGTGACGGTCATCCCGGCCGAGCCGATGAGCAGCAGCGGCTTGCGGCCGATCCTGTCGATCAGTGCGATCGCGATCACGGTGGTGAGGATGTTGACCGCGCCTGAGATGACGGTGATCTGAAGCGAGCTGCTCTCGCTGAACCCGACGGCTCGCCAGAGGACGCTGGAGTAGTAGAAGATGACGTTGATCCCTACGAACTGCTGGAAGATCGAGAGGCCGATCCCGAGCCACATGATCGGGATCAGCCCCAGCGCCGGGCCGCGCACGTCGGCCAGCCTCGGTCGCCGCTCGCTGTTCAGCGTCCCGCGAATCTCGGCCAGCTTGGTATCGAGATCGACGTCAGGGAGCACGCGGCCAAGGACCCGCCTCGCCTCGCGCAGGCGGTCCCGCGAGACCAGGTAGCGGGGCGACTCGGGGATTGTCAGCGACAGCGCACCGTAGATCGCCGCCGGCATGGTCATCGCCAAGAACATCCAGCGCCACGCCGCCAGTCCGAGCCACAAGCTCTTTTCCGAGCCGCCCGCCGCCGTCGCGAGCGCATAGTCGGCCAGCAGCGACACGAAGATTCCCAGCACAATCGCGAGCTGCTGGGCGGACCCCAAGCGACCGCGGATCCGCGCTGGCGCGATCTCCGCGATGTACGCGGGCGCGACGACCGACGCCATCCCGACGCCGACACCACCGAGCACCCGAAACACGATCAGCAAGGCAAGCGAGTTGACAAGCCCCGTCCCCAGCGCGCTGACCAAGAACGACACCGCCGCCAACCGCATCACCATCAGCCGCCCGAAGCGATCCGCCAACTGGCCTGCCGCAACCGCACCCGCGGCCGCACCCAGCAGCGCAGAGGAAACCGTGAGCCCCAGGCCCGTAGCCCCGACGTGGTAATGCTCGCCAATCGCGCTGACCGCACCGTTAATCACCGAGCTGTCATAGCCAAACAGAAAACCACCCAGCGACGCGGTGGAGGCCAGACGAGTAACCGTCAAAAGGGATCGACGTCGCTTGAACACGCCAACCAATCTGCACCCAGCTGCGAGAATCACAACCACGCCGGCCGATCAAACGATCCGCGGTCGCGATCACCGCACCGAAGGCCTGCCCGTTGCCGCGGCAGCCCGCGGGCCCGGGTCACCGCCACAGCGAGCTCCACTGGCCACAGTAGGCGGGTGAAATTGGAGCCGCCGACGTAGTCGACTACCACGATCCGGCGTGGGTCGACGCAGCGGCGGCCACCTCAGGCCCTGACGGCTTCGACGCCGCCGTGGACGCAGCGCCCGGAGGAGCGGCATCCGCGGTGCGCCTCTCGAGACAAGGGTCGGCTCACTACGATCACCCAGACCGGCCTGCAGACGAGCGACAGATCACGAGGAGGACCTGCACGGGCGACCCGACGGACCCCAGCTTCGCGCGCTGGCGAGCTGGTTGACGCCGAGGTCAGGATCAAAGCCCGGACCCGTGTTTCCCGTCGCCGCCCGGGGATGCTCTCGCCGCCACGCTATCCGGTGCCGGCGGCCACCCGTGACGCTCACGTTCTGAGCGAGGACCCGATACAGCGCTCGTGCGGCTCATGTTCCAAACCGAGATTTCACAGCGGTCGCCGCATCGTGAGCCCCCTGTGCCTCGATCGCTCGAAGTCTCTCCTCCCACGTCTCACATGCGCCAACGCGATCCTCGCCATGCGTCAAGTGATCCGGCATGATCACGTCTTCGATCGTCAGGATCGATCCACCGTCATCCCGACAGCGACACCCCGATCTCCCGACCGTGTTCCGACGCTGCATATGTCGCGCCGGGGTGGACCGTACGGGTGAGCACCAGCAGCGGACAGCGGGCGCTGTGCGCAAGCTGCTGGGAGGTGCTTCCGTGGATCAGGCGTCCGATCGGGCCATAGCCGCGTGAGCCAACGATCAGCAGATCGAGCGACGCGCTGTACAGCGCTAGCTCCTCGGCAGGCTGACCGTAGGCCGCGCGCGGCTCGACGTCACCCAGCGCTGCGATGCGCCGGCGCGCATCCTCGAGGACGCGCCGGGGCGTGTTAGCGACAGCCCCTGGCCCGAGAAAGGCGTCTGACGGAAGCGACACAGCCTCGAGTGCTGAGAGCTTGGCACCGGACGCGCCAGCGAGCATCCTAGCCACCGAGAGTGCGTGTTCGCTCTCGGGAGAGCCGTCGTACCCGACGCCAATCTCGTGAATCGCGCCGGGGTGCTGTGAGTAGTTAGTCGGCGCGATCGCAATCGAACACGGAGCGCCGTTTAGCGCCGCGCTGGTGTCATCCCCGATAAGCACCCGCCCGAGTAGTCCCCGGCGGGATGAACCCACGGCCACCAGATCGGCGCCGATCAGTTCGCAAAGCTCATGCAGGCCGCGTCCCACCGAAGCAGATCCGCGCCAGCGCAGGTGCGCTTCGACGCCCGTCTCCTCGCGCACCGCTTCAAGCAACGCCTCGGCACGCTCCGCCTCGGAAGCTTCGTACGCCGCGCCGGCGCTGCGGTAGGCGTGGCGATCGCCCGGAATGACATGGGCGAGCGTGAGCTCCCCGCCCGCCGCGACCAGCAGCTTGGCGAGCGCCACCGCGTCGCGGCCGCCGTCCCGTCCGTCCACGCCGACAACGATCTGCTTGAACATGACGCCTCCTCCCAACTATCCGCTCCTGAGCTGATGGGCCTCACTAGTTGCCGCATCACCATGCTCGCTGGAGCGCCGCGCCGTGTAAGCGCAAAACGCGATCACGCGATCACGCGATCAGGCATGTCGGGTTACCTCGGCGTGCGTCGTTCGTCAGCGGCGTGACGTGGCGCGGGGATATCGCTTACCGGCGCGTCAGTCCCGTCCAGGCCGAGTCTTGGCCGCGCTGACCCGCCGCGCTGAGCTATGCGTTAGAGCATGAAACGCCCTGGCTGATCGGTCGCGGTCATGCCTGCGTGATCATGCGATCAGGGTTCGCACTTGAATTGAAATCCTCGCCCTCAACTCTGGCGAGCATGTCCGACCGCGGGGCGAAAGCGCTCGGCCGAACCGATGCCGGATGAGCGGCATGCAGGGCCCCGCACCAAGTCCGGTCGCGCACCTCCGGCGCGTCCTTGAAATGAGCGCTGATGTGCCGCACGCGGCTAGGCGAGGCTCCGGTGGCGATCGCCAGCACGGATCGCACGATTCGCAGCCGATGTTGCGATCGCGCGACCGATGGCGACCTTACGGACATGTTTTGCCCGAGCACCCGACCAGTGCGCTTCCGCGTCCTCGGAGGTTACTCGCTTGCCGCGGCCGCGGCCTTGCTCCTGTGCGCGGGTTGCGGGGCGTCCGGCAAGGGCCCGGCCACACTCAACTGGTACGTGTTTCCCGAGCCGTCGGGTTCGTTCGCAAGAGCCGCGGCGGCGTGCACGGCGGCGTCGGCCGGCCGATACCGGATCGCGATCAACTTCCTCTCGACGTCGTCTGATCAGCAGCGTGTCTCACTCGTCAGACGGCTGGCCGCGGACGATTCCTCGATTGACATCCTGGCGATGGACGTCGACTGGACGGCGGAGTTCGCCAACGCCAAGTGGATTCGTCCCGTGCCGACGGCGCTCTCGGCGCAGATCAGAAGCGTGGACCTTCCTGGGCCAGTCCAGACAGCCACATATCGGCAGAGGATCTGGGCTGCGCCGATCAACTCGAACACGCAGCTGCTGTGGTACCGCAAGGACCTGCTGGCCGACATCCATCGGCGCGTGCCCACTACGTGGGCGCAGATGATCGCCGACGCGATCGAGCTCGCCAAGCTCGGCAAGCCCCACTACATCGAGGAGCAAGGAGCCCAGTACGAGGGCCTGACGGTGTGGTTCAACTCGCTGGTCGATTCTGCCGGCGGTCAGATCATCTCGGGCGCGAACAGGGTTGTGCTCGGACGAGCAGCGGAGGCCGCCGCTTCGATCATGCACAGGCTCGCGACGTCCGGAGCGGCCGATCCGTCCCTGAACGTGGCGATGGAGGGCTCCTCCGACGTTGCGTTCGACAGAGGGACGGCTGCATTCGAGATCAACTACCCATTCGTGTATCAGTCGGCCATCGCTGCCAACCCACGCGTGGCAAAGGAGATGGGGTATGCGGCGTATCCCGAAGCGGTGAGCGGCGTGGATCCCCACGTCTCGATCGGTGGTTACAACCTCGCCGTGTCTGCACATTCGGCTCACCCTGGGCTGGCCTTTAACGCGCTCAGCTGTCTCACCAGGAAGCAGTACGAAATCGCCTATGCGGTCAAGGGCGGCCTCGCGCCGGTCCGGGCCGCGGTCTACGGGATTGCGTCGTTCCAAAAGGCCTATCCGTTCCACGCTCTGATCGAGCGCCAGCTTCGGACCTACGGAATCCGGCCGCAGACGCCGTCCTACGCTGACGTGACACTCGCGATCCAGAAGGCGCTAACACCGACGTCGGCGATCCAGCCGGCCACCGTTGTCGACAGTCTGCGCAACGAGATCAGACTCTCGCTGTCGTCGGGGGCGCTGCTGTGAGCGCGGTCGCAGCCGAGACCGCGCCCGGGACGCGTTCGCGAAGGCGGCGCTTGACCGAGCGTGCTCGGGACGAGCGTCGGCTGGCTGCCCTGCTGGTCGCCCCGGCCGCGATCGTGATGATCGCTGTCACCGCGTACCCGATCATCGATGCCGTCGTCCTATCGCTGCAGCGGGCCGATCTGCGCTTCCCGGGTGCCACCAAGTTCGTCGGCTTCTCCAACTACGGCCACGTCCTGAGCGCACCGGTCTGGTGGCAGGACGTGTTTCACACCGCGATCATCACCGCCATCTCGGTTGCGATCGAGTTTGGGGTAGGGATGGCGCTTGCGCTCGTCATGTACCGAACGATCGTGGCGCGGGGGCTGACGCGAGCAGTCGTGCTGATCCCATACGGCATCGTGGCAGTCGTCGCGGCGGAGTCCTGGCAGCTCGCCTGGTCGCTGAACAGCGGCTGGATCCCCAAGCTGCTCGGCCTCTCGGGCGATCCGCTCAGCCACACGTTCGGAACGTACGTCGCGATCATCGTCACCGAGGTCTGGAAGAACACGCCGTTCATGGCGCTCCTGCTGCTCGCAGGACTGGCGCTCGTATCCGACGAGTTGCTCGAGGCGGCGAAGGTCGACGGCGCCAATGCCTGGCAGCGATTCACCCGGATCACGATCCCGCTGATGAAGCCCGCGATCCTGGTCGCGCTGCTGTTCCGCACGCTTGATGCGTTCCGCATCTTCGACACGATCTACATCTTCAATCAGGGCGCGCAGGGAACCGAGTCGCTCTCGATCCTCAACTACAAGACGCTGCTCGACCGGCTCAATCTGGGGCTCGGCTCGTCGGTCTCGATGTTGCTGTTTGTGCTGGTCGCCCTGATCGCGTTCGTGTTCATCAAGGGTTTTGGCGCCTCCGCGGCGCCCGGCGCGGAGGCCGTGTCGTGAGCGGTAGGGAGGCCACGCGAGTCGGCAGAGTGCGCACGGGAGCAAGCGCCCGCCGGTCGATCCTCCTGTCGCAGCACGCCAGGCGCTTGACCGGATGGTCCGGCGCGTTCTTGCTGGTGCTCGCGTTCTCGCTGGTGCCGGTCCTGTGGATCGCGTTCCTGTCGTTGAAGACGCCCGCGAGCGCCACCGACGGGGCCTTCATTCCGCACCACTGGACGCTCTCGAACTATTCGGACATCTTCAAGACCGGGATCTTCACCAGCGCGCTGCGCAACTCGATCGGGATCGCCCTGATCTCCACAGCGCTCGCGGTGATCATCGCCTCGGCTGCCGCCTACGCGATCGCCCGCCTGGAGTTCCCGGGCAAACGGGCGATTCTCGCGGTGGTCCTCGGGGTGGCGCTGTTCCCGCAGATTGCGCTCGTCGGCCCGCTCTACAACCTGTGGCGCCAGGTCGGCCTTTATGACACCTGGCCGGGGCTGATCATCCCGTACATGACCTTCGCGCTGCCGCTCTCAATCTTCGTCCTATGGTCGTTTTTCAGGGAGATCCCGGGGGATCTCGAGGAGGCCGCCGAGGTCGATGGCGCGACGCCGTTCCAGGCGTTCACGAGGGTGATCGCCCCGCTCGCCGCGCCAGGGATCGTGACCACGTTCATCCTCGTCTTCATCATCTGCTGGAACGACTTCGTGTTCGCGATCTCGCTGACGTCGACGACGAGCGCGGAGACCGTTCCAGCCGCGATCTCGACGTTCCCAGGCGTCTCGCAATTCACCGTCCCGTACGGCGACATTGCCGCGGCGGCGGTCGTGGTCACGGTGCCGGTGATAGTGCTCGTGCTGCTGTTCCAGCGGCGGATCGTGGCCGGCCTAACGGCCGGAGCTGTGAAGGGCTAATCGACAAAGGAGCTGCCGGCCATGGCCGAGATCGAATTCGACAACATCACCAAGCGATACGCGGACGGCTTCGAGGCCGTCAAACACCTCAGCCTGGACGTCGCCGACGGCGAGCTGATGATCCTCGTCGGCCCGTCGGGATCGGGAAAATCGACCGCCCTGCGGATGGTCGCCGGGCTCGAGGACATCACCGATGGCGAGCTGAAGATCGATCACGAGGTCGTCAACGAGCGCGCGCCCAAGGACCGGGACATCGCGATGGTGTTCCAGAACTATGCCCTGTACCCGCACATGACCGTCCGCGAGAACATGGGCTTCGCCCTCAAGCTCGCCAAGGTCCCCAGGGAAGAGGTGCGTCGCAAGGTCGCCGAGGTGGCCCAAATCCTCGACCTGGAACAGCACCTCGACCGCAAGCCCGCCAACCTCTCCGGCGGCCAGCGCCAGCGCGTCGCGATGGGGCGCGCGATCGTTCGCAACCCCAAGGCATTCCTGATGGACGAGCCGCTCTCCAACCTGGACGCCAAGCTCCGCGTCCAGACCCGGACAGAGATCGCCCACCTCCAACAGCAGCTCGGCACGACAACGATCTACGTCACCCACGACCAGACCGAAGCGCTGACGCTGGGCGACCGGATCGCGGTGCTGCGAGCGGGAACGCTTCAGCAGGTGGACACGCCAATAACGCTATACGCCCAACCGGTCAACGTGTTCGTCGCCGGCTTCATCGGCTCGCCCGCGATGAATTTCCTGCCCGGGCGCCTGGACGGCGACAGCCTGCGGTTCGCGATCGGCGAAGTGCGCGTGCCCGCCGGCCTACGGCACAGACTGGAGTCAGGCCTCGGCGGCGGCGAGCGTGGGGTGATCGTCGGGATCCGGCCCGAGCAGTTCGAGGACGCCAAGCTCGTCGGCGACCGCTCTCGCGGCCACGTCTTCAGGACCAAGGTCGACGTGCTCGAAGCGCTGGGCTCGGAGTACTACGCGCACTCCACGGTGCAATCGGAGCGGATCTCTTCCAGCGAGCTCGAGGAGCTCGCGCGTGACACAGGCGCATCCGGACTTGGTCGGTCCCGCGGCGGGGTCCCAATCGTCGCCCGCCTGGGGGCGGAAAGCCGGGTCAGGAAGGGTCAAGAAGCGGAGCTCTGGTTCGACACCGAGCATCTGCACCTGTTCGACTACGAGAGCGGCCGTAGCCTGCTGGGAGACGCGCCGCCCGAGCCGGCGCAGGCGCAAGCCGCGTAGCCGCGTCCAGGTTTCTGGTCGGTCCTACCGCACCCGATCCACGGCGCGTCTCAGCGCTTCTCGAGCCGTCCAACGCGCCAGACCTGACGGCGAGTTGGGCAGGAACACCGCGGACGACGAGGATTCCGAAGTCGCGGGGCTTCTCAACGCGGCGAGGTGAAGTTCAGCGGTCGGAGCGGGTGATTTCCAGAGCCGGCCCATCCCGCAGCGTGTACGGAGCTTGCGTTTGCCCGACGTCCACGCGCAGCCGCCGGCCGCGGTAGCAGAGCCGGAAGGTCAGGCGGCTGAGAGCGGGCGGCAGGCGGGGGCTGAACATGAGTGAGCCCTCGTGATCGCGCATTCCACCAAACCCGGCAACCGCCGCGATCCACGCTCCGGCGAGCGACGCGATGTGAAGGCCGTCCCGCGTGTTGTGCTCGAGATCATCGAGGTCAATCAGCGCGGCCTCGGCAAAGTAGTCGTGGGCCAGCTGGAGATGCCCGACTTCGGCCGCAACCACCGCCTGAAGACACGCCGAGAGCGAGGAGTCACGGACGGTGATCGGTTCGTAGTAATCGAAGTTTCGGGCTTTCTCCTCCTGGGTGAAGGCATCGCCGCGGAAGTACAGCGCCAGCACAAGGTCTGGCTGTTTGACGACCTGCTTGCGGTACAGGTCGAAATACGGAATGTGCAAAAGCAGCGGATACTGCTCCGCTGCGGTCGACTCGAAGTCCCACCGCTCGTGCTTAGTGAAGCGCTCTGCCTGCGAGTGAACGCCCAGCTCCTCGTCGTAGGGAATCCGCATCGCCTCCGCCGCTTGGCGCACGCAGCGACCTCCGCGTCGTCCGCGCCCAGCTCGACTGCCCGCTGTGGGTGTCGGTTCGCGGCGTCGATGGCGGCGCGGAGGTTCCGCTGCGCCATCAGGTTGGTGTAGACGTTGTTGTCGGCGATCGCGCCGTACTCGTCTGGGCCCGTGACGCCGTCGATGTGCAAGGTCCCGCTGCGGTCGTGGTGGCCGAGCGAATGCCAGAGCCTCGCGGTCTCGACCAGGAGCTCAACGCCGACATCCCGATCGAAGGCGTCATCAGCGGTCGCCGCCCAGTAGCGGACGACGGCATCAGCGATATCGGCGTTTACGTGGAACGCGGCGGTGCCAGCCGGCCAGTAGCCGGAACGCTCCTCGCCTTGGATCGTCCGCCACGGGAACGCCGCGCCTCTGAGGCCGAGTTGCGTCGCCCGCGCCAGCGCCACAGCGAGCGTCTGGTGGCGCCACCGCAGGGCGCCATGCGCTGCATGAGGCGCGATGTAGCTAAGAACCGGAAGCACGAAGCTCTCCGTGTCCCAGAACGTGTGGCCG
This sequence comes from Solirubrobacteraceae bacterium, assembly GCA_035693425.1. Taxonomy (GTDB): domain Bacteria; phylum Actinomycetota; class Thermoleophilia; order Solirubrobacterales; family Solirubrobacteraceae; genus Palsa-465. The sequence continues at coordinate 20,976 of DASSGR010000053.1, forward strand.
TCGTATCCGGGTCCGGTCAGCCCCTTCGCCGCGATTGCTCGCCGTTCGGTTCTGGCGCCCGCCTGTAGCGCGTGAAACAGCGCGAAGCGGACGGACTGCTGAAGCTCCGGATCGCTATCGAGCTCGACGTCGGCCCGGTCCCAGTGGAGTGCACCAGCAACACCTCGGCGTCACGGTCGGCGAAGAACTCGGAGCGCAGGGCGGAACGCACTGCCGAGGCGTCGCGGGGATCCCCGCTGGGGCCCGGCAGTGACTCGTTGGCCACGAGCTCTGACTGGGCGACCACCGCAACCGGGCCATCGAGCGGCTCGACCTCGTACAGGATCGCCGCGACCGCGCGCTGCGTGAACGACACCAACCGTGTCGAGGAGATGCGCACGATCCGGCCCGTCGGCGAGACCCACTCCACCGCGCGGCGCAACACGCCGTCGCGGAAATCGAGCACCCGCTCGTGGCTTCGCAGCTCGCCGTAGCGCACATCGAACGGCTCGTCCTCCACGAGCAGCCGGATCACCTTGCCGTTGGTTACGTTGACGACGGTGCGACCGGTCTCGGAGTAGGCGTACCCGGACTCTGGATATGTCAGAGGCCGCACTTCATGGAACCCTCCCAGGTAGCTGCCAGACAGGCCGAAGGGTTCGCCCTCATCGAGATTTCCCCTCAGACCGATATGCCCATTGGCCAACGCGAACACCGACTCCGTCTGCGCGAGCCGCTCCAGGCGCATTTCCGTCTCACGCAGCCGCCACGGTTCAGCCGGAAAGTTCGGGTGCCGGATCATGGTAGTGCGAACCGATCGGGCGCGGCGTGGCTGCGGCTCGCGGGGGCGGCTTGCAAGCAATGACCACGATCGCGCGCGTGTGTTGGGACGTCTATTTGACTCTCCGCCACCATCTCTCACCAAGAACACCGCATCCGCAGTTGCGCCACACAGCGTGTGACGCATCACCGATCGGTACCGCATATCAGTGGGAATCACCGCGGAGTGCGACTGTGCAGAGCGAACGGCGATCGATATCGAGCGAACGAGCTGCGTGATCGCAGGCCGCGCCCGGGCGCGTACGGTCCGTCTGAAATGTATGCAGACCATCGGGGTCGCGCACGCGAACGGACATGCAGACGACGGTCGTTGGCGCCTCGACACCTGCCGCTCAACGAGTCGACTGCCAGACAAAGGAGGCACCACATGGCCGAAGTCGGAACCTCAACCCATCTACCGGTGCTCGACGAGCCGCACGAGCGCGAGGCGGTTGGCCACGAGTTGGAGGCGACGCTCCGTGAGATCGTCGATCTTTCGCTGATCGGCAAGCAGTTGCACTGGGCCGTCGTGGGCCCGCTGTTCCGACCTTTGCACCTGCATTTGGACGAGCTGGTGGATTCTTGGCGGGAGCTCTCCGATGCGGTCGCCGAGCGGGCGGTTGCGCTTGGTTACGTTCCGGACGGGCAGGCGCAGGCCGTGGCGGCCGGCTCGCCGCTCACCCCGGTGACGCAGGGGCCGGTTGAGGACCACGCCGTGGTATGGGAATTGGTCCAGCGGATCACCAAGGTCAGCGAGCTTGTGCGGGCGCGCATGGACAGGCTAGGCGAGATCGACCTGGCTTCCCAGGATGTCCTGATCGACGTGGTGCGGGCGCTTGAAGAGCAGCAGTGGATGCTTCGCGTCCAGCTCACCGGCCGGTACTGAGCCAGATCACGCGCTATCGGTTTTCGGGGATCCCCTGGGCTTACTCCCGCCCGGTTTCCATCGGGTGCCAGCCGACCCGGGGAGTGGTGGCACGACTCACCACGAGGCGGCCCGTCGCTGTCGGGGCCGACACGTTGGCGAATGAGAGGGGGAGGGGGAGGCATCCGCTCAGGCCGGTGGTCCCATAGCCCAACTCGACGACCCCCGACACCTCATGCCCGTGCATGCTCAGGCCACCTCCCCACGCGTGAACCCAGCGGCATGCACGCGCACAATGACGTCGTTCACGCCGGCGTTCAGGTACGGCAAGTCCGTTAGAGACAGTCCAGCCAGACCATCGTCGCGGTCGCGGACAGCGATGGCGTGCATAGCAATTTCCTCTGTGATGGTGAAGATTCCGTCTCGATGGGTGCACCATCACGTCGGCGGCGACGCTGAACTTCGAAGCCGGCTACCACCTCATGGTTTAGCTGCTGCCACGGCAAGTGCCGGCCCGAAATGCTCGGTGCTCGACAGCTCCGATACGAACCCGTGATCGGCTCATCGCCGAGCGCTGTTGCGGGGGGTGACTTTTCCGGCTTACCTGCCGGTTTATGAACCAAGGCGGATCGACATGGTTTCTCACACACCACCATCGAAAGGCACCATGACATGTCCCGAAGCAGACAACTCATCTCTCTGGCCGGCGCGGGCCTAGTCGCGCTCAGCTCCGTCGCGCTCGCCGCCTGCGGTAGCGGCGGCGGGACGGCGACGCAGTCCCCGGTCTACGGCGGATCCGCGAGCACGACCAGCCAGCAATCGACGTCGCAGACGACCTCCGGCAAGGTCAGCACCGCGAGCACGTCGCTGGGCACAGTCCTTGTCGACTCACAGGGCAGGACGCTCTACCTGTTCAGGGCGGATCAGGGGACAAAGAGCGCGTGTTCGGGGGCGTGCGCGAGCGCATGGCCGCCGCTTCGGGTGAGCGGAAGGCCGACGGTCGGCGGTGGGGCAACGGCATCGAAGCTCGGAACGACTCAGCGCTCTGACGGCAAACCCGAGGTCACCTACAACGGTCACCCGTTGTACACCTACACCGGCGATTCCAAGCCCGGTGACGTCAACGGGCAAGGTCTGACGGCCTTCGGCGCCGCGTGGTTTGCCCTGTCGCCGTCCGGCTCAGCGTCCGGCGCTCGCTGAACTGACGGCGCACCACGAGAACCGTCATCGCGGCACCCGATCATCAGGAGCCACGCTTCATCAATTACCCGACGGCAGCGCCCGCCCTAGTCCGGCTCGTTCGCTGATCGACCCGTTCGCTCGCCAGTTCGCCGACGAGGGTCCGGTCACCGCCTGTTGCCGATCTGCCCGGAGCGCGCGCGAGGCTCACGGCGGTCGCTGTGACTCCAGCCAGAAAGGCGAGACCATCTTCTTCTTCTACGTCGTCAAGCAGTACGAGCGCGCGGTCGTGTTCAGGCTCGGGAAGGTCGAAGGCCCAGCCCGCGGACCGGGGCTCATCTTCATGGTCCCGTTCGTCCAGCGCATTCATCGCGTGTCGTTGCGGATCGTCACGATGCCGATCCAGTCCCAGGGGATCATCACCAAGGACAACGTGAGCATCGACGTGGCTGCGGTGGCGTACTACCGGGTGGAGGATCCCGTTCGGTCAGTCGTCGCGATTGAGAACGTCGAGGCGGCGATCAGCCAGATCGCCCAGACCACGCTTCGCGCCGTCGTAGGGCGTCACACACTGGATGAGTTGCTGTCTGATACTGACGCGATCAACCGGAACATTCGGGAGATCCTCGACGTACAGACGGAGGAGTGGGGAGCAAAGGTGACAGTCGTCGAGCTGAGGGACATCCAGTTGCCCGACTACATGAAGCGGGCGATGGCCCGGCAGGCGGAGGCCGAGCGCGAGAAGCGGGCGAAGATCATCGCCGCCCAGGGCGAAGCGCTCGCTGTCGGCGAGCTCGCGACCGCCTCGGACGTCATGATGGCTCATCCGCTCGCGCTCCAGCTGCGCACCTCCAGACGCTCGTCGAGGTGGCAGTTGACAAGAACTCCACTGTCGTCTTCCCCGCGCCGCTTATGAGCACGATCGCCGAGCTCGGGGCGTTCCTGGAACGTGAGAGCGAAGCCGCCGACCAATTGCCGGCTAGACCGGACCAACCGACGTCCACTAATGGAGAACTCGTGGCGTCCGACCATCAGCAAGAAGCCCGATCGGTTGCTAGCGCCCCGGACAACCCCTGAGGCCGTTCACCCCGACGACGAGGGGGCCGCTGCCGCCGAGCAGCAACGCGAGCCCGAGTCCTGCGCCACGCGGGCGCGGCATCGAGCCGCTGCCCAGCACCTGCCGTTCAAGAGTAGGCGGCGCCGGAGATGGGCGGTCCCTCAAGCGATCTGTCCTGCCCCACCTGGTCCACATGAGCAGAAAGCCAGCACACATCGCACATCACGAAATCGAAAGGAACCGAAAATGAAGATCGTAATTGTCGGCGGAACGGGCCTGATCGGGTCGAAGCTGGTTGCCGCGATCACGCAGGTCAGCCATGCATGAGATTCAGGTGAGCGTCGCGAGCGCTGAGGCGGCTGACTTCGGCGTTGCCGAGCTCTCAGTCGCCGGCGAGTTAATCGGCCACACCATCCTCGAGGACGGCGACCTGATGCTCCACATCGAACCGCGACGCGACCAAGCGGCGGTTGTCGTCGGCGCGCGCAGCCTCGCCCAGGCGCTCAATCAAGCCTGCCACCTGCTCGAACGGTACTGATGCGCCGTTAAACGCCACACAACTGCCCTGGCCCATATGCACTCCCACTTACACCTGACGGAACGAGCCGAAAGGACACCATGAAGACCGCGGTCACTGGTGGAAACCAGCTCCAGCCGGTAAAGCTGATGAGTCTCGCGGTCGTTGGTGTCCGGTCTCACAAGCGGTTCGTCTAGGTCCTGCCCCGGGCTGGCCGGTCGGATCGGCTCATCAACGAGGTGGTGAGTCACTTGGCCGATCCGATCGACCTCCGGCGCGACCAGCGGATCCTCGCGCGCAAATCGCGGTTCGCTAAACCGTCAAATCGCGTTCGCCGAAACGTCGCGATTCGGTTCGCTGCGACGTCTCAAACGATTCGTCTGACACGAGCGCGGTCACTGTCTGGGCTGCGGCCGCGAGGTCACTCTCGGCGCCGTGCTCCGCCGCCGTGTGAGACGGGACGCGGACGGAACGACACGACGGTGATCAGCCGCGGATCGTCGTTCCAGCTCGAGCTGGAGCCGCTAGGGCTCGAGTGGCTCGTCGGTCGCCCGCGGTCTCCCACGCTTCGCCCAGTGTGCCACTACATCACGGGCTCGGCAACTCCTGTAGCTGATGCGCGGGTTAAGCGGCCGGATCGATAGGCCGCCCGAGGCGTTGCGGGCGACGAGCCAGTGGAAGGGGCGTCCCAGCCGGTCCACCTCGACGATATCAACAGCCTGATTGCCTCGAGCCCATCGTCATCGCCGAAGAGGAAGTAGGGCATCCCCACAGGTTGGGCGCGGATTAGAGCCGCTTCGACGTGTTACCAGTCGTGCTTCGGCCTTACCACTACTTGTTCGCGCGAGCGCGATCGGTGCCGCCGGTCTGGTCGAGCGCGTCCAGCACGGCGATCTCCGCGTCCGAAAGCGCGAAATCGAAGATCTGCGCGTTCTCCTCGATCCGCCCGCGGTGGGTCGACTTTGCGAGCACTGGGACTAGGCGTTGCACGCACCAGCGCAGGAGCACCTGGGCCGGGGTGCGCCCGAGCGACTCAGCGATGCGCCGTACCGTGGGGTCGAGAAGATGCCGGCCGGTGCCGAGCGGGCTGTAGGCCTCGAGCACGACCCCGAGGCGCTCGCACTCGTCGAGCAGCCCGCGACGGTATTCAAACGGGCTGAACTGCACCTGGTTGACCGCAGGCATCACCGTCGCCTCGGTAGTCAGCTGATCCATCTCGTCGGATGAGAAGTTCGAGACGCCGATCCAACGCGCGTACCCAAGCTCGCGGGCTCGCTCCATCCCGGGCCACGCCCACGTCGCGCCACGCTGGGGCCAGTGGACCATGTACAGGTCGACGTGGTCGAGGCCAAGCCGTCGCAGGCTGGCCTCGGCCTCGGCGACCGGGTCGCGCCTTCTCGGATCGAACTTGGTGGTGACGAACACCTCATCGCGGGCGACTCCACTTTCGCGCAAGCCCCGCCCGACGCTCGTCTCGTTTCTGTAGACCTGTGCTGTATCGATGTGGCGGTATCCGAGTTCAAGCGCCCACCGAACCGCGTTCACGCACTCTGGGCCGTCGGGCACCTGCCACGTGCCGAGACCCAACGGCGGTATCTCGCGTCTGACCGACAGCAGTCGCTCCTGACGCTTCTCCTCTAGCTCGCTGGTTGACACGCGGAACCCTCCTTCGGTTTGACATCAAGCTCGCGATGCCCGTAGTACTGACCCGGCGGCATCCGCCGAGGATCGGCGTCGTCGCGGTGGCGCCCGCCGAAGCCACGGCAGATCGGAGTCATGCGTCCAGGATTCCTTACGGACGAACGCGGATGATTGTCTGCCCGGTGATCCGCTCGGTCGGATTGAAGGCTGCAACGGCATCGTCGAGGGGCGCGACGTTGCCGATGTTCGTCCTAAGCCGTCCGTCGCGCGCCCGCTGGACGATCTCACCCAGTTGGGCACGATCGGGCAGGACGACGAAGTCGATCGCCAGGCCGTCGACGGGCCGCGCCTCGGGCGGGCCGGCGATGGTCACCAGTGTCCCTCCAGCCCGGATTAGGTTTGCGGACCGCTTCTGAATGTCCCCGCCGATAATGTCGAACACCAGGTCGACGCCGCCGACGTCTTCGAGCGCGTCGTTCTCAAGGTCGACGAACTCCATGGCGCCGAAGTCGAGCGCCGTCTGACGGTCGGCAGCGCGCCCGGTGCCGATGACGTAAGCGCCGGCCTCGCGAGCAAGCTGCGCCACCATCGACCCGACTGAGCCGGCCGCGCCGTGCACGAGGATGCTCTGACCCGCCTGAAGGCGGCCGTGGTCGAACAGTCCCTGCCACGCGGTCAGACCCGGCATTGGCAGGCTCGCGGCCACCGTGAAGTCGACGTCGCCCGGCAGCGGCGCGAGGTTACGCGCCTCGATCGCGACATACTCCGCAAGCGCGCCGCCGCGATACGTGTCGGTGAGGCCGAACACCCGCTGTCCCAGCGACAGCCCCGTCGTGCCGTAGCCGAGGGCGGTGACCACGCCGGCGAGTTCTTGCCCGGGAATCGACGGTGTTCGGTCACGGCCGAGGCGGTCGGTCCAGGTCGAGGGCCACGTCAGCTCGCCGGAGGTGATTCCCGACGCATGAACCTCAACAACGACGTCGTTTATCGCCGGTTCCGGCTCGGGCCGCTCCACCAGCGTCATCCCGGCCGTTCCCGCGGCCTCGTCCGTTACCACAATCGCCTTCATCCGGCACCTCCCTATGTGTTCATCCGGCCACTCGCCGACTTCGCTTCCCTGGGTCGGGTCCTCAAACGGGGTTTCACCGACCTCCCGGCCCGCCGTCGGATCTTCATCAGGCCGATGGCCGATCGTGGCTGCTTGGGTCGGGTCATCGTAGGGATCGTTCGAAAGTGGCATGCGACTCCGTCCTTCGCTTATGTGATGGGTATTCGAGTGCTTCGCATGCGACGGTAATCGGTTGCTCGAACGCCTCAGTTGCGATGGGTGATCGCCCGATAGCACCGTGTTATCGGGTGTGGTGCGGTGGTTGCTCGGCGGTTGGCCGCGTTATGCCTGCTGTGTGGTCCGATACCAAACGGTGATCGACTCAGCGACACCGCATCGGTGCGGTGAATCGTGCCTCGCGTTTGCTCTGGGGCTGCGCGAGCGACACCGCCACACGCCAGTTGCGATCTCGAGCGCCGCGGACGCCACGGGCGCGATGCGCGCGATCCCGGGCGGATCTGCGTTGGGGGGAGCCCAATCGAATACCGGCGAGCCGTGATCCGCCGGAACATTGGTCCGTATCGGGCAAGTGAGATTCACGATCGCCGGTCCGCAACGCCGGGATACGATCGGTTGGTGCGTGATGTGTCCGCATTCGTCGATGAGATCGCCAATGAGCTGGCGACTTGGCCCGGCGTCCGGTTCGAGCCTCGAACGGACGGCGTCACGATCATCAGATACGGGGACTCCGAGCTCGGCGTTCTGTATCCCGAGCGGGGCGTCGCCGAGCTACCCGTGCCGGACCGCGAGCACGACATCCTCATCGAGCACGGAGATGCCGAACCGGCCGACCTGACCCCGGAGTCGTCCGGGGTGAGCCACTCGGCCCGCGGCCCAGCTGACATCACCGCTGTGCTTGGACTGTTTGATCGTCGCTACCGCGACCTGAGGGGCGAGGATGACCCCTACAGCTCAGAGGATCCGGACTATCCGCACGGACGGCTGGACCAGCTATAGAGCCGGTCTTCACCCGACGTGACATTCGGTGTGAGCCACTCACCGACGTCTACCGCGCGGGGCGCTGGCCCTGGGAACGGCGAGTTGGCTCGGGTCTCCATCGCCGCTTTCGACGCGTCGTGGGCGGCGCGGTAGGCCTTGGGAGTCATCACCGACGCGGGCTCCAGATGATCTCCCCGGCGATATCAGTCCAGATCGCGACAGTGGTCGGAGTAGATAACCCACGGGCGATGGTGGCGCTGACCGTGCGCGACGCTCACGGTGCCTATGCGCGGGTGACCGACCGCCCGGACAGGTCGGGCTGGTCGCTCACGCCGAATCCCGGGATCGGTCAGCCGGTCGTCGGTCGCTGGGGCATAAGTCGCCCGTCACGCTTGGCAGCGCTGTCAGCCGATCGCATCTTGCTGTCGCGACCGGTCAGAACACCGGATTGTGAAAGCGAGGCGCCGACTCCGAAGACGCGTCATGAGCTGGGAGGCCACGTCCAGCTAGAGGCTTCAGTGGATTTCGCAGGCGAGTGCTTGAACGGACTCGCTAATCATGCTGATGAGCACGTGGCGGGCGATCGGCGTGAGTCATCCGCCGTCGCTGATTGTTCAGGCTTATCGCGGGTTCGCACACCCGTGTTGTAGGAGCAAGCCGCGGCACGCATCGTCAGGTGCGCAGGAGCGGCTGGGCACGCCTGATGCGCGCCCGAGGGAGCTGCCCCGCTCGTTCCTGGACCCCAACACAGAAAGGCATCGCATGCCCCTTACAGACCCCGTCCTGACCGGCCCTGGCACCGGACGTAACCGCGATTACGGCAACGGCTCGAACCTAGAGCTGAAGCTGTGTGGCGACCAGTCGGGCGGCGACTGGGCCGTCGTGGAGAACCGTGTCCGCGCCGGCGACGAGCCGCCGATCCACACCCACACGCGCGAGGACGAGAGCGTCTACGTCGTCGAAGGCGCGATCATCGCGTTCGTGGGCGACCAGCAGTTCGAGGTGGAAGCCGGGTCCTACGCGGCGCTCCCGAACAACGTCCCGCACGGTTTCCTGGTCCGCGGCGAGGAGGCGCGGCTGGTCCAGACGCTGCACCCGGCGGGCGCGGAGTACTTGTTCGTGCCGCGCGACGAGAGCGACGCCGACCCGGCCAAGTTCGGGATCACGCTGTACGAGCGCGCTGTCGCAGCCTGAGAACCGCCCGCGGGGGGGCGCCGCCGCCGGCGTCTCCCCGAGGAGGATTGGGTCGGCTCCATGCGCTTCCGTCTCCTAAGCGCGTGTGCATTCGGCCGACGGTATGCCGAGCGTTCAGCGCCGCGCGCCGAGCGGTTCGCGCACGTCGAGCACCGGCGCGCGGGACCACACTTGCACCACCACGATCTGAGCCCGCGCCTGGCTCGCGACACGGGGCGGCACTGATGCCGCTCGCCACGCCGGGCCAGTACGCGCAGATGCTCGACGCCGCCGCCGAGCGGCGCTATGCGTACGCGGCGGTCAACGTGACCTCCTCGGAGACGCTGAACGCCGCGCTGCGCGGCTTCCAGCTCGCCGACGCGGACGGCCTGAAGAAATGCAGTGAGCTCGACATCGTCCTCGAGGTCGAGACCGGCGTGGTCGGCGGCGAGGAAGACGGGATCGCGGGGCCCACGAACGGGCGCGACGAGCTCTACACGACAACCGGCGATTTACTCCGGGTCGCCGACGCGCTGGGGCTGGGCGAGCGTGGCCTTTACCTGGTCGCGGCGACTTTCGGGAACGTCCACGGAACCTACGCCGCGGGTAACGTGATCCTCCGTCCCGAGATCCTGCAGGCGGGCCAGCAGGCGCTGGCCGCAAAGCATCCGGGAGGTCGCTTCAAGTACGTGTTCCACGGCAGCAGCGGCCCGAGCGAGCGCGAGCTGGCGGATGCGATCTCGTTCGGGGCGGTCAAGGTAAACGTCGATACCGACAACCAATACGCGTTCACGCGCGCGCTCGCCGGCCACGTGCTCGACCACTGGCAAGGCGTGCTCAAGGTCGACGGGGGCATCGGCGAGAAGCACAGCTTCGACCCGCGGGCGTGGGGGCGCGCCGGCGAGGCGGCGATGGCCGAGCGCGTCAGGCAGGCCTGCGAGCAGCTCGGATCAGCCCGACGCAGCCTCGTGGGCGAGGCGTCGGCCAGTGATTGGGCCGCTCGATCGTTGGTCGACCTCGACTGAGTCAGCCGCTCTGGGCGCGCTGGGCCCGGGGTTCACAGCCGGTCCGACGTTGGATGGCCACGGTGCGATCACCGCCGCGGTGATTGGTCTGGCCTATCGCTCGGTCGGGCAACCATGTTGTGGGACCGGGATTGGATCGGCTTGTGAGTAGTCATGCCCCCATCTTGCGCCGGTGTGAGGCTGCTCGCGTCCAGGTGGGTGCCGCGTCAAGTTCCTAGTCTGGGGGTCGAGGGCAGCGGGCGCCGAGCCTCGCGGCACGGAGGCCCGGCCAGGCGTACGATCCCACGTGCTGGCCTAGGCAGGCCCGTCGGCCCGCTCCTCGCGTCGCGATAGTCAGCGCTGTCAGTTGTGGAGGTGAGTTTTCGCGTCGTCGGTAGAACTGAGGGACGTCGGAGAGCTTGACAAGGCCTTATCGGTCGATCAGCACGGGATCGAGCCAATACCGGAGGGGGACCGGGATTCAACCGCCTGGCAGCAATTCTGGATCTGGTTCGGTGCGAACGTTATTCCGACTTCGTGGGTGGTCGGAGCGATCGGCCCGCAGCTTGGCCTGAGCCTGGTCCAGTCGATCGTCATCATGGTGGTTGGGCAGGCGGCGGGCACGCTGATCTTCGGGGCCTTCACGCTGATGGGCAAGCGGACCGGTGTCTCACAGTTCGCGCTGGGCCGGATGGCATTCGGCCGGCGCGGCAACAACATCCCGTCGATCATCAACGGCCTGATCGTCCTCGCCTGGACGGGGCTGAACACATACATCGTGCTCAGCCTCGCCACCTACTGTCTGCACAAGCTCGGGCTGCCGCACAACCGCACCACCGAGTACAGCGTCGCCGGGCTGATCATGATCATCCAGCTGATCATCGGAACGCTCGGCTTCTACGCGATCCGCACGTTCGAGAAGTGGACCGCTCCGGTGCTGGCTGCCGTGATGGCGGTGATGACGGTGCTGGCGTTCAGCAAGGGGCACGTTGTGTGGAACCACTCGACGGTTCACGGAGCCGGCCTGATCGCGGCCGCCAGCGGGCTCATGACCGTGGTAGGGATCGGGTGGGGATTCTCGTGGTCTCCCTGGGCGTCTGATTATTCCCGGTTCACGCGGCCTGAGGTCCCTGAGAAGAGGCTGTACTGGGCGTCCGCGATCGGCACCTTCTTGGCGCTGATCTGGCTCGGTGTTCTGGGCGCCGCAATGGCCAGCAGCGCGACGAACAGCGACCCCGCCGAGCTCGTCGCGTCACTGTTCGGGGTGATGACGATCCCGGTGCTGCTAGTGATCATCCACGGCGCCGTCGCCGGGAACATCGAGAACTTCTACTCGGCGCCGCTGTGCTTTCTGGCCGGCGGAATCAAGATCAAGCGCTGGCTGGGGAGCATCATCAGTGGCGTGATCGCCAGCGCGATCTTGGTTGGGTTTCTGTCGTCCACCAGGTTTGCCACCACGTTCACCAGCTACATGGACTCGTTCGTAATTTGGACGGCGGCTTGGGGGGTGATCGTGATCATCGACTTCTTCGTTCTCAACCGTGGACGCGCTGACGTACCCGCGCTGTACGCATCTCCTGAGCGCTCGCGCTACGGCGACATTCGCTGGCGCTCGCTCTTCGCGCTGGCGGTCGGACTGGTTGGAGGCTGGGCATTCGAGCACGGAGGGGTATCGCTATTCCAGGGCCCGATCTCGCGCGCCGCCGGCGGAGTGGACTTCTCGTGGCTGGCGTCGATCGTGTTTGGCGGGTTGGCGTACTGGTTGCTGTGCCGCTCCGAGCCGCATGTTGTCAGCGCGCCTTCGCCGGTCTCCCGGGACGGCGGCGAGGTCGTGGCCGTGAGATCGATCGGCCGTGAACCCTAAGGTTCAAGAGCGCGATGAGCCGCGCCGTGCGTGCGTCCAATGGAGTCGGCCACCCCTGCACACACGTGATTCGCCGCCTCACTGATCCCGGCCGTTTCGGGTAGGCGCGTGCGACGGCGACCAGGCTTAATCTGATCCGTCGCATCCGGAGCTTGCGCCAGCGCGGCTGGGTGGCGAGTTCTCGCGGGCGCGGCGCGCGGCGGTTCGGTGGCGAAGGCGCGGTCACCCCAGAGACACGTGCCGATGGCGCGAGGACCAGGAGTCGGGACGGCTTACGCACTAGACCTGCTGGTGAGTTGTGGCGGGCCTGGTTACCGCTCGAGGTATGTGGCAAGGTTCGCGAGCGAGGAAGCGAGTCCGGCGGCGTGATCTTCCGCGGAGATGCCGGCGGGAACGTCGTCGGCGCGGATGTCCACGTGCGTCCCGGCGTCGAGCGCGGCGAGCTCCCAAGTCATCGTCATGGTGCCGGCATTCGCGGGGTCATCGGAGACGAAGTCAACGGCCTGCACGACCCGCACGCCAGGAACGAGGTCGACGAAGCGCGCGTCGACGATGTCCGAGTCCGCGCTGGCCTTGCCCCGGGCGGCCGACGCGTCCGCGTAGGTCAGCACGAGTCTGTAGGACCCTCCCGGCCGGGCGTCGAATCGCTCGAATCTTCCAGTCATCCCGTCGGGTGGTAGCCACGTCACGAGCGCCTCCGGATCCACAAGGGCCGCGTAGACGCGGTCGGGCGGGACGGCGATCACACGAGAGGCGTTGTCCGTCCGAGTCATCGCGCCATCCTACGACGCGAAAGGCGCGACACCTGTTTTCACTCAGCGAGAAGCCGTCGACCTTACGAGCGAGTACGCCGACTACGTCTACGGCACCACGCTGACCGTCGACGGCGGGCGGCTCGCCGACTGATCGGCCCGGCCTATCGGGCGGTAGCACAGCGCTGTTGTGGCGGACCGGCCCCGGCCGCATCGTGGGGTCCGTCACTGCCGCGCGCGGCGCAACTCGCCGCTCGCCCGAACTCCTGAAGGAGAAGATAATGAAGGAAGTCGAACAGTCCGCGCGCCTGACGGACCGCCGTTCGTTCCTGCTGAAGGGTGCCGCGGTCGGAGCCGGCGCCATCGGCGCGAGCCGCTTGCTGACCGCTCCGCCAGTGTCCGCCAGCGGCGGGCTCACGAAGGGGGACGTGGCCATTCTGCAGTTCCTGGCCGCGGCCGAACTGCTCGAGGCGGACCTGTGGGAGCAGTACAACGAGCTGGGCGGGATCCAGGACAGCGAACGCCCGGGCGGAACCGGGAACAAGGCCTACACCTCAGCTCTCTCGGTGCTGGACAAGGACATCCCCCAGTACATCCACGACAACGCCGATGACGAGCAGAGCCACGCGAGCTTCATCAACGCGTATCTTGCGGCGAACGGCGCGGATCCCATCAACCTGGACAAGTTCCGCACGGTGCCCGGCAGCAAGGCGACTGGCGCTCGTCAGATCGGCCGCTTGACCAACCTGATGGAGCTGACCATCGACACCAGTTGGTGGACGCGATACCGCAGCGGTTCGAAGAATCCGGACCTGGGTGACACCCTGCCGCAGGCCGTCCCCGGCCTGGCCGTCGGAAAGCACCCCGCGATCCCGCGCAGCGACGACGATCTGACACCGCGTAAGCACCTGCAGGCGATCGCAAACACGGCCGGCTTCCACTTCGGCACGATCGAACAGGGCGGCACGAGCCTCTACGCCTCCCTCGCGCAGCGAGTGACGAAGCCCGAGGTGCTGCGCATCTTGCTCAGCATCGGCCCCACGGAAACGATGCACTTCCAGACCTGGCAGGACAAGGCCGGTAACGCTCCGCCGCTGACCGACCCTACCACCGGGCTCACGTTCCCCGACCTGAAGGCGGGAGGGGCGGCGTTCGCGCCGAACCGGATCATGCCCGAGCCAACGAGCTTCCTCGATCGGAAGTTCCCGAGCTGCTCGATCATCCGCCCCACCAACACCGAGGGCGCTGCGCTCGGCGCGGCGAAGTTCCTGACCGCCATGGGGCTGTTCAACGGGCAGTCGCCAGAATTCTTTGCGGGCGTCAAGGCGCTCGCGGAGGCTGCAGACGCCGCGCAACGTCGGTAACGAGCGTCGCCGCGAGAGCACGACGAGGGGCCCGCTGAATGGGGGCCCCTCGTCTTTTTCCGTCCGCAGAAAGGGAGCGATAGCGATGCGCTACCGGGCAATCGCCGATCGTGTTTGAGCGGGTCCGCGGCGCACTTACAGTCGAGCAACCGACCCGAACCAAAAGGACCACGCATGATCGAGAGCATCCTCAGCCCCACTCATCTCCTCCTGATCCTGGTCGTCGCGCTGATCGTGCTCGGCCCCAAGCGACTGCCGGAGGCAGGCCGCGGGCTTGGCTCGGCGATTCGCGGCTTCAAGGACTCGCTCTCCACGGCCGAACGTCGCGAGGAGCAGCCCGCGATCCAGCCGTCGCGCGAGCCCGATCACACGCCCGACGCCTAGCCGTGGGAGGACGCGATCCGAATGGAAGCGTTTCCCGCCAGCACCGTCGCCCCGCAACCCCGACTTGTCAGGCCCACCAGCGAAAGGATGCAGCATGACCGCGCCGCAAACCCATGACGCCGGCGTCTCCCACCAGATCGGCCGCCACTCGGACGCCATCCGAGTGCCCGGAGGTTATGACCAGATCGTCGTGTCCGGGACTCCCGGCCTCGACGAGAACGGCAACATCCCGGCCGACTTCGCCGACGAGGCACGGCAGGCATGGCAAAACGTCGCAGCCATCCTAGAGAAGGCCGGGGCCTCGATCAGCGACATCGTCAGCATTCGCCAGTACCTGACCCGGGAAGAAGACATCAAGACTTACTTCGCAGTGCAGAAAGAGATCATCACGCACGAGCCCGCAGGCATGCTCCTGGTCCCCACGGCAATGGTGTGGCCCGAGATCCACGTCGAGGTCGAAGCCGTAGCGCTCGTCCCATCAGGCCGCTGACCCGTCGGCACGATTAACCGAGGATTCCGGGCCGGTCGGCTACCTGGCAGGCGACTTCGTTGTCGAGTCCGATCGTGCCCAACTGGGTGAGATCTCCGCGGGAGCGGGCCGGACGACGGCGGACGAACATCGGCAACGTCGCGACCCTAGACGATGCCGTCGCCGCCCCTCAACCCGACCGAACGGATCAAGGGGACGACGATCATCCACATTCGTCACGAGGACTCGGAGACGCCAGAGGCTCTCGACAATCTCGCGCGGCGCGTTACGAGCGCCTCGGATTTGTCCTGGGCCTAGCCGCTCGTCGGACGGGAGGATCGATCCGACCGAAGCGTCGCACGAGAATGCGGGCTGCACGAACCACCGGCGCCTCGAGGCCATAGCTGGGGCAGCTGTCCACGTCTCAGTGAGGTTCATGGGGTGCCGAAGCAGCAGCAGGTCGCGAGAGCTCGGTCCGCGACGAGGGAGACGCAGACGCAACACGGCACAGCGAGCTCTCTGTACTCGGATCGACGGGGCCGACGAGGCGATTGGCGCGAGCCAGCACGCACTTTGCGTGGACATCTACGTGCAGAAGCTCGCATCCGGGGTCTTCGAATCCACCCACTCAGCTCGCCTCGCGCCGTGGCCGGGAATCGGGAACTCAGCGCCAATGGCGGAGAACACATAGCGTCGGGTCGCGCTCGTGGGAACCGTTCGCGCGAGTCCAGAAGCGTTATGTGGACTCCGGGGTCGCTTTCGGGCGGCGAAGCGCGCGCCTGCGGATCGCTCGCAGCCACTCCGTCCTAATGAGGTCGCTCCCAGGTCGGATAATCCGCCAGTAGCGGCTCATCAGCCTGTGTGTTGCCTCGTCGGTCGAAACGAAGCGCGTTTCAGTCGTCAGGAGGATTTCGGCACCCTTCGGATCGACGCGGAACCCGACGACGGCCTTGGCGAATCCGGGCTCAGTGAAGGTCAGGAACTCCTCGGGCGAGCCGAAGACGACAGGCACGTTGCCGGCGAGACGCCAGAAACACCCGATCGCGCCAGCTAGGACTTCTTCGGGTGGCCGCGCGCCCAGCAAAACGGCGCCGCGCGTGAAGTTAAGAACTAGCGGCGCGTTGACGGTCGGCACGTCGAGTCGCCCAGTCGCCGCCAAGCGGGGCAGTGCGCGGATGAACTCGAGCTCGCGTAGGAACCGCACTTCCTTCACGGTCACCGCCTCGACGGCTGTGAACACGGCTTGAGCCGGAGCACGGACCTCGATCGCGTGCCGCGAGCGGGTGTCAAAGCGCGGCATGAACTGCTCTAGCAGGGATACACGACCACCGTTATCAGCCGCCATCTGCCCTAGACCTGCGCGCGGTTCATCTTCATTCACGCGGCGACTCCAACCGTGTACTGCCGATTACGCGACGCGGGCACAAGCAGCGCGATCCGTTCGCTACCGCCAACCCTCGTTGGAGATGGGTTGGGCTGAGCATGTTTCCGATCATCGTGTGTGTCCTCTCGTCGGATCGTGTGGCCCGAACCTAGGCCCGTCTCCCCGTGCTCGTGGGATGTGCCGACCTGGTCACCTTGTCCCAGCGATAGCACGACGGCGGTCGGCTGCCGGGCTGGAACGCGTCCGTGCCTGGCACCGCCAACCGGCTGGCGCAGTTTCACGTGCTTGCCCTGCACGCCGTATCAGGTCAAGTGATCCGCGGTCCGCAGTCCACGTCATGCCCATGTGTCCGGTGTGGTCACGGTCGCACGAACTCGTAGCACAGCAATGCGAAATCGTCCAGCGCACGCACGTCGTGTGGTGGCCGACTGCGTCTGATGAATGTGGTCCGTAGCTGGCCGCGATAGAGACCGAAATTCTCGACCATCTCCTCAGCCACAACCTCGTACAGTTCGGTCCCGTCGGTCAGATAGCTCATGTGACTTCTCCGTTACTGGCGCGCAGCTGGATCGGATCCGTCAGCGACGTTGCTCGGCGCTTGGGAGCCTGCATGTTGAATACCGCGCGGTCTCTGAGGTGCGCGCCAGAGCAGATTCGCTTGGGCCCTGTAGGCATCACCAGTAACACGGCGGTTTGCCTTTCGGCGCGCCCCCGGCGCATTGCACGCCGCGGTTTGGTCTGCGGCTGCCGCTGACCGCTCAAGGCGCGCTCCTGTCGTGCACCAACGCGATCGCAGCCGCCGCGATGTGTGGGGCGTCGATGCCGGCGCCGTTGAGCAATTCCGCAGTCGTGCCTGAGCCAGGAAGCTCGGACACGCTGAGGTGCTGGAGGCGGAGCTGCTGAAGGCCCGCCCCGAGCAGGGCGGCCGCGACGGCCGAGCCAAGACCGCCCTCGGGATGGTGGTCCTCGGCGACCACGACTCGGCCCTCGGTGGCGTGCACGGCGGCGGCGAGCGTCTCGACGTCGATGGGCTTGATCGAGTACACGTCGATGACGCGCGCGCGGATGCCGCGCGGCGCGAGCTGGTCGGCGGCGAGCAGGCACTCGTGCAAGGTGACGCCGGCACCGATCAGCGTCACCGCGTCCGATGGATCCGACCGCAGGATCTTCGAGCCGCCGGCTGGGAACTGCTCGCCGTCGTCGTACAGCACCGGGTAGGCGCCTCGCGTCGTGCGCAGATAGGTGATGCCATCGGTCTCGGCCATCAGGTCCACCAGCGCGGCCGTGCTGACAGCGTCGCTCGGATAGAAGACCGAGGAGCCCTGCACCGCGCGCATCATCGCGAGATCCTCAAGTGCCATCTGGGACGGACCGTCCGCGCCGATCTCTGCGCCGGCGTGGGAGCCGACGAGACGGACGCTTGCCTTCGAGATCGCGGCCATGCGGATGAAGTCGTGCGCGCGGGTGAGGAACGCCGCGAATGTCGAGGCGAACGGTTTATAGCCGCGGACGCTCAGACCGACGGCCGCTGCCACCATCTGTTGCTCGGCGATGAACATCTCGAAGTATCGGTCCGGATGGGCTTTCGCGAACGCGTCGGCGTAGGTGGAGTTGCTGACCTCCCCATCGAGGGCGACCACACGAGGGTCGCGCGCGCCGAGCGCGGTCACGGCGTCGCCGTACGCTCGGCGGGTGGCGACCTTGTCACCCCGCGCGCGGATCACCGGGGGGATCGCGGCGCTGGCGTCGGGCGCCGGCCCGGCGCCGTTCAGGTTCTCATACTCGGGAAGCGGCCCGCGCACCGTCAGGTTGCTCTCGCCACCGAGCTCGGCGATCGCTCGCACCGCCATGTCCTCGGGGAACGCCTTCCCGTGCCAGCCCTCGAGATCCTCCACCTCCGAGAAGCCCCGGCCCTTGACCGTTCTGGCCAGGATCACGGTCGGACGCTCGTCGGTTTGGGCCGCCTTGGTGAACGCATCGTCCACAGCTACGAGGTCGTGCCCGTCGACCTCAAGGACGCGCGCGCCAAACGCATGCGCGCGTCGCGCGTAGGCACCCACGTCCCAGCCCAACTCGGTCGGTCCCCGCTGGCCCAGTCGGTTGACGTCGACGATCGCGACGAGATTCGATAGCTCATAGTGACTGGCCTTGTCGAGCGCCTCCCACATCGAGCCTTCGGCCATCTCGCTGTCCCCGCACAGTACCCACACGCGGAAGGGCGCGCGGTCGAGGTATTTGCCGGCCAGCGCGACCCCCACGCCATCGGGCAGTCCCTGTCCCAATGAACCCGTGGCGACGTCGACCCACGGCAAGACCGGCGTGGGATGACCCTGAAGGCGGGAGCCGAGGCGCCGGTAGCCGCTCAGCAGCTCCTGGTCGGACACGACACCAACCGCCTTGTAGACGGAGTACAGCAACGGTGACGCGTGCCCCTTGGAGAAGATCAGGTGGTCGTTTCCGTCGGCCTCCGGCTGATCCCAGTCGTAGCGCAGGTGGCGAGCCACGAGGACCGCCAGGAGATCGGCGGCGGACATGCTCGATGTCGGATGACCGGAGCCCGCGCTGGTGCTGGCCCGGATCGAATCGACGCGCAACTGACGGGCGAGCTGCGCCACCGTGGCGAGGTCGGTGGTCGTGAGCGGCGAGCTGGTGGGGGTCATGGACTGGTCCTCGGAGATCGGAGTGCGGGTCGAGTTTGCGCCCGTGGTTGGAGGAAACCGCATGGCCAGAGGCCGGCAAGACGTCGCGACGCTCAGTCGATCGGCGTTCTGGATCGACGCCGGACCCGTCGACCGGGCGGCTGGCGCCTCCGGTAATGAGCTCCGGCCGACGGCCGCATCGCGGCCCTGCTAGCGCGGGCCCCCGGAGCCCGGGTCGCCGGGGTGCCGATTTCGAGCAGGGGAGAACGGGGCAGGCGCGTCGGCGGGAGGGTTCGTCGCCGGGTTCGCGAGTGCTCCGGGTACGATCGCGAGGAACGCCGCGACGATGAAGCCGAGCAGGCACAGCACGCCGATTGCGTGCGCCCAAGCCGCGTCGGCGAAGGTGAGGAGTCCGATTCCAGCGACGAAGCAGGCGACAGCCGCCCGCGTGCCCAAGCGGGGGCCAAACGTCGCTCGTCGCCCGATCCGCCCCGACGCCGGGCGCTCAGCGCCTTGAAAGCGGCCGGTGAGCGTGAGCCCGTAGAGGAGGCCCAGCGACGGGAAGGTGATCGCGGCGCCCACCGATACCGAGACGATGATCCAGACGAGCGTGTCATGGCCCGCCGCGGCGTTGTCGACGGTGAGGCCGGGGACGATCGTGGGCCAACGGGCGAGCGCCCAGCCGGCGATGATCGTCGCGACGGCCACGGCCGCGCCGAAACGCGCCGTGTCGAAGCGCCGCCTCCAGACGAGCGCAAGCGTTGCCACACCGGCGAGGAGCGAAGCAATCACCGCGGCGAGCGCGTCGCCGCTGAGCAGCGAGTGATAGAGCCGGTGGTAGCTGGTGTTGACGACGGCGATGCCGCCAATCGCGATCGCGCCGGCGATGACCCCGGTGCCGAGCGCTCGCCGTCGGAACGCTCGCTCGAGGGGACCGTCGCCAAGCCGGGCGGCGTCGGCCGCCAGATACACGGCCGCCAGGTACGCGCAGTTGGCCACCGCCAGCGCGCCGATGAAGACCGACGTCGGGTTCAACCAGCTCGAGAACTGAGGCCCGGTGGCGTCGCCGATGGGGACCCGGTCGGTGGCGATCGCGCCGATTGCCGCGCCGAGCGCAAACGGTGTGAGCACGGAGGAGACCGAGAAGATCGTGTCGATCACGCCCGACTCGCGGGCGCCGGAGGCACCGGCGCGGAGCGCGTAGGCGGCGCCGCGGAGGATGATCCCCAGCGCGGCGATGAATAGCGGCACCGCCAGGGTCGAGGCAATCGAGGCGAACGCCGTCGGGTAGGAGGTCCAGAAAACGGTCAGGACGAAGATCAGCCAGACGTGGTTGGCTTCCCACACCGGTCCCATCGAGCGGTGGGCGTGCGCGCGGATCCGCCCGGCGCGCTCGCCTCGGCCCGCGAACAGCTGCCAGAACCCGGCGCCGAAGTCGGCCCCGCCGAGGGTGGTGTAGAGCGCCAGCCCGGTGAGCACGAACGTGAGCGGAAGCGCCTTGAGCAGCATCTACGCGGCCTCCAGCGACGGTCCGGCATCGGGCGCGAGTTCGAGCGGCGCGCGCGCGAGCCGTCGAAGCACCCAGGCAAGGCCAGCCCCAACCGCCAGGTATGCGCAAGCGAGCGTGGCGTAGCCGACGGGAATCCCGTTCGCTCCGGTGACCGCCGCGTCGGTCGGCATCACCCGGTAGACGACCCAGGGTTGACGACCAACCTCCGTGACCACCCAGCCCGCGATCAACGCGACCACCGATAGCGGGCCGGCGAGCACGAGTGCCCGGTAAAACCAGGCCGACCTGGGAAGTCGCTTGCGGCGGATCGACGCCACGAGATACGCCACCCCGATCAATCCCAGGAACGCTCCGATCCCGACCATCGTCTGAAACGAGGCCCGGACCACGTTCACCGATGGGCGCTGATCGGCGGGCACGGCGTCGAGGCCTTGCACACGCGCGTTCCCGCCGTGAAACGCCAGCAGCGACAGCAGGTGGGGGATCTCGATCCCGTACTTGACCTGGCCGTTGTGGTACCAGCCGAGGAGGTGCACGGGCGCCCCTCGCGTGGTCAGGGGCAGCCCCTCGAGCGCCGCGAGCTTCGTCGGTTGCGACTTCGCCACATCGCGCGCGGCCCAATCACCGACCGGTCCCTGCACGATCGACGCCAGCGCCGCGAAAGTCAGCGCGATCGCCAGCGCCGTCCGCTCGTAGCGTCCCCAGCGCCCGCGCAAGCGCCCGAACCCGTACACGGCCGCGAGGACGAAGCCGGTGACGACATACGCCGCGATGTACATGTCGATCAGCTCGTGCCACAGATACGTGTTCTCGAACAGCGCCCTGAAGGGGTCGACGTCGGACACCCTGCCGCCGTGCAGGCGAAACCCGCCCGGGTGATTCATCCAGGCGTTGACCGAGATCACCATCAGCGACCCGGTGAACCCGCTGATCACGATCGGGATCCCGGTCAGCAGATGAGCCCGTGCAGAAAGCCGGCCCCATCCGTACACATAGATACCGATGAAGATCGCTTCGACGAAGAACGAGAAGCCCTCGATCGCGAACCCGAGCCCGAACACGCTCCCAAATGTCCCGGTGAAGTTCGGCCACAGCAACCCCATCTCGAAACTCAACACCGTCCCGGTGATCACACCCACCGCGAACAGCGTCACCATCACCCGTGACCATCGCCGCGCCAGGGTGCGGTACAGCCGATCACCCGAACGCAGATACAGCCACTCGGCAAACAGGACCATGACGGGAAAGGAGATCCCGAAGCAGACCAACGGAATGTGGACCGAAAACGACAACGCCTGCATCTGGCGTGCCTGCAGTAGGTAGTGCTGACCGACCGGGGCGAAGACGGCCAAGCCCGCCAATGAACTGGTCATACCCGCGAGCCCGAGCCGGGTGACCAGCGGCGCGTGAACGATTGCTTCCGCGGCATCGCAAATCGCAGCGCACGCCCCCGCGGTGGGGGAAGCGCCTCAGTGACTGAGGCGCACTCAAGCGGCCCGTGCGCCATCCTGTCCGTCCGGGAGGGGACCGCGTTCGAGCGGAGCAACGAGATCGACGTCGTCCGACCCTCGCCGACTGAGCAGCACGTTTGCCGCCGAGCCAACCGCGCGATCGTTCGTGGACCCGACGGCTACCGGCCTCGGGGCGATGGCTCCGCGGCGACCAGATGACGATCGGCTGGATAGCGACGCGTTCTCGAAGCTTGGGCTGGTCGGCCGCACCCGCGAGCGACGGGCCCGCCATCGCCTGGTCACTCCAAGCCCGAGCAAACTAGTGAGCCCGGCGGCCGCGTAATAGAGACCGGCCAGCACGATGATGAAGCCGCCCGGGACAACGACGAACACGACTCCGACGAGTAACAGCACCGGCAGGCACAGCAGAATCGGTGCATAGACAAAAATGACGAACACGTTCGCTACGCGATCCGATCGAAGGTCGAGCTTGACGAGCGAGCGCGCACGGTGACCGTCAGCGCAGAGGCCGTCTCGGTCCCGGCGGGGTGCACTGACTCGGAAGCGCTCACGGTCGAAGTGCAATCGACGCCGAACTGCCGCTGACACTGGTCCGGCGCGCGGCGATGAACTGTGGTGAGCGGCGAGCGAGTGACGATCATGACCAGTGGATCAAGGTGGTGCTACAACACGGGCACGCGTTCGAGTCGAGCGCAGCTACGACTATCCAGCCTGACCGCTCGTGTTCAAGAGTCACCGACGATTACGCGATCAACACGAGGGATCATGTGGCGATCGGCGCGGCTGATCGCGCGATCGGACGGCCTGCGGTGGCGCAGGCGTCGACGCGCACCCGTGGCCCGGGCGGATCACGGCGAATGGGACCTCACCGGTCGAGTAGTCGAGGCACAGGCCAGCTACCTCCGCCACAACCGCTCGCCTCGACCCGGGTCGGCGGCGAACAGCCCCGCCGATGCAGATCCGTGACGTCGTCGTGGTGGCTGCTCAGCACCCGCCAGCACGGGCGATCGCGCAGGGCGCTCACGCCGCCACCACGGCGACCTGGTCGTCGATCCGCTTCAACAGGTCCGCCCACGATTTGACGAAGTTCCGGGCTCCGTCCGACTGGAGCGTCGCAGCCAGCGCGTCGACATCGATGCCCGTGGATGCGAACTGCGCCAGCGTGGCATCCGCATCGCCGCCGTCGACCGCGATCGGATCGCCGACCCGACCATGGTCCTCGAAGGCGCGCAGCGTCGACTCGGGCATCGTGTTGATCGTGTGCGGCGCGCGCAGACCGTCGATGTACATGGTGTCGGGGGAGTTGGGGTCCTTGGTGCTGGTGCTGGCCCACAACAGCCGTTGCACGCGCGCGCCGGCGTTCGCGAGTCGCTGCCAGCGATCTGAATTCATCAGCCGCCGATACGCCTGATAAGTCTTCAGACCTACGGCCAGCCCGAGCCGGCCGCGCAGCTGCTCGGGCACATGACCGATAACCGCAGCGTCCCAGCGGGAGATGAACACAGACGCCACCGAGGAGACGTTCGGGTCCAGACCCGCGTCGATCCGGCGCTCGATCCCGCGCATGTACGCATCGGCGCTGGTCAGGTACTGCTCCCGGGAGAACAGCAGCGTGATGTTCACCGGCACCCCGGCGAAGGTCGCCTCTTCGATCGCCGGCAGCCCTTGCTCGGTCCCGGGGATCTTGATGAACACGTTTTCTCGTCCGGCCCGTGCATGTAGGTCGGCGGCGGCGCGCACGCTGCGGGCGGTGTCATAGGCGAGCAGCGGCGAGACCTCCAGCGACACCCAGCCGTCGACTCCGGCTGTCCGCTGATGGATCGGCGCGAACAGGTCCGCCGCTCGCCGGAGGTCCTCAATGGCCAGCTCGAAGAACAACGTCTCGCGGTCGGCGGCATCCGCCGCCTTCTGGCGGATCTCTTCGTCGTAGGCGCCCGATTTGATCGCCTTGTCGAAGATCGATGGGTTGGAGGTCAGGCCGGTGATCGAACACTGGTCGATGTAGCGCTGCAGCTGGCCCGAGTCGAGCATCTCTCGAGTGATGTTGTCCAGCCACAGGCTCTGACCAAGCGCCTGCAATTTCGCCGTTGCTTTCATGCCGTCTCCTCCGGGGGCGGGTGTTTACTGAAGGTTCGGCCTCGATGCTTCCGCTCACAACAGGAGAACGCGATCGGCCGATATGGGACTGAGGGCTTCCCCGATCGCGACCCGCCGGAAAGGGCGTAGGCGATCCCGTTGGGGTAGTCGTGGCGTGGGGCGCAACCGCTGAACTCACCTGTCGCCGACGGCGACCGCGGCCAGCTGCACGCTCGCGATGAGCAGGCAGTGCGCGGTCGCGGCGAGGGGTCCCACCAGCCAGGGCACCCAGCCGTAAATGTCGTCGAACAGGGACACGGCGCCCAGCGCGGCGCCGACCGCGACCAGTCGAACACGCCCCGCGAGCACCCGATCCTGGCAGCGGTTGATCGGCTTCGTGGGGCCCAGGGTCTCCGCGGAGAGAAGGTCGAGCAGCTGGTCGATCAGGCAGAACCCGGCGATCGCCCCCGCCGCAAAGATGAAGGCCCCCGCGGTGCTCGGAGCGCCACGGGCGCGCACGAGCACCGCGGCTGCGAACTATCGGGTGAGAGGCGACGTCGGGGCTCGCGGCGCCGGAATTGAGACCGACGCCCGCCCCGGGCGACGAGTGCAGGGGTGAACAGCCCGCGCTCGACCACGCCGGGCGTGCTCCCCGATAGGGCAGCCGGATGCGGCGCCGGACACGAGGGCGTCGAACTCGCCGTCTCGATGTCGGCGATCTGTGTGCCCTCGACCCCATCGCAGGTCGAATGGGCCATCACGGCGAACCGGTAGAGGTCATTCCTCATGACCCGGGACGCCCAGCGCCCCGGCAACCTGCGGCGCCTACGTTGATACGCGGTTGGCGTAGAGCTGGCAGATGCCGAGCCCCGGCCGCGCCTCCGTCAAGGGCGGGTTATCGGCTCCAGCATCACTGGCGGGCCGTGGCAGCCATCCGCAAGACCTGATTGCGCCGGCGAGGAGACGGATGGCGCTCCCGCCTCACGCCGCTTTGTGGCTGCGCGCCCACTCCTCCGCTGCCTGCACGCTCGCCGCCATGTGGGCGGTCGAACGGAGGTTTGCGACACGCTGGCACTCGGGGCACGGTCCAGGACGGGCGTGCCTCGGGCAGGACCTCGGCGGAAGCTGCGTCAACCGGAGAGGCGTGACCGGCGCGGACTCAGATCTCACCGTGGTCGGCTTCATCATCGGAGGTAGGGCGAGTCAGTCTCGACGGGGAGCGGTGCGACGCTCATGCGGCGAGGGCACTGTCGTGGTGCCCGTACGCCGCGTAGGCGTAAGGGTGGTGAAAGGCGTCGAGTGCGTCGGCGGGGGGGACCTCGAACTGGAAACTGGCAGCGCTCCGTTCCTCGAGCAGTGAGACGGATACGGCTTTCGTACGCGCATTCCACAACAGCGTGACTTCGATCCCGTCACTGTGCCGATGATCGAGCTCGCGGATCAGGATGCTCGGCTCGTGTGCTTCAGGGGGTGTCGGGTTGATCATTGCTAACTCCTCGAGATCACCTACGTTCCGATTAGTAGGATCCGAACGACACGATCCCACCTGGGGTCGAGTTCGAACAGCCGGCTAGCCCCAAACCTGCGGTGGGGACAGCCGGGGTACGCCGCTGGGGGCGAGCCGAGAACCGCATCAAGCGCTACTGCTCTGGGGTAGCGAGGCGGATGCGTCCGCCTACCGAGTTGGACTGTTCGTTGGACTGATTTGTCAGCCACCGAGCGATCCATAGCCGTCCACGGCGGTGACTAGGATCATGCGGCGAGAGTGCGAGAACGCCCGGTGAACACTGGAGATCAGCGTGTTCACGACGATGCCGCAGGAGGGACTCGAACCCCCGACACGCGGATTATGATTGCGCGTGTCCGTACCGACTATCGCCCGTAAACACGGCCGATTCGTGCCTTTGCGCCCGATATGGACACAGATGTGGACACACTTGCCAGCCCCTCTGCAAGCGTCCGGCGCGCGAGCACGTTTGTCGTCGGCAGGCCCTCGCCGGCACCGGCGCCGATCCAGAGTTGCGAGTCCCGCGCAACTGGGGACTCCGGGCGGAACGACGCGAAGCAGCGCTGCGAGAGCAAAGGAGATCCAGCGGCACCGGACGTGCGCGTTGTCCGGTGGATGCGGCGCCCACGGCCTGGCTTTCGCTCCGCCGGCACACTGAGGTCTTCCGCCAGTTCGCGGCATTTCGCGTCGGATGTGATCTACGGCTTTCAACGAATCCGCAGTGCGGTGTCGCCATGGCTCAGGCCTGTGCCTCGTGACACTCGCCAGAACATCGGTGCCATCGGGCAATCCGTTGTTCGTCACGAAGCGAGAAATCGGATTTGTCGCTGCGCGGCCGGCCGCTTGTCCGTCCTGCTCTTCCCACTGTCAGCTCTGACGCTGCTCCGCTCGGGAGAGAAACAGCCGCGAGATCTCCTCGAGAGCGTCCCGGTGACACGGCCGCTGCACCCGAGCGATCCCAACGCTCGACGCGAGCAGTCGCACCGTACTCAGTAACCGCTGAAGCTGTCGGTTGAGATCAGGTGCTCGTCCACGCCGATCGTCTTCAACGCTTCTGTTGCTGCTGCTGCCATTCCGGGCGGACCGGCGACCATGTAGCTCGAGGCGTTTAGGTCGTCACCGAGGTAGTCCCGGAAGAAGCTCGCGTCGACCCGCCGCCGCTCGCCCGACCAACGGTCATCATCCGTCATCGTCAGGATCAACCGAACCCGAGGATTCGCGCGCTCGATTTCCTCGAGTTCGCCTAGGAACGGGGTCGAATCACGATCCCTGTTGGAATAGATCAGCGTAACCCTGTGCGGGAGCCCTTGGTCCTGGATGTAGCGAAGCATCGACCGGAAGGCGGTGATGCCGATCCCGCCGCCGACGAATACGAGTGCACGCGACGCGTTCTCGGGAAGCACGAACTTCCCTCTCGGGGGCTCGACCTCGACCTCCGCGCCCACCGGAAGCTCAACGAGCGAGCGTTTGAAGGCCGTGTCGCGAATGCGGGTGCAGAGACCGATGACCCCGCGCTCAGTCGGCGAGGTGACGGCGGAGATGTGGCGCCGCGAGCCTTTCTCGTCCTCGTACGGTGGGTCGAGAAGCTCGACCCAGAAGTACTGGCCAGGTCGATACTCGAACTGTTCGCCCTGCAAGTCGAAGACGACGAGCAGCGTGCCCTTCGCGACCT
>DASSGR010000054.1:0-35839 GCA_035693425.1 Solirubrobacteraceae bacterium
CGCAGTCGCGGAGCAGGGCCGTCGCGGGGAACAGGTCCGCGCTTGAGGAGATGGCACCTTGGGATGCGACGAAGAACGCTTGGTTCATGAGCAGGCTGGCGATTGCCACGCCGGCTGCTTCGGGTGGCATATGGATCGTGACCCGACGCGCCCATCGTCGCGCTTCGCTGATCTGTTGCGCCGCGCGTTGTCCGAATCGGGCGTCTCTCAGGGCTTGACGCACGGTGCGTGAGTCGCACGCCAGCGCCACCAGGTCGTGCGTGTACGCAGCGGTGAGGAAGAACCGCAGGAACGCCTCCGGCGTCCGGCCGCCGGCTTGTGGCGGCTGCCCTTCGCAGCGATCGGTGTTCTCTGCGTCTTGGTCTGGCTCTGGGAGAAGTAGCGGATGGCCGTGCTTGGCTGCCCAGGTGTCCGCGCCGAACGTGCGGATCAGCTGTGCCCGTGCGCTTTCGGCTCGCTGGGGGAAGGGCATCGAGCGCCGCTGGTCAGCGGTGACCGGCCGCGTGAGCATTGCGTAGCCGTCCGCGATGTCGCGGACAATGGCAGCCGCAAACTGAGCGGCGTCACACGCCGCATCGTCGTCGGCGAGCGCCCATGGCTCGGTAAGGCGGTAGAGGTCGATCGCGCGCTCGGCCATGGTGTCCCTCGGAAGCTCATCGTCGGTTGTGTCAAACCACCGCCAGCAGTCGCCGTCGTTGATGACCTCCGCAAAGCTGGCGGCTAGGTCTTGCTCAGAGGTCTCCCGCGCGTCTGATCTCTCATCGGCCGGACTGGCTTCGCCGACGTCTCCGAGAACTGCGATGAGCTGATCTCGAGCTCGTCCGGCCTCCGCGCTTCGGTCGAGGGCACACAGCCGACTGACCTTGTAAAAGACCGCCAGCATCGCCGCCCAGGCCGCGTCGGTGCCCGCACCTGCGGCCCGAGCCTGGTGGTAGGCCTCGACAGCGCCATCGAACACAACGATCGCCTCTTCGAGGCGCTTGACGCTCCACAGCAGCTCACCCTTGAGCAGCAGCGTGATCGCTGCTGCCTCGCCAACCTGAGATTGCGTCTCGCCACGCCGCGCCAGCAGAGCGAGCGACTCGTCGTAGGCGGAGATGGCCTCCTCGAACCGCCCGAGCTGAACCAATACGGCCGCCTTGTCGCTCAAGCTGTCGAAAACAAGCATTCGCAACGACCCGTCGCTCGCGTTGCCGAACCTTTTCAGCGGCTCGTCATACGCCTCAACGGCCTGCTCCTTGGCGCCGGCCCCCCAGAGGTTCCAGGCTCGACACCGCAGACACCACGCGATGTTGCGGTCAAGCTCGAGGTTGAGCCCTTCGTCGCGCCGCGCGATCAGCTCGTCGTACACGCCGTCGCTCTCCGCGACCCGTGACAGCGCCCTCAGCGAGTCCGCTTTGTTCCACAGCGCCCAGCTCACCCGCAGGCGGATCTCAGGGTTTCGCTCATCGCCAAACTGGTCGATCAGCTCGTTGTAAGCCGCGATCGACTGCTCTCCCCGACCGAGCTCTTTCAACATGAACGCCCGGTTGTTGAACGCCCATGCCACGTGCCGACGGGTCTTCGCATCGGCAGACCCGCCAGCTCGATCGATCAGTCCCTCATAGACGCCGATCGCGTCATCGCTGTGGCCCAGCCTGGCCAGGCTCAACCCCTTGAGAAGCAGCCCGTAGGCGACGCGCTCGCGCACAACGGAATCGAGATCCTCCCCAAAGCGCTGCAGCGCCTCGTCACACCGAACGAGCGTCTCGGAATGGCGCCCGTCGTCGAACAGCGCCTGAGCGTCCGCCAGCAACGCGATCGCCTCCGCGACCGAGCGCTGACCAACCACTGCGTCACGGTCCGAGCTCTCCTGCAACGTCACAACTTCCATATCGGCCCAATCCGCCAAACGCCAAGCGATCGAGAAAACCCCGGACGCTCCCGTCCTGATCGACGCCGCCGCAAGCGCTGCTAGCCAAGCGGAGTCGTGTCGACCGCTGGTCTCATGAGGCTTCCACGGACGGCCGATACGGGAGATCGTGACCCAGGAGAACAAGCTGCGTTCGGCCTCCGGGCACATCCAGATCGACGCCAACGACTTCGAGACCTTTCGCGAGCACCAGCTTCGCCTCTATCGGCGGTTCTGGCTGGTGGCGATCTGCGCTGCTGTGGGCTGCGGATTTGCCATCGGTGAACTCTGGTCGTTCGCGATCGGCTTCCTGGTCGCGGCAGCGATCGGGCTAATAGGTCACGAAACCATCAAACGATGGAACAGGGCGTGCTGGATACGCCGCTTCCCCGAACTGCGGCAGGGAGGGTTCGAGTGGAAGCAGACGTCCGGCGGGTGGGGAATCTAGCCGCCGTGGTTCAGGATGCAGCCGCACGGCCGCTCAGGCCGACGAAGTAGAGCGTGAAGCGCCCCCAGAATCGGCGTGAACTGCTCCTTAGACCGCGACCTGCGCGTCTACCGACTACGCGGGTCGTTCGTGTCGCTGCTGCTCTGGGAATGCCGCAGCCTCACAGCGAACTGAGGTGAGCGCAACTTGTTGTGTGCGCCCCCGAAATCCCCTCCGCCCGAAACGCCGCAAACATCTGTGGCTACAGCGATGGGCGATACTGGGCTCGAACCAGTGACCTCCGCCTTGTCGAGGCGGCGCTCTCCCAGCTGAGCTAATCGCCCTGGGAGAAGCTAAATGTATCGAGGGTGAGGATTCCGTGGGCGGGGGTAGACTCGCCGCTGGATGAGACCGAAGGTTGTGGCCTCACTCGTGGTGCTGGGAATCGCCGCGCTGCCGGCCTGCTCGGCAGCATCGAAGGCCGGCTCGAGCAGCTCGCGGAGCAGCACTGGGTCGACCCCGTCGCAGACCAGCTCGACCCAACCCACGGCGACCCCGGCCCCGCCCGGCGGCACGATCAGCGCCAAGAGCGCGCGGATCAGGGTCAGCCCGGGCTCCGGTGACCGCCGCACGCACTTCACCGTGAAGTTCACCGCGCCCGAGAAGACCGGCACCTTGTCGGGCGCCACTCGCCGGTACCAGGTCGGGGCGGCCACATCGCAGAAGCAGGGCTGCGTCGCGAGCGCGGACAAGTCCGTGGGGGCCTCGCGCGCGGGCGCGCGCGTGAGCACGACGCTGACCCCGATCGGCGGCCGCTGGTGCACCGGGACCTATAAGGGCAAGATCATCGAGACCGTCATGCCTAAGTGCGGGATCGGCAAGGTGTGCCCGGCGTACATCGGGATCCTGCGCACGATCGGCACGTTCGAGTTCCGCGTCGCGTAGCGCCCGCGTAGCATCCGGGACATGGATTTCGAGCTTCCAGACGGCACGACGCTGAGCCTGCCCGACGGCGCCACGGGTGCCGACGCCGCGGCGGCGATCGGTCCCGGGCTGGCGCGCGCTGCGCTTGCCGTCAAGGTGGACGGCGAGATGCGCGATCTTGCGCGGCCGCTGCCCGACACGGACGGCACCGGTCCCGCGAAGCTCGAGGTCGTCACCGAGAAGAGCGGCGACGACGCGCTGGATCTGATCCGCCACGATGCCGCGCACGTCCTGGCGGCCTCGGTGATGGAGCTGTATCCGGGCGTCAAGATCTCGATCGGCCCGCCGATCGAGGACGGCTTCTACTACGACTTCGACTTCCCCGACGGGGTGACGCTGTCGGACGCCGACTTCGAGCGGATCGAGGCGAAGATGCGCGAGCACGTCGACGCCGACGAGCCGTTTGTCCGCGAAGACGTGACCACAGACGCGGCGCTCGACCGCTTCCGAAACGAAGGCCAGGACTACAAGGTCGAGCTGATCAACGACCTCGTATCCGAGAACGGGGTGCACGCGGTGTCGCTGTACACCAACGGCCCGTTCACGGACCTGTGCCGTGGGCCGCACGCACCGAGCACCAAGCGCATCAAGGCGTTCAAGCTGCAGTCGGTCGCGGGCGCCTACTGGCGCGGGGACTCCAGCAAGCCGATGCTCACGCGCGTGTACGGGACGGCGTTCTTCTCACCCAAGGACCTCAAGGAGTACCTGGAGCGAATCGAGCGGGCGCGACAGAACGACCATCGCCGGCTCGGACCGCAGCTAGGGCTGTTCACGTTCTCAGACGTCGCGCCGGGCGCGGCGTTCTGGCTTCCCGCCGGCACCGAGGTGTTCAACTCGCTGGTGGCCCTCAGCCGCGAGATGGGACGCACGCGCGGCTACACCGAGGTCAAGACCCCGCAGCTATACGACAGCTCGCTGTGGAAGATCTCCGGCCACTGGGACAAGTACCGCGACAACATGTTCGTGACCGAGTACGAGGACCGGGCGATGGCGCTCAAGCCGATGAACTGCCCGGGGCACTGCCAGCTGTACTCGCTGCAGCGCCATTCCTACCGAGACCTGCCGGTCCGGTACTCCGAGCCCGGATTGCTGCACCGCCGCGAGCCCAGTGGGACGCTGCACGGCCTGTTGCGGGTGCGGCACTTCGCGCAGGACGACGCCCACATCTTCTGCACCGAGGACCAGATCCAGCAGGAGGTCGCCGGCTGCCTGGAGTTCGCATTCGCGACGTACGCCGTGTTCGGCATCGACGTCAGGGTCGAGCTCTCGACGCGACCTGAGGAGCGGATCGGCTCCGACGCGCTGTGGGACGTCTCCGAGGCAGCGCTGCTCAACGCGCTCGAGTCAAAGGGCCTCGAGTACGACCTCAACGAGGGAGACGGCGCGTTCTACGGCCCCAAGATCGACCTGCACATGACCGACTCGCTGAACCGCTCCTGGCAGCTCGGCACGGTCCAGCTCGACTACAACTTCCCCGAGCGCTTCGACCTGTCCTACACGGGCGCAGACAACGCCGAGCATCGCCCGGTGATGATCCATCGGGCCTTGATGGGGTCCTACGAGCGCTTCATCGGAATTCTGCTCGAGCACCTCGAGGGCGAGCTGCCGCTGTGGCTCGCGCCGGTGCAGGCGATCGTGCTGCCGATCGCCGACCGCCACATCCCGTACGCCCGACAGGTCGTCGAACAGCTGCAGGCCGCCGGGCTGCGCGGCGAGCTCGACGACCGCACCGAGTCGATCTCACGCAAGATCCGCGACGCGGAGCTGCGAAAGATCCAGTACATGGCGGTGGTCGGTGATCGCGAGCAGGAGGGGGGCGAGATCTCGCTGCGCCAGCACCGCAAGGGCGACGAGGGCTCGTTCCCCGTGGAGGCGTTCGTCGAGCGCCTCGAAGGGGAGGTTAAGGCGCGTGCGACTAGGTGACGGCCAATTTGGCCCGCCATGATCGCCACCAAAAACCCCCTTGACGACCGAAATACGCCGCTATACTCGCTTTCGTTGATCCAAGTGCTTCATCACATACGGCCCGGCGCCGCTTGACGCAAGGGCCTCTCCGCAACTAGTGCCGGTCCCTAGAAAATTTGACCGGCGGCCCCCTGAGCGGGACCTGACTCGGATCAACGACCGGATTCGCGTGCCCGAGGTCCGGCTCGTGGGCGAGGACGGCAAGCAGATCGGAGTCATCAAGACCTCCGAGGCGCTCGCCTACGCGCAACAGCGCGATCTCGACCTCGTCGAGGTGGCTCCAGAGGCGCGGCCGCCCGTCTGCCGCGTGCTCGACTACTCCAAGTACAAGTACGAGCAGGCCCAGAAGCTGAAGGCCGCCCGGCGCCACCAGCAGCAGATCACGATCCGCGAGATCAAGTTCCGCCCGAAGATCGCGCAGAACGACTACGACACCAAGAAGGGCCACATCACGCGCTTCTTGCTTGGCAAGGACAAGGTCAAGATCACGATCATGTTCCGCGGTCGCGAGGTGACCCACCCGGAGCGCGGGACCGCCCTGCTCGATCGTCTTGCGGGAGAGCTGTCCGAGATCGCGGTCGTCGAGCAGTCGCCGATCCAGGACGGCCGCAACATGACGATGCTGCTGGCGCCGTCCAAGGCGGTCCTAGCGGGTGAGAAAGATCAGCACGAGTCCGACGGTCACGCCGAGACACGCGGTAAAGGCAGCCGCCGCGACCGCGCCCGTGCGGAGGCAGAGGCTCAGGCCGACGCCAGCAACGGCAGCCGCCGCAACGGCTCGGGCTCCGAGCGGTCGGATGAGCCCGACGGTGCCGCCTCGCCGTCGGCGGCTTCAGACGAAGCCGACGCCTGACGGCGAACTTGCACGAGTCCGCGGGCTCGCCCCACGGCCGTCTGCTTTACTTGGCGGCTCCGGCATGCCCAAGATGAAGACACATTCAGGCGCCAAAAAGCGCTTCCGGCTGACCTCCACCGGCAAGGTGCGCGGCCGTCATGCCTTCACCAGCCACATCCTCGAGAAGAAGTCGCCTAAGCGCAAGCGGGCGATGGGCCGACCTGTGGCGATCTCCAAGCACGACGCGCCGCGAGTCAAGATCTTGCTCGGAGCCAAGCACAAATGACCCGCGTCAAGCGCTCCATCCACGCCCGCAAGAAGCGCCGCGCCACGCTGGCCATGGCGAAGGGCTACCGGGGCGACGCCAGCCGGCACTACCGCGTTGCCAAGGAGGCCGTCCTCAAGGCGGATCAGTACCGCTACCGCGACCGCCGCAACCGCAAGCGCGACTTCCGCAGACTGTGGATCACCCGGATCAACGCTGCCGCGCGCCAGCAGGGTATGTCCTACTCGCAGTTCATGCACGGCCTCCAGCAGGCCGGCATCGAGCTGGACCGCAAGATGCTTGCCGACATCGCGGTCCGCGATGCCGACACCTTCCGACGCTTTGCCGACCGCGCCCGCGAGGCGCTGGCGGCCGGCTGACGAACGCCGACCAAACCAGCACCGCCAACCGGGCGCCGCTCCTCCAGGGACGGCGCCTTTTTTGTTCCCGAATTGACCATCACCAGCCACCAGAACGCAAAGCTCAAGGAGATCCGCAAGCTCCGCCAGCGCCGCCGCTCGCGCGAGCTCGCTGGGCGCTTCGTGGCCGAGGGCGAGGATCTGCTCGCGGCGGCTGACGCAGCCGGCTGGGAGCCGGTCGAGCGCTACTGCGCGGCCGGCAGCGGCCTGCCAGGGGTGGAGGTCGAGCCCGAGCTGCTGGCGAACGCCTCGGGCCTGGGCTCGGGAACCCGGGCGCTCGCGGTCTACGAGGAGCGGTGGGCTGTGGCGCCGGCCGGACCGCTGTGCGTGTACCTGCACGGTGTCCACGATCCGGGCAACGTCGGCGCGGTGCTGCGCTCCGCCCAGGCGTTCGGCGCGTCGTCGGTGGTTTTTGGCCCGGGCACTGCGGATCCCTTCGGCCCGAAGGCGGTGCGCGCCAGCATGGGCGCGGTGTTCGCCGTCCCGCTCGCCCGCGCCGACAGCACGGCGTCCCTTCCAGGGACCACCGTCGCGCTAGCGGCCGGTCGCGGGCGCTCCCTGACCGAAGTGATGCGTTCTGACCGCGGCCCGCGCGGTCAGAACGTGACACTTCTGATCGGATCCGAGCGGGAGGGCCTCCCCGAGGAGGCAATCGCCGCCGCCGCGCACCTCGCCCACATCCCGATCGAGACCGAATCGCTCAATGCTGCGATGGCGGCAACGATCGCGCTGTACGAGCTAACTAGGATCTCGCCCGCATGATCGACCGCATCGAACAGCTGCAGCGCGACGCACAGGCCGAGATCGATGCCGCCGACAGCACCGACGCGCTCGAGGACGTCCGGATCCGTTACCTCGGCCGCAAGGCAGAGCTCCCCAACCTGCTGCGTGGCGTGGCGCAGCTCCCCCCCGAGGAGCGCGCCGCCGTCGGCAAGGCCGCCAACGCCGCCCGCCAGGGGCTCGAAGCCGCCGTCGCCGCGCGCGAGCGGGCACTGGCCGCGAGCGAGCTCGAGCGCCGACTGGTGCAAGACCGGGTGGACGTCACGCTGCCGGCCGACCCGCTTCCGGCCACCGGGCGCCTGCACCTGATCACCCAGACGTGGCGTGAGATGGAGGACGTGTTTATCGGCCTCGGCTTCAACGTCGCCGAGGGACCGGAGGTCGAGACCGCCTACTACAACTTCGACGCGCTCAATACGCCCGTCACCCATCCCTCGCGGCTGATGACCGACACGTTCTACGTCAAGCCGGTCGAGGACCTGTTCGACCCCAAGACCATCCTTCTCCGTGTCCACACCTCGCCGGTCCAGGTACGCGCCATGGAGCGCCAGCCTCCGCCGCTGTACCTCGTCGTGCCGGGCCGGGTGTACCGGCCGGACTCCGACGCCACGCACACGCCCCAGTTCCACCAGCTCGAGGGGCTGGCCGTCGACACCGACATCACGCTGGCGGACCTGCAGGGGACGCTGCTGACGTTCGCCCGGGCGATCTTCGGCGACGAACGCCAGGTCCGGATGCGCCCGCACTTCTTCCCGTTCACCGAACCCAGCGTCGAAGTCGACGTCTCGTGCTTCAACTGCAAGGACGGCGTCACCGCCGACGGCGAGCGCTGCCCGCTCTGCAAGGGGACCGCCTGGATCGAAATCCTGGGAGCCGGGATGGTCGACCCCAACGTGTTCGAGTACGTGCGCGAATACGGCTACGACCCCGAGAAGGTCCAGGGCTTCGCGTTCGGGATGGGGATCGAGCGGATCGCGATGCTCAAGCACGGGGTGCCTGACCTGCGGCTGCTGTATGACAACGACGTCCGCTTCCTGGAGCAGTTCGGCTGATGCGCGTACCGCTGCACTGGCTGCACGAGTACAGCCACCCAGATCTCGATACCCAGGCGCTCGCCGAGCGACTGGCGATGACCGGCACCGAGGTCGAGCGCGTGGAGCGTTACGGCGTGACCGGGCTCGATCATTTCGTCGTCGGCAAGGTGCTCGAGGCCGGCAAGCACCCAGACGCCGACCGCCTCAGCGTGTGTCTGGTCGACATCGGAGCGGGGTCGCCTTCGCAGATCGTCTGCGGCGCGCCGAACGTCGCCGCCGGACAAACGGTTGCGGTCGCCACGCCGGGAGCGGTGATGCCCGACGGCACCACCTTGCGCAAGGCCAAGCTGCGCGGGATGGAGTCGGACGGGATGATCCTGGCCGAGGACGAGCTCGCGATCGGCACCGACCACGCCGGGATCATCGTGCTCGACGAGGATCACCTGACGCCGGGGATGCCGCTCGCCGACGTGATCCCGATCTCGACCGACGTACTGGTGCTCGAGATCACGCCCAACCGCCCTGACTGCCTGGGGATCTACGGGGTCGCGCGCGAGGTGCACGCGGCGACGGGGGCCCCGCTGTCGCGCGCGCCGTGGGCCGACGATCCGGGAACCGATGGCGACGTGGACGGCGCCGCGGTCGTCGTCGAGGTCCCGGACCTGTGCCCGAGGTTCACCGCTCGCGTGTTCGAGAACGTGCAGATCAAGCCGAGCCCGCCGTGGCTGAAGGCGCGGCTGATGGCGGCCGGCCAGCGCCCGATCTCGAACGTCGTCGACATCACCAACTACGTGATGCTGCTCACGGGCCAGCCGTTGCATGCCTTCGACCTCGACCGAGTGGCGGGTGCACGGCTAACCGTCCGCGCAGCACACCCGGGCGAGACGATGACCACGCTCGACGGGCAGACCCGCACGCTCGATCCCGAGATGGTGCTGATCGCGGACGACGAGGGACCCACGTCGATCGCCGGGGTAATGGGCGGTGCGCGGTCGGAGGTCGAGCCGACCACGACCCGGGTGCTGATGGAGATCGCGAACTGGAACGGTCCCAACATCCACCGCACGTCTCTGCGGCTCGGTCTGCGCACCGAGGCCTCGGCCCGGTTTGAGAAGCAGCTTCAGCCCGAACAGGCGATGGAGGCGCAGGCGGTCGCCACGAAGCTGATGATCGAGCTGTGCGGCGCGACGGTCGCGCCCGGCACGATTGACGTGGGCGGCCCCGGTCCGGCGCTGAAGACGATCCGCCTGCGCGACGCGCGCGTGCGCAGCCTGCTCGGCGCTCCGATCGCGCGCGAGCGCTGCAAGGAGATCCTCGAGGCGCTCGAGTTCGAGGCAATCGACGCCGACGACGGCCTGGACGTCACGGTGCCGGCGTTCCGACGCGCGGACGTCACCCGCGAGGCCGACCTGATCGAGGAGGTTGCGCGGATCGACGGCCTGGAGAAGTTGCCCGCGACACTGCCCTCGAGGCACGGCGCCTCGGGGCGGCTCACAGACATCCAGCGGATGCGCCGCCTGGCGTCGGACGCGCTCACGGCCCAGGGCATCCACGAGGTCGTCGGCTGGAGCTTCGTCGCGCCCGACCTGGCCGATCGCCTCCGGCTGGAGGACCACCACGCGCTCGAGCTCGAGAATCCGATGTCCGCCGACCAGTCGCAGCTGCGAACGACGCTGCTCGGCTCGCTGCTGGACGTCGCGCGGCACAACCGCTCGCACGACGCCACCACCCTGCGCCTGTTCGAGGCCGGTCCGGTGTACCTCCCGACCGACTCAGGCCAGCTTCCCGATGAGCGCTACCACCTCGGCGCCGTGCTGATCGGGGCGGTGCGGCCACCGACCTGGCGTGAGCCCGCGCCGCGGGCCGCGGACTTCTTCGCGGCCAAGGGAGCCCTGCAAGGGCTGCTCGACGCCCTGCGCACGCCGTGGTTGGTGCAACCGGGTCAGCAGCCGTTCCTGCACCCGGGGCAGTCGGCGACGATCCTGGTGGAAGGCGAGGCGGTCGGATGGCTCGGCGTGGTCCATCCGCTGGTCGCCGAGCAGTGGGAGCTCGAGGAGACAGTCGCGGCGTTCGAGCTCGACCTCGACGCCGTGCCGGTGCCGGGAACGCCGATCTACGAGGACGTCACAAGCTTCCCCGAGGTCCGCGAGGATCTTGCAGTGATCGTCGGCGAGGACGTCGCGGCGGCGGACGTGCTCGCCGTGGTTCGCCGCGCCGGCGCGCCACTGCTCGCCCACGCGGAGGTGTTCGACGTCTATCGCGACGAGCAGCGGGTCGGCGCCGGCAACGTGTCGCTGGCGCTGCGGCTTGCCTATCGCGCGCCGGACCGGACGCTGACCGACGAGGAGGTTGCGGAGCGCCGCGGCGCGATCACGCAGGCGCTCGCGGACGAGCTGTCGGGGCGGATCCGTGCCGCCTAGCGTCTCTGTCTTCGGCGCCGCGGGCTTCACCGGCGCGTTGACGGCGCGGCTGCTGCACCGCCACCCCGGGTTCGAGCTCTGCGCGCTCACCGCTCGCAGCGACGTCGGCACCAGGCTGGACGAGCTGTACCCGTTTCACCGCGTGCCGCTGGCGCTCGAAGAGCTCGACATCGACCGCCACGCCGAGATCGACGCGGCGATCGTCGCCTACCCGCACGGAGCCGCCGCGCCGCTGGTGGCAGAGCTCCGCGACCGTGGCGTCCGCGTCGTCGACCTCAGCGCCGACTTTCGGCTACGCGACCCGGCCGTGTACGCGGAGTGGTACCACGAGCACGAAGCGCCCGGGCTGATCGAGCAAGCGGTATACGGCCTGCCGGAGCTCTACCGCGAGCATTTGCGCGACGCGGACTTGGTGGCAAACCCCGGCTGCTACCCGACGGCGACGCTGCTCGCGCTCGCGCCGCTCGCTCGCGCGGGCATCATCGGCGACGTGATCGTCGACGCCAAGTCGGGCGTCTCCGGAGCGGGTCGCGCCGCCACGGCCAAGACCCACTTCGTGACCGTCGACGAAAACCTCAATCCCTACGGGGTCCCGCGCCACCGTCACACGCCCGAGATCGAGCAGGAGCTGGGCGCCATGGGCGCGGACGTCCGGATCACGTTCACGCCGCATCTGGTGCCGCTCGACCAGGGAGAGCTGGTGTCCTGCTACGTGACGCCCGCCAACGGGATCGCCGATGTCGACGTCGAGCGGCTATACGCGGAGGCCTACGGGGATGAGCAGTTCGTCGAGCTCACCCCGGCTCCGCCCGGAGTGCGCGACGTCCGCGAGACCAACATCTGCCGCATCTCGGTGCACCGCGACGAGCGCACCGGCCGGATCGTCGTGTTCGGAGCGATCGACAACCTCTGGAAGGGCGCGGCATCGCAGGCGGTGCAGAACCTCAACCTGATGTTCGGGCGCCCAGAAGGGGAGGGGATCGAGTGAGCGGGTTCTTCGGCTCGCGGTGGATCGAGGCGCCGGCGCACGCCACCGAGGTCGCCGTTGGGCTACCGAAGGGATTCCGGGCTGCGGGTGTCGCGTGCGGGCTCAAGCCCAGCGGCGCGCTCGACCTGGGCCTGCTCGCGTCGAGCGCCCCCGCGACGACGAGCGCCGCGCGATTCACGCGTTCTGGCACGCAGGCCGCGCCCGTGCTGCTGTGTCGCGAACGCGTCCAGCTGGACGCGATCCGCGCCGTGGTCGTGAACTCCGGCAACGCCAACGCCGCCACGGGCCGGCGCGGGTTCGAGGACGCCGCGAAGATGCAGGGCGCAGCGGCGCTGGCCTCGGGCGTGGGCAACGAGGGCGCGGTTGCGGTCGCCTCGACCGGGGTGATCGGGGTGCCGCTCGACATGAGCACGGTCACGATGGGGATCGTGCGCGCGTCACACGAGCTGCGGGCAGACGGCGACGCCGACTTCGCCGACGCGATCCGCACCACCGATGCGTACGCCAAGCGGGTCTGCCTCGACGTACAGCTCTCCGCCGGCTCCGTTCGGCTGACCGCCCAGGCCAAGGGCGCGGGGATGATCTCGCCCGGGTTCGCGACCCTGCTGTGCTTCGTCCAGAGCGACGCCGCGCTGTCGGCGGAGACTTGTGACCTGCTGCTGGGCGTCACCGTCAAGCGCTCGTTCGAGCGGATCAGCGTCGACGGCCAGCTCTCCACGTCGGACACCGTGATCCTGCAGTGCAGCGGCGAATCCGGCATCGAGGTGGCTCCCCAGACCGACGACGAGCTTCGGTTCGGCGAGGCGCTGGACGCGGTGCTGCGGCAGCTCGCGCTGGCGATCGCGCGCGACGGGGAGGGAGCGCGACGGATCGGAAGGGTGGTGGTCCGCGGCGGCGACGACCAGGCGGTGGACGCCGTCGCCCGGGCGGTGGCCGACTCTCCGCTTGTCAAGACCGCGCTGTACGGCGGCGACCCCAACTGGGGCAGGATCGCCCAGGCGATCGGGATGGCGCTGCCGGGCACCGCGCCGCTGCCGTTCGACATCGCAATCGAGGGCGTGCAGGTGTGCTCGCGCGGAGCGGTGGTGCCCCACGACGCGGCCGCGCTGTCGGCCGCGGTCGCCCGTGACGAGGTGGAGTACGAGATCGGACTGCCCGGCGAGGGCGCCGAGACCGAGCGCTTCTTCTCCGACCTCGGACACGAGTACGTCACTATCAACTCCGAATACACCACCTGATGCGCGACATCGCCACGCTGCTCGAGGCGCTGCCGTACATCCGGGAGTTCTACGGCAAGACCGTGGTGATCAAGTACGGCGGCGCGGCGATGACCGACCCCGCGCTCAAGGAGGAGTTCGCGCGCGACGTGGTTCTGCTCAAGTACGTCGGGATGAACCCGGTCGTGGTCCACGGCGGGGGGCCCGACATCACCAGCTACATGCGCCGCCTTGACCTGCCGGTTGAGTTCGTCGACGGTTTGCGGGTGTCAGACGAGCAGACCGTCGAGGTGGCCAAGATGGTGCTGGTCGGAAAGGTCAACAAGGACATCGTGTTGCTGATCAACCGCCATGGTCAGCCGGCGGTGGGACTGTGCGGCGACGACGGGCTGCTGTTCCAGGCCAGCCGCCGGCCGGCGCCCAGCGGCCAGGACATCGGTTTCGTCGGCCGGATCGAGCGCGTGGACGTCAACGTGCTCAACCACGTGGCGCAGGACTACATTCCCGTGGTCGCGAGCGTCGGGGCAGACCGTGAGGGCCACTCCTACAACATCAACGCAGACGAGGCCGCCGGCGCCGTTGCCAAGGCGCTGCGCGCGTACAAGCTGATGTTCCTCACGGACGTGGCCGGGTGGCTCCGAGATCCCGCCGATCCCGCTTCGGTCGTCTCAGAGGCGGGGGCGGAGATGGTCGAATCGGCGCTGCCTAGCGTCGCCGGCGGGATGCGCCCCAAGCTGCAGGCGTGCGTGACGGCGATCGACGGTGGCGTCAGCTTCGCGCACATCGTCGACGGCCGCGTGCCGCATTCGCTGCTGCTAGAGCTGTTCACGGACGCCGGGCAGGGCACCAAGATCGGGCCCCGGGCATGAGCCTGGCCGAGCTTCGCGCGCTCGAGCAGGCGCACGCGATCGCGACCTACGCGCGCAACCCGGTCGAGTTCGTGCGCGGCTCGGGGTGCAAGCTGTGGGACTCCGACGGCAACGAGTACCTCGACTTCCTGGCCGGAATCTCGGTCCTGAACGTCGGCCACTGCCACCCGCGCGTCGTCGAGGCCGTGCGCGAGCAGGCCGGGCGGCTGACCCACGTGTCGAACCTGTACTACACCGAGCCGGCGCTGCGGCTGTCCGCGCGCCTGGCCGAGAGCTCGCTGGGCGGCAAGGTGTTCCTGGCCAACTCGGGAACCGAGGCCAACGAGGCCGCGATCAAGCTGGCCCGGCGCGCCCGCAACGGCGGCGACATCGTGGTGCTCGAGCAGGCCTTCCACGGGCGCACCTACGGAGCGCTGTCGGCGACTCCCCAGGAGTCAAAGCAGGCGCCGTTCGCGCCACTGGTACCCGGATTTCGAGTGGTGCCCAAGGACGCCAGGGCGCTGGACTCCGCTGTCGACTCGCACACGGCCGCCGTGATGCTCGAGCCGATCCAGGGCGAGACCGGGATCAACGTGCTCGACGACGAACTGCTGCATGTCGCGCGGGAAGCGTGCGACCGTGAGGGCGCCGCGCTGATCTTCGACGAGATCCAGTGCGGCATGGGCCGCACCGGCAGCCTGTGGGCGTATCAGCAGACCGATGTGGTTCCCGATGCGATCACGTCGGCCAAGGCGCTGGGCGGTGGCCTGCCGATCGGAGCGCTGATCACCGGCGAGCGGCTCGCGGACGTGTTCGAGCTCGGCGACCACGGCTCGACGTTCGCCGGCGGTCCGGTCGCGGCATCGGCGGCGCTGGTCGCGCTGGACATCTGCTCTGACCCCGAGCTGCTGGAACGCGTGCGCGAGCTCGGAGCGCACCTGATGGCGCGGCTCGAGTCGCTCCCGTACGCCGCCGCGGTCCGCGGACGCGGCCTGATGGTCGCGCTCGACATCGAGGCCGATGGCAACGGCGGCGCCCCCGAGCTCGCTCGCCGGGCGCTGCTCGAGGAGCGCCTCGTGGTGAACGCGACCGGGCCCGCGACGATTCGCCTGGAACCCCCGCTGATCGTCTCGGCGGACGAGATCGACGAGGCCGTCAACCGGCTGGGATCGCTCGCGGAATGACCGGCTGCGAGTTCCTGTCGACCGACGCGACCACGCCGAGCGTGGTGGGCGAGGCGCTCGGAGACGGCCTGCAGGTCACCGACACCGGCCTGCGCGACTCGGACCGCACGTACTACGACACGTTCGACGGGCTGCTGCGCGGGGCTGGCCTGTTGGCCGCGCACGAGGACGGAGAGCTGGCGCTGGTCGACCGCGACTCCGGCGACGTACGGCAACACGCACGGATCGCCACGCCGGGGCAGCGTCTGTTCCCGCGCGACCTCGAGCCCGGCCCGCTGCGGGATGCCCTGCTCGACGTTGTCGAGGAACGCGCGCTGCTGGCGCTGGCTCGCGTCCAT
Organism: Solirubrobacteraceae bacterium; assembly: GCA_035693425.1. Taxonomy (GTDB): domain Bacteria; phylum Actinomycetota; class Thermoleophilia; order Solirubrobacterales; family Solirubrobacteraceae; genus Palsa-465. The sequence goes on from DASSGR010000054.1 coordinate 15,596, forward strand.
GCCCGCCGGCGCGCGCTCAGCGTGCTCGACGACGAGCGCAAGACGGTGGTGCGGATGACGCTCGAGGAGCCGGCGCTCGTGGACAGCGCCGGCCGCCTGTCGATCCTGCGCCCGCGTGTGCGCCTCGCCGCTGTCCGCGGCTACGACGACGAGCTCGGGAACGTCAAGTCGGCGCTGACCCGGGAGCTCGGCCTCGCCGCCGCCGACCAGCCGCTGGTCGACGAGGCGGTGAGCGCGGCCGGTCACGACCCCGCGGGGATCTCGTCCAAGATCTCGGTGCCGCTGCAGTTCGACGAGCGGTCCGATGTTGCCGCCGCCAAGGTCCTGAAGCGCCTGCTCGACGTGATCGAAGCCAACACCGACGGCACGATCGCCGACATCGACAGCGAGTTCCTGCACGATTACCGAGTCTCGGTGCGGCGCTCGCGCTCGGTGCAGCGCGAGCTCAAGAAGGTGTTCCCGCCCGAACCGTTGGCGGAGTTCCGCGCGGAGTTTCGGTGGCTTCAGCAGATCACCGGCGACGCCCGCGACCTCGACGTCTACGTGCTCGAGTTCGACGCGATGCGGGAGCTCGTTCCCGAGGCGATGAGAGCCGACCTCGATCCGCTGCTCGAGGTGCTGCGCGGCCGGCGGCTGGCAGCGAGGCGACAGATGGTCAGCGATTTGCGCTCGCAGCGGGTCACGTCGCTGCTCGACCGGTGGGCCCGGTTCCTCGATCGGCTGCCGTCGCTCGACGAGGGCGATCGTCCCGACGCCCCGCGGCCGGTCGGCGAGGTCGCCGGCGGACGCATCCACAAGGTCTACCGGCGGATGGTGAAGATGGGGTCGGCGATCGACGAGTCCAGCCCAGCCGAGGACTACCACGAGCTGCGCAAGCGCGGCAAGGAGTTGCGCTACCTGCTCGAGCTGTTCGGCGCGCCGCTGTATCCCGACGATGTCGTCAAGCCGATGATCAAGGCTTTGAAGGCGCTCCAGGACGTGCTGGGGCGCCACCAGGACCGCGAGGTCCAGATCGCGACGCTGTCCTCGCTACGCGACGAGCTCGCGTCGGTCAGGGGCGGCACCGCCGCGTTGATGGCGACGGGCGCGCTGGTCTCGCGGCTAAAGGAGGACGAGCAGGCCGCGCGCGAAGAGTTTGCGGCGCGGTTTGCTGTGTTCGCGGGCAAGGACCAGCGCAAGCTCGTCAAGGCCACGTTCGGGTGAGCCGGGTCCTCGCCACCTACAACATCAAGGGCGGGGTCGGCAAGACCTCGGCCGCCGTCAATCTCTCCTACCTGGCGTCGCGCGAGCGCCTGCGAACGCTGCTCTGGGATCTGGATCCGCAAGGCGGGTCGACCTACCTGTTCCGGGTCAAGCCGAAGGTCCGCGGCGGCGGCGACAAGCTCGTGCGGCTCAAGAGCGACGTCGAGAAGCTGATCAAGGGCACCGACCATCAGGGCCTGGACCTGCTCCCGGCCGACTTCTCCTACCGGCACATGGACCTCGCGCTCGACCGCTTCAAGAAGCCGACGCGGCGACTCGCGCGAGTGCTGAAACCGCTTGAAGACGAGTACGACTGGGTGTTCCTGGACTGCCCGCCGAGCATCTCGCTGGTGTCCGAGAGCGTGTTCGAGGCCGCCGACGTGGTGCTCGTCCCGATCGTCCCTGCGACGCTCTCCTCGCGAACGATCGAGCAGCTCGACGCCGTCGTCGCCGACGTCCGCAAGGGGAAGGGCGGCGTTCAGGTGCTGGCGTTCTTCTCGATGGTCGATCGGCGCAAGAAGCTCCACCACGAGGTGATGGAGCGGTTGCGGGCCGAGCGCCATGACGTGCTCGAGGCCGCGATCCCGGCATCGGCCGAAGTCGAGCGCATGGGCGTCAAGCGCGACGCGATCGGAGTGTTCGCGCCTCGGGGGCGCGCGGCGCCGGCCTACGAGGCGCTGTGGGCCGAGGTGCGACAGCGCGTCGAGGGATAGGGTTCCCGACTTGCCCGATCCCGCCACCCGTCCGACGACCTCGTACGAAGCCCGCCCTGAGGACGTGCACCGCGTGTTGCTGCTGTACAGCGGCGGCCTCGACACGAGCGTGATGCTCAAGTGGATCCAGGAGAAGTACGAGGCCGAGGTGGTGGCGCTGACCGTCAACCTCGGGCAGCCGGGGGAAGACTACGACGTGGTCCGGGGCAAGGCCGAGCAGCTGGGGGCGCTGGACTCGCTGATCGTCGATGCGCGGGAAGAGTTCGCACGTGAGTACCTGGTGCGTGCGATCAAGGCAAACGCGATCTACGGCAGCGGGTATCCACTGTTCACGGCCCTGGGCCGCCCGCTGATCGCCAAGCTGGCCGTTGAGTACGCGCGCGCTGCCGGCTGTGACACGATCGCCCACGGCTGCACCGGCAAGGGCAACGATCAGGTCAGGATCGAGGCGACGATCGCCACCCTGGCCCCCGAGCTCAAGGTGATCGCGCCGGTGCGGTCCTGGCGGATGGGCCGCGAGGAGGAGGTCGCGTACGCGCGCGAGCACGGAATCCCGGTCAAGGGCGGAACCGAAGCCGCGCCGTACTCGATCGACGACAACCTGTGGGGCCGCTCTAGCGAGGGCCGCTGGATCGAGGAACTCGACCACGCGCCCGACGACGACGTCTTCCAGCTCGTCACCCGCCCCGAGCTCGCGCCCGACGAGGCCGAGGTTGTCGCGGTCGGGTTCGAGGCTGGCGTGCCCGTCTCGCTCAACGGGGAGCGTCTCGGGCTCGTCGAGCTGATCGAACGCGCCGGCGACATCGGAGCGCGTCACGGGATCGGGATCGTCGATCACATCGAGGACCGGATCGTCGGCCTCAAGGTCCGCGATATCTACGAGGTGCCGGCCGCCACGATCCTGCTGCTCGCCCATCAGGAGCTCGAGCGCCTGGTGGGCACGATCCACCAGAACCAGTTCAAGCCGACCCTCGACCGTCACTGGGCCTACCTCGTGTACGCCGGGTTGTGGCTCGAGCCGGTCCGCACCGACCTCGACGCGTACATGGACGCTGCCAACTCCCAGGTCACCGGGGAGATCGGGGTGAGGCTCTACAAGGGATCGGCGCGGGTCGTCACCCGCTCCTCGCCCAACGCCGTGTACGACGCGCAGCTGGCGACGTTCAGCGAATCCGGCGGGCTGTTCTCCCAGGAGGCCTCGCCGGGCTTCATCGAGCTGTGGTCGCTGCAGTCCCGGATGGCCTGGCGCGTCAGGCACGGGGACAGCGGGTAGCACCCTCTTATGGGTTACAAGCTCCTTGGATATGCGGTCTGGCAGGCCGTCAAGTGGTATCTGCGCGGGCGCGTGCCCGGGCAGTCGCGCAAGCCCTCGACGCGGACGCTGGCGATCGCCGGCGTGGGCGCGGCTGTGCTGGCGGGCGCGTTTGTGGCGCAGCGGCGGATCGCTGCCGATTAGCCGGCGACGTCGTCGCAAGTAGCGGGCTCGGCTCGGGCGGGCGTCCGAGCCCTCGCCTATCCTCGACTGTCCGTGGCCGATCCAGGCTGCGCGCCTCGTATGAGTTCTGCCTGCGCCCACCTTCACGTCCACTCCGAGTACTCGCTGCTCGACGGGGCGTGCAAGATCGACGCGCTGGTGGAGCGCGCTGCGTCGTTCGAGCAGCCAGCGCTCGGGCTGACCGACCACGGCGTGATGAACGGCTCGGTCGAGCTGTTCTCGGCCTGTCGCAAGCACGGCATCAAGCCGATCCTCGGCTGCGAGGCGTACGTGGTCGACGACCACCTACGACGGGCACCGGGCCGGTTGGATCGCTTTCACCTGACGCTCCTGGCGGCCACCCCGACCGGCTACCGGAACCTCGTCAAGCTTTCGTCGGCCGGCTTTCTGGAGGGCTATCAGCGCGGCAAGCCGTCGCTCGACATGACCCAGATCGCGGCTCACGCCGAGGGTGTCATCGCTCTGACCGGCTGCCTGCAGTCGCGCTTCTGCCAGTTCCTGCTCGACGGGCGTGACGGCGATGCCCGGGCGCACGCCGACGAGATGCTTCAGGTGTTTGGCCCTGAGAACGTCTATTTCGAGGTCCAGAAGAACGGCCTCGCCGACCAGGAACGGGCCAACGAGGGGATCGTCCGGATCGCGCGCGAGGTCGGTAGGCCGCTGGTGGGTACCGGCGACGTCCACTACCTGGGACGCGAGGACTACAACCATCACGCGGCGCTTCTGTGCGTTCAGACCAAGTCGACGCTGGCGCAGCCGAAGATCACCTTCGAGACCAACGAGTTCTATCTGCGCTCGACCGACGAGATGGCGACCGCGTTTTCGGAGTGGCCCGAGGCGCTCGCGAGCACGATCGAGATCGCCGAGCGGTGCGACGTCGAGCTCGAGCTCGGCGGTCAGCTGATCCCGCGGTATCCGACGCCCGACGGCGTCGGGGAGGGGGAGTATCTGCGCTCGCTGGTCACGCAGGGCCTGCGCGACCGCTACGGCGACCCGCCGCCGGCCGAAGCGCTCGAGCGTGCCGACTACGAGCTCGGCGTGATCGACAAGATGGGCTTCAACGCCTACTTCCTGATCGTCTGGGACTTCGTCAAGTACGCGAAGGACTCCGGGATTGCGGTGGGCCCGGGCCGCGGGTCGGCGGCCGGCTCGCTGGTCGCCTACGCCCTGCAGATCACCGACGTCGACCCACTGCGCTACGGCCTGCTGTTCGAGCGTTTCCTGAACCCCGAGCGCGTGTCGATGCCCGATATCGACATCGATTTCTCGGTGCGCGGGCGCGAGCGTGTGATCCGCTACGTGACCGACAAGTACGGCAAGGAGTCGGTCGCCCAGATCGTCACGTTCGGCAAGATGTTCCCCCGGGCGGCGACCCGGGACGCCGCGCGCGTGCTGGGGATGGACTACGGGACCGGCGACCGCCTGGCGAAGCTGATCCCCGATCCGATCATGGGCCGCCCGCCGAGCTTCGAGGACTGCCTCAAGCTCGGACAGCCGCTGCGAGCCGAGGTCGACCGCGACCCGCAGGCGAGGCAGATCGTCGACGTCGCCCAGGGCCTGGAGGGGATCATCCGCAACTCGTCGATCCACGCTGCGGCCGTCGTGATCGCGGACCGGCCGCTGACCGACATCGCGCCGCTGCAGATCGCCGACGCGGGCACCGACGAGAACGGCGAGCGGGTGTTCCGCACGGTCACGCAGTTCTCGATGAAGCCGGTCGAGCAGATCGGCCTGCTCAAAATGGACTTCCTGGGCCTGCGCAACCTCGACGTGATCGAGGACGCGCTCGACATCATCGAGCGCTCGACCGGGGAGCGGCCCGACATGACGACGTTGCCGCTCGACGACACCAAGACCTACGAGATGATGGCCCGGGGTGACTCGATCGGCGTGTTCCAGTTCGAGTCCGAAGGCATGCGCGAGGCGCTGAAGAAGGTGCGCCCGACAGAGTTCGACGACCTTGTGGCGCTCAACGCGCTGTATCGGCCGGGAGCGATGGACCAGATCCCTACCTACGCGCGCGGAAAGCACAACCCGGACTCGATCTCCTACCCCGACGAGCGCCTGCGGCCGATCCTCGAGGCCACCAAGGGGGTCATCCTTTACCAGGAGCAGGCGATGCAGATCGCCAAGGAGCTCGCGGGTTTCAGCGGCGCCAAGGCCGACGACCTCCGCAAGGCGATCGGCAAGAAGAACCGCGAGGCGATGGCCAAGCTCAAGCCCGAGTTCGTCGCCGGCTGCCGCGGGTCGGGCACCAGCGAGCAGGTGACCGAGTGGCTGTGGACGACCAACGAGCGCTCCGCCGACTACTCGTTCAACCGCTCGCACGCGGCGTGCTACGGGCTGATCGCCTACCGGACGGCGTGGCTGCGGGCCAACTACCCCGCCGAGTACATGGCCGCCCTGATCTCCTCGGTGATGGACACCAAGGACAAGGTCCCGTTCTTCGTCGGCCACGCCGAGCAGATGGGGATCTCGATCCTGCCGCCGGACGTCAACCTCTCAGACCACGAGTTCGTGGTCGTCGACGGCAACATTCGCTTCGGGCTCGACGCGGTCAAGGGCGTCGGGTTTGCGGCGGTTGAGGCGATCAAGCGGGCGCGGGAGGAGGCCGGCCCGTTCCGCGACCTGTGGGACTTCTGCGCCCGCGTCGACGGCCGCGCGGTCAACAAGAAGGCGATCGAGGCCCTGATCAAGTGCGGCGCGTTCGGCTCGACCGGCGCCAGTCGCAAGGGGATGTTGATGGTGCTCGAGCAGGCTCAGGGCGCCGGCCAGAAGGCGCAGCAGGACGCGCTGATCGGCCAAGGGTCGATCTTCGACCTCGGGGCGGACGTCGGAGGTGCCGGAGGGGGCGTCGCGGATCTGGCGGTGCCCAGCCACGCGCCGATCCCGATGATCGAGTTCGACCGCCACGAGCTGCTGGCCGCCGAGAAGGAGTCGATCGGTCTGTTCATCTCCGCTCACCCGCTCAAGGACGTCAGGGCGGCCATGCGAGAGAAGGTCGACTGCTCGCTCGCCGAGCTCTCGGCGCGCCGCGACGGCGACTGGGTCACGGTCGGCGGCATGATCACCGAGACCAAGCGGATCCGCACCAAGAAGGGCGATCCGATGATGTTCGCGACGCTCGACGACCTCGAGACGTCGCTCGAGATGATCGTCTTCGGCAAGCCGCTGCTCGCATGTGAGGAGGCGCTGGCGCCGGACTCGATCGTGCTGGTCCGCGGGCGTGTGGATCACAAAGACCGTGAGAAGACCTGCCTGATCGTCCAGCAGGCCGACCGGTTTGCGCCGACGCCCGAGGAGGTCGCTGAGGCGCAGGAGCGCGAGGCCGTGCCCCCGTCCGCTCCAGAGGCGCTGCGGCTGCGGCTCGACGCAGGTGCGCTTCCGGCTTCGGTGCTCGGCGAACTGCGCGATCTGCTCACCGGCTTCCCGGGCGAGTCGGAGGTCGTGATCGAGCTGTGCACGTCGATCGGCGAGCGCCGCCTGAAGCTGGGCACCCAGTTCCGGGTGGAGCGGAACGCGAGCCTGCACGCCGAGCTGGATCTGCTGCTCGGGGCCGCGATCCTCGCCGCGGAGCGCGTCGAGGCCGTGCAGGCGCCGGCCAGCGTCGCCTGAGAGGTACCCTCTCCAACATGGAGGATCAGGACGGCCAGGGCGCACGGCCGACCGGCTTCGCGGTCACCGTAGTGGTAGTTCTGGCGATCGGGTTAGCCGCGTTGTTCATCGCGTCGTCGCACACGATCCAGGTGATCGGGTTCGCGATCGTCACGATCGTCGGGATCGTGTGCCTGATCGAGTTCCGGCCCAAGCGGCCGGGTCGTCGCCGGATACCGCTCCGGATGCGCACCAACTACCTGCCGGGGACCGGGCGCGTGGTGCGTCCTGAATGGAGCGAGGAGCCCGGCCCCGGTGAGGAGCCGGAGTCGCCGCCCCGGAGTCGGCGGCCCGGTCGCGGCGCCTGAGCCTCGGACGGAAAGGGGCACTGCACGACAATCGATCGTCGACGCCCGAGGCTTGCCGTGTTGTGCCCCATGCCCCGTATACGGTGGTTAACGCGGAACGCTTCGCTCAAATCGTCGCGGTTGTCGTGTTTTGCGCCCTCTCGCGACCCCCCGGACCCGCCCCCACCCTCCCTTCGATGAGAGCCGTTGACGTTCGGCCTCGCTCAGCCGGTGATCCAGGGCCCGTGCCAGCCGCCGAACTCGGCCACCAGCTCGTCCGCCGCCTTGGGGCCCCAGGACCCCTTCCGGTAGGGCTGCGCCCTCGGCGGTGACTGCAGCAGCGGCTGCACTATCCGCCAGCTCGCCTCAACCCCGTCCTGGCGGGTGAAGTGCGTGCTGTCGCCCACCAGCGCCGCATGCAGCAAAACCTCATACGGCGTGGCGCCCTCGCCGCCCTCCTGCGCGAACTCCATGTCCAGCTCGATCTCGCTGGCTCCGGGCTGGTCGGCGCGCTGAGCGTCGAGGACCATCCGGATCCCGGTGCCGGGGTCGATCTTGAACACGATCTGATTGGGCTGGGGCCGGCGCCGGCTGGAGCTGAGGAAGTGGACCTTGGGCGGGTCCTTGAACAGCAACCGAAGCTCGGTCTGGGAGACCGGCAGCTGCTTGCCGGTGCGGATGAAGAACGGGACACCGGCCCAGCGCCAGCTGTCGATCTCCAGTCTCAGTGCGACGAACGTCTCGGTGGTCGAGTTGCGCCGCACCCCGTCGATCTCGCGATAGCCCTCGTACTGGCCGCGCACGTAGTTGCCGCGGTCGGCCTCGGGCATTGCCCGAAACACCGACACCTTGGCGTCCTTGAGCAGGTCGGGGTCGCCGCTCGACGGGGGCTCCATCGCCGCGGTCGCCAGCAGCTGGAGGAGGTGGTTGACGACCACGTCGCGCAGCGCGCCGACCGGGTCGTAGAAGTGGCCCCGATCCTCGACGCCGAACTTCTCGGCCATCGTGATCTGCACGCAGGCCAGGTAGTTGCGGTTCCATACCGGCTCGAGCATGGTGTTGGCGAACCGCAGGTACAGGATCTCCTCGAGCCCCATCTTTCCGAGGAAGTGGTCGATGCGGTAAAGCTGGGACTCGTCGAGGTATTTGTGCAGCCTCCTGGACAGCGCCCGGGCGGATTTGAGGTCGTGGCCGAACGGCTTCTCGACGACCACCCGCTCCCCGTTCGACACGAGCCCGGCGCCGGCCAGCCCCTTGACTACCGTCGCGAACAGCGCCGGCGGGATCTCCAGGTAGAAAACAGGGTTCTGCTTGTCGCCCAGGGCGTCGGCCACGCGCTTGTAGGTCTCCTGGTCGGAGAAGTCGCCGCTGACGTAGGAGAGGCGGTTTGACAGGCGCGAGAACACCCGTTCGTCGAGCTTCTCGCCGCTTTGGCGAATCGACTCGAGCGCCCGCTCGCGCAGCTGGGCGACATGCCAATCGTCGACCGCGACGCCGATCACAGGGCAGTCGAGCAGCTTTCGCTTCTCCAGCCGGTAGAGCGAGCGAAACGTCATCTTGCGCGCCAGATCGCCGGTGATCCCGAACACGACCAGCGCATCGCCGCTGCCCTCGGTCATCGTTTGGACGCGGCCTTGGAGCGCTTGCGCGAGGCCTGGCCGCGCTTGTGCAGCTTTACCGCGAGCGCGACGTCGTCGGCGCTGGGCGCGCCGCCGTCGGTGCCCGTTTCGAGCACGGCCGGCAGCCGCTGGAAGCGGGGCTCGGACAGGAACGTGGCGCACCCCTTCTCTCCGAACTCCCCCTGCCCGAGCAGCGCATGGCGGTCGCGGTTGGAGCCCAGCGGCGTCATCGAGTCGTTGACGTGCAGCGAGCCCAGGCGCTTGCGCCCCACTGTCGAGTCGAAGTCCTTCAGGGTGTCGCGCAGGCCGTCGACGGTGCGAACCTCATAGCCCGACGCCAGCATGTGGCAGGAATCCAGGCAGATCCCGAGGCGATCGCCGCCGCCTGAGGCATCGATCAGCGCGGCGAGCTCCTCGAACGAACGTCCAAGCGTGCCGCCGGCGCCAGCGGTGTCCTCGAGATGCAGATGGCAGCGCTCGCTCTCGTCGAGTGCCTCCTTGATCACCTTGCCCGCTCGCTTGATCGCCTTGCCGACGTCGCCCTGCTTGGCCGAGCCCGGATGCAGGACCACTCCGACTGCTCTGATCCCGGCGCCGACTCGCAGCGACTGGATCAGCGAGGTACGCGACTTGTCGCGAATCTCGCGATCCTCCGAAGCGCAGTTGAGCAGGTATACGGCGTGGATCAGCACCGCCTTGATCTTGGTGGCCTTTATCGCCTCGCGAAACTCGGCGAAGTCGTCGTCGGTGTAGGCGGTGGGCCGCCACATACGCGGCGACTGGTTGAAGATCTGGATCGCCTCGCAGCCGCGCTCGGTGCCCCGTTCCACTGCTTTAGGGAGCCCACCTGCGTTTGAGACGTGGGCGCCGATTAGCATGATGCGTACGTCTCCATGCGCGTTCGATTTGCTCCTTCCCCGACCGGGGCCCTACACATCGGCGGTGCCCGCACCGCCCTGTACAACTGGCTGCTCGCCCGGGGCCAGAACGGCACCCTGGTGCTGCGCATCGAAGATACCGATCGCGAGCGCTCGACCCCCGAGAACGTCGAGCAGATCCTCGACGCGCTGCGCTGGTTGAAGCTCGACTACGACGAGGGGCCGATCTTCCAGTCAGAGCGCGCGGAGCGGCACCGCGAGGCGCTCGCCCAACTGCTCGCCGACGGTAACGCGTATCACTCCACGGCGACCGCCGAGGACGTCAAGGCCTACAAGCAGCGGCACGGCTTCGATCGAGGCTTCCGCGGCGAGCCGGAGGAGACGGGCGCGGTGCGACTGCACTACCCCGACGAGGGCGACACGTTCTTCGACGACATCATCCGGGGCGAGATCCGGTTTGCCAACGTCAGCCGCGACGACCCGGTAATTGCGCGCGCCGACGGCTCTGTGCTGTACAACTTCGCAGTCGCCGTCGACGACCTCGACGCGGGCGTGACTCACGTGGTTCGTGGGGAGGACCATATCTCCAACACACCGACGCAGCTGCTCGTGTTCCAGGCGCTGGGGGCGGAGCCCCCGCGGTATGCGCACCTGCCACTGCTGCACGGCCCCGACGGGCGCAAGCTGTCCAAGCGCCACGGAGCCGCGTCGGTCCAGGAGCTTCGCGCCGCCGGATATCTGCCGGAGGCGGTGAACAACTACATCGCGCTGCTCGGGGCCGGGTTTGCGGCAGACGAGGAGTACTTCAGCATGGACGAGCTCGCGCAGCGCTTCCGCCTGGAGCGCGTGTCCAAGAATCCGGCGGTGTTCGACGAGCGCAAGCTCAGGCACATGGACGGCCTCCACCTGCGCGAGCTCTCGATCGACGAGCTGACGAGACGGCTCGAGGAGTACACCGGACGCACCGGCCTGCGCGGTGCGGTCGAGATCTCGCGCGAGAAGATCCAGACGCTCGCGGACTTCTGGCCGCTGGCCGGGTTCTTCTTCGACGGGCCCATCGACGACCCCAAGGCGTTCGAGAAAGTGATCGGTCGCGACGGGGGCGTGGAGACGCTACAGGCGGCTCGCCGCGCGCTGGCCGCCGCGGACCCGTTCACGCTCGACAACGTGGAGGCAGTACTCCGCGAACTCGTCGACGCGCACGGCGGCAAGGCGGGCCGTGTTTTTCAGCCGGTGCGTGTCGCGATCGCCGGCACGACCGTATCCCCAGGTATCTTCGAAAGCGTGACGCTCCTGGGGCGCGAGGAGACGCTTGCCCGGATCGACAAGGCGCTCGATCGGGCCGGCAGCTAGAAAGGGCTCAAAGCCATCGAACATCTGCCGATAGAAGAGGCTGAGCGGAAATCCCGCGAGGCGGAGGCAGTCTCCGCTGCGTCCGATCACACGACCAATGAGAGCAAGGCTTTCGTGGCAACGCTAGCTGCAGTAAAGACATCATCAACTTCAGATTCCGTCGTCGCTGGAGAGCAGCGTCGTCACAACGAGGGCCACGGCCGCCGGCTGACCGCCGCGTTCGAGGCGCTCGAGGCCTTCCCGATGCTGGTCGAGTCCCGCAACCGGGTCATGCGCCTGTTCGAGCAGGGCGAGCCGCCGACCGCCGAGGTGGTCGCCGCCGTCGAGGCCGACGTCGCTCTTGCCGTCACGGTCCTGCGCCTGGCCAACCAGGTCGACGGCCGCCAGCGCGGCCGCGTCGAGAGCGCCGTGAAGGGCGTCGAGGTACTGTCGCCGCGCACGGTCCACGCGATCGCGAGCCGCGCTCGCACGTTTGACTTCTTCGAGCGCACCGCCGTCTGGCAGGGCGTTCCCGAGCGCTTCCGTCTGCACGGTGTCGCCACCCAGCGCGTCGCCGACCGGCTCGCTCGCGAGCTCGGCTACGAGTCGCGCGACCGGTTGATGGTCACCTCGCTGCTGCACGACGTGGGCAAGCTCGTGCTCGTCCACGCGTACCCCGGCTACCCGCGTCAGGTCCACGCCGACGCACGGACCCCCGAGGAGCGCATCCAGACCGAGCGCCGCGAGCTCGGCGTCGATCACGCTCTGGTCGGCGGCGTCCTCGCCCGCCGCTGGGGCCTGCCGAAGTCGATCGCCAGCGTCATCGAGCGCCACCACGCCGAGGACGCCGATGGCGAGGCCGCGCTCGTGCGGCTCGCCGACATGCTCGCGCACTACGTGCTGGGCGGCGCGATCTCGCCGTCGGAGCTGCTGTCCGTGGCCCGCGTCGTCGGCGTCAAGCCGGCGGACCTGCGCACGGTCATGTACGAGCTTCCGCTGCCGAGCGCCGGCGGCCGGCCGCGTCAGATCGACCCGTGCCCGATGTCGAGCCGCGAGATCGACGTGCTGCGTCGCCTCGCCCGCGGGATGGTCTACAAGCAGATCGCTTCGGAGCTCGGCCTGTCGACGAGCACGGTGCGCACGCACCTGCACAACGTCTACGGCAAGCTCGGCGCGATGGACCGCGCACAGGCGGTCCTGATCGCCACTGAGCGCGGCTGGATCTAAACGCTGTCGTAACGCTTACCGGGAGCGGTGGACTCTGCCGGCGGCCGTCGCATACGATCGTCCCGGTAGATGATCTCGATCACAACCAAGTCGCCGTACGCGTTGAGCGCGCTCGTCGAGCTCTACCACCACGGCGATCGCGGTCCGGTCCCGATCGCCGAGCTGGCGCGGCGCCGCGACATCCCCGTGCAGTTCCTCGAGCAGCTGTTCGCGACGCTGCGGCGCTCCGGGATCCTGCGGTCCCACCGCGGCGTCAAGGGCGGCTACACGTTCGCGCGGCCCGGGACCGAGATCACGGTGCTCGAGATCGTCGAACTGCTCGACGGCCCGGTCGGGTCCGGCGCGACCGGCGTATTCGCCACCGCCGCGGCGGCGGTCCGCTCGGTGCTCAGCGAGTCGACCGTCAGCGACGTGGCCGACGCCGAGACGCGGTCCGCGGCGGCGCCGATGTACCACATCTAGCATGTGATGTGAGTTCCGAGCGGTGCCGCGCAAGAGCACAGCGCGGAAAAACGTTGGTATGGCGGGCGCTGTGAGGCGAGGGCCGACAGGTCCCGGTTAGAAACCGGGATGGGGCACGAAATTTAGGAGCCTCGCAGCGCCATCCGCTACGCGGTGGCGATGCCGCCGCCCCAAGGGGGGAGCGGGCCTGACTCGCGTAAGAAGCGTTCGCGTTTGATCGTTTTTTGAGCAGATCAGATTCCCGTGGGCGCGCAGCGCCAACAGCGGGCCCGACGGGTACCGCCACTGCGCCCCCACGGCTGATCTACCGCCGAGCGCGTTTCTCGCGCGACCGTCGTTGTTTGCCCGCTACCCGAGGCCGGGTGGCGGCGACACCGGCGACACCGGTGGCGGCTACGCGTAATCACGTCAAGGGCGTCAGTACGCCGCTTGGCAGGCAGTTCTCGTAGGGTTGGCGGCCGAAATGACCGCGATCCCGACCAACATCGCCGAGTATGTCGGCCGCACCCCGATGCTGCAGCTGACCCGGATGCTCGATGGCGCCCCCGTCGAGTTGTTCGCCAAGCTCGAGGCCCTGAACCCGGGTGGCAGCGTCAAGGACCGCATCGGCGTCTCGATGATCCACGCCGCCGAGGAGGCCGGGCAGATCGAGCCCGGCCGCACCACGATCGTCGAGGCGACCAGCGGCAACACGGGTATCGCGCTTGCGTTCGTTTGCGCCGCCAAGGGCTACGATCTTGTGCTGACGATGCCCCAGGGGATGAGCCGTGAGCGGGAGGGCCTGCTGCGCCTGTACGGCGCGAGGGTTGAGATCACCGAGTCGCTGGGTGGGATGAACGAGGCGGTCGACGCCGCCCGGGCGATGGCCTCCGACGCCGACGTGTTCCTCCCCGACCAGTTCTCCAACCCCGCCAATCCCGAGATCCACCGCCGTACGACTGGGCCAGAGATCTGGCAGGCGACCGACGGCCGCGTCGACGTGTTCGTCGCCGGCGTGGGCACCGGAGGCACGATCACCGGCGTCGGCGAGTTCCTCAAGGAGCGCAGCCCGCAATGCCGCATCGTCGCGGTCGAGCCGAGCGCATCGGCGGTGCTGTCGGGCGGCAAGCCGGGTCCCCACAAGATCCAGGGGATCGGAGCCGGGTTCATCCCAGAGGTGCTCAACCGTGAGGTGATCGACGAGGTGATACCGGTCGACGACGAGGCGGCGATCGAGACGGCGCGTCGGCTTTCGCGATACGAGGGCGTGCTGGCCGGGATCTCCTGCGGCGCCGCAGTGTGGGCGGCGCTGGAGGTGGCCCGGCGGCCCGAGCATCGGGGCGCTCGAATCGTCACGATCCTGCCGGACTCCGGCGAGCGGTATGTGTCGACGCCGTTCTTCGCTCCGTCCGGTTGAGCCCGCGGTTCACCGGGCGATTCCAGGGCGGACTCGTCCAGTAGCTAGGCTTTTCTCATGATCGGCCGGATGATCGGGGAGATCCGACGCGACGTCGCCACGGCCCGCACCCGCGACCCGGCGGCCAGGGGAGTCGGCCCGCTCCAGGTTCTCGCCACGTGGCCCGGCGTGCACGCGCTGCTGGCTCATCGCGTGGCCCACGCCCTGTACCGCGCCGGCGTGCCGTTCCTGCCGCTGGCGATCGCGGCGATCGCGCGTTCGATCACGGGGATCGAGATCCATCCGGCCGCGACGATCGGCGAGGGATTCTTCATCGACCACGGGATGGGAGTGGTCATCGGCCAGACTGCCGAGATCGGCGACGACGTGACGCTGTATCAGGGGGTGACACTCGGCGGCACCGGGTTTGCCACCGGCAAGCGCCACCCGACCGTGCAGGACAACGTCACGATCGGATCGGGAGCCAAGCTGCTTGGGCCGATCACAGTCGGGCACGGCTCGAAGATCGGCGCCGGCAGTGTCGTGATCCATGACGTGCCGCCGAACTCGACAGTGGTCGGCAATCCGGGACACCCGGTGCGAATCGAGGGTCGCCGCCCGGAGGGACCCGACGCCGACTGGGTGCACCTGCCCGACCCGATCGCCGACGCGATCAAGGGCCTCTCTCAGCGGATCGCGACGCTTGAGCAGCAGTCGGGCAACGGCTCGCCGCCCGGCGACGTCACCGACGCGCTCTACGCCGACGATCGCGTCAACCGCTCGCGCGGGCCCAACCCCGCGGGCGGATAACCGCTTCGAGCGGGCGGTTAGTCGTCGTACCGACCGGGCTCGACGCCCACCGGCGCCGATTCTCCAAAGCGCGCGCTCTCGGCGGTCACCGGCGGCAGCGGGGGGGAGGGGGTCTCGCGGTCGGCGATGTTCACGCGCGATCGCACGAGGTAGAGTGGCCGGCCCTTGACCTCGTCGTAGATCCGCCCGACATACTCGCCGATGATCCCGATCGCGATCAACTGGATGCCGCCGAGCAGCAGCACCGCGATCGTGATCGAGCCAAACCCCGGCAGGTAGGAGCCGAGGATTCGCAGCACGATCACCACCGGAATCGCGATGAACGCGAGCGTCGAGATGATGAAGCCCAGCAGCGTTGCCAACTGCAGCGGCCGGTGCGAAAAGGACGAGATCGCGTCCAGCGAGAACCGCAGCATCTTGGAGATCGTGTACTTCGTCTCGCCCGCATAGCGGGGGTCGCGGTGGTAGGGCACCGCGGCCTGCCGGTATCCCACCCACACGGTCATGCCGCGGAGGAACCGGTTGCGCTCGCGCATCGATAGGAGCGCGTTGAGCGCCGTGCGATCGAGCAGACGGAAGTCGCCCGAGTTGTGCTGCAGCTCGACCTGGGCGAGCTTGTCGAACAGCCTGTAGAACCAGCGCGCTGTCGCGAGCTTGAAGGCCGACTCGCCCTCGCGCTGCTCGCGCACGGCGTACACCACGTCACAGCCGGCGCGCCAGTGGTCGAGCATCCGCGTGATCACCTCGGGCGGGTCCTGCAGGTCGGCGTCGAGCATCACGACGGCGTCGCCGCGGGCGTGATCAAGCCCGGCGGTCAGCGCGGTCTGATGGCCGAAGTTGCGCGACAGGTAGATCACGCGGACACGTGGATCGTGCATGGCCAGCTGATCGAGCCGCGCGGGCGACTCGTCGGTCGAGCCGTCGTCGACCAGCACCAGCTCGAACGGCAGCCCTTCCAGCGCCGCGCAGACGCGCGCATAGAACTCCGCGATCGTCGCTTCCTCGTTGTAGATCGGAGCTACGACACTGAGCAGCTCGAGCTTGCGTGGGCCGCCGTCGTTGAGGTGAGGCGACACGCTCATGCGCTCATGGTACGGACGTCGCTGTCGTGGCGGGATCTCAGGCAGGCGAACACGTCTGGAGTCACAGCAGCGGCATCGACAGGCCGTGAGGGATGTATCCGAAGACCTGGACCGCGAGGAACACGCCGGTCATGGCGATCGAGGCGCGCCACAGCCGTCTGTCGGCCGCAAGCGCCGCAAGCGGCATCAGCCAAGCCACGTACCACGGCAGCAACGAGCTGGCGGTGATCAGCAGCGCCAGGACCATCCAGCCGGCGCCGTCGATCCAGTCGAGCTCGCCACGCCACACGTGCAGAAGCAGCCGACAGAACACGACCGCAAACAAGATCGCGAGCAGGATGCCGGACACGTGCCCCACCGTCCCAAGACCCATCCGCGTCGAGATGAATCCGGGGATGCTGTGCCAGTCGCCCTCGCTCTGGCTCTGTGAGATCGATCCGAACAGGTGCAGAGGACCGATGCCGAATGCCGCGGCCCCGAGCGCGACCACCGCGGCGCTCGCGACGCCGGCGCCGACGAGCACGTCGCGTCGGCGGCTGTGCGACAGGCGGCCGCCCGCGCCCGCGAGTGTAAACGGCAGGAATAGCCCGGCTGTCAGCTTCACGCCGGCGCCGATTACGATCGATGCCGCGCCCAGGCGGTCGCGATGCTGAAGCGCCAGCGCGATCCCCGCAACCGCCAGTGCCAGCATCAGCATGTCGTTGTGGCCGCCGCCGACCCCGTAGACGACGACCAGCGGATTGAGTCCCACGAGCGCCGCCGCCTTCACCTGGTCGACGCCGCGCATGCGCGCCGCGTTCCACACGATCGCCACGATCGCGAGACTCGAGAGCGCCGCGATCGCCTTGTAGGCGAGCGCGCTGGCGGCAATCGAGGCGGAGGCCAGCGCATAGCTGAGAACGGTGAACACCGGCCCGTAGACGGTCGGCTGCGTCACCCACTTGGCCCCGATGAACGGATACACCGGATCGAGGCCGATCGCCGACGGACCGTGCAGATACGGGTTGGCGCCGTACATGCTCCCCATCCGCGCGTAGGCCTGGTAGCTGAAGACGTCGGTCGAGACGAGCGGCGGCGCGAGCAGGACGAGGGCATGCAGCGCCGCGATGCACATCAGCACCGATCGCGCCGACAGGCGCTCGGCCGCGTGAACGGCAGCTGCGTACGAGATGAACATCAGGGTCATCACGCCGATCAGGACGCCGACGCTGAGTCCGAGCCCGGTGGCGCCGAACGGCCCAGCGAGCCACTGGGGGACGGGCCGCACCGACTCCGGCAGCAGCGAGTCCGTCCCGGCGGCGGAGATCGACACGACCAGCCCCGTGCCGAGCAGCCCGGACAGGCCGAGCATCCCCACGCGCGTGCGCGAGGAGCCGGAGCGTGTGTTCAGGCGCGAATCTCGAAGCTCGAAGGCGCCGGCTTCGGTGGCCCCGAGCGGGCCGTGAACCGTCATCCGGCCAAGGATGCCGGGCCGGCGATCGACTGCGGTTTGGGCGGCATTGGCTTTAAGTTAAAGACTCGGGCCGGTCGGTAGCGTCTCGACCCGGGGCATCGGGGCGGCCTAAGACCGGCGATTTGGCTTTGAAATGGCGGCTCGCGCGCTCCTTCTCAGACGCGGAACGAGCCAGATCGCCTCCACGGCGATCCGAGGGGACATCTTGCTCGTACCCGCAGTCCGGTCCGGGAACACAATCGGCACCTCCCGAACCCGGAACCCGGCGAGCACGGCGCGGTAAGTCACCTCGATCTGGAACACGTATCCCTCGGCACGCACGCTCTCGAGATCGATCGCCTCAAGCACCTCCCGCCGGATGCACTTGAACCCGCCCGTGAGATCGTGAACGTCGACCCGGAGGATCGTGCGCGCATAGAAGCCGCCGCCACGGCTGATCAGCCGCCGCAGTAAGCCCCAATCTCGCACGCCGCCTCCCGAGACGTAGCGGGAGCCCAGCACGAGGTCCGCCTCATCAGATGCGTCGAGCAGGCCCGCCAGGTAGCGGGGGTCGTGCGAGAAGTCGGCATCCATCTCGACCACGAGCTGGGCCCCGCCCGCCAGCGCCCGGGCGAATCCAGCCAGATACGCCTGTCCGAGGCCCTGCTTGTTGGGGCGGTGGAGCACCTCCAGGTACGAGTGCTCCTCGGCCAGGCGGTCGGCGATCGTGCCGGTGCCGTCGGGCGAGTTGTCGTCGACGACGAGGATCCGGTACTCGCGTCCGACCAGCCGCTCCAGCTCCGCGGACGCGGCGGTGACGATGCTTTCGATGTTCGCCGCCTCGTTGTATGTGGGAATCACCACCCAGACAGGGGTCCGCATCGATCGCGGAGGGTAGCGGCGCGCGGCGGTAGCCAGCGGGGCTAGCGGCGCACGTAGGCGACGCGGTTCCAGCTCGGCTCGGGAGCGAGCTCGACGGGCTCGCCACCGCGGTCGGGCTGGATATAGACGAAGGAGCTGCAGTGATCGTCGAAGCGAATGTCCAGCTCGCCCTCCTTCACGCGCTGGTCCAGCCACGCGCTGCGGAAGATCAGCCTGCGCATCCAGTGCACCAGCGAGCGCTCGGACGGTCCCACCAGCTCGGGCCAGCAGTCGTTGACGTGCTCGCCCAGGGCGGAGGCGGGATCGGTGACCTCGCCGTTGACGACGAGGTTGATCAGATCCTCGGCCTCGTCGGGGTCGATCGTGCCGCCGATGAAGCCCAGCTTGCGAGCGGCCTGCTCGCAGCGCTCGCGGAAGTCACATTCGTTGAATGTGAACCGCAGGTCTCCGTATTCGAGCACGAAGTCGTCGCCCGAGCTGTAGTTCCCGCGTCGGTACATGGGGCGTCGGCATCTTATTTCCCATTCCTGCCCCAGCGCAGCTGATGCACGCCATGTTGCAGCCCAGGGGTTCAACGCCGGGTCACGGCGCAGCGGGAGCGCCAATTTTGCATAAGGAGGGGGCGATTTCGCCGCTGCTGGTGGCTCAGACGAGCATGGAGTCCGTCTCGGCAACGATCCTGATCGTCGAGGATCACCAGCCGACTCGCAGGTTCCTCGCCGACAACCTTGCGGCCGATGGCTACGACCTGCTCGAGGCGGATTGCGCGTTTGATGCGCGCCGGCAGATGGAGACCAGCTTCCCCGACCTGGCGATCGTCGATCTGGGCCTTCCAGACGGCGACGGCCTGGAGCTGCTGCGGCTCGTGCGCGAGGCCGATCGCGTGGCGGGCAAGCTCGACCCCGACCTCCCACTGCTCGTCCTGACCGGCCGTGCGGGCGAGCTCGACCGGCTCCGGGCGTTCGACCGCGGCGCCGACGATTACCTGTCAAAGCCCTTCTCCTACCACGAGCTGCACGCCAGGATGCGGGCGCTGCTGCGACGGTCCCGGCGGCGCCCAGGCACGGGCAAGCTGCGCGTCGGCCCGCTCGACATCGACCCGATCGCGCGGCGGGTGTGGCTGCGAGACGAGCCGGTGGAGCTGTCCAAGAAGGAGTTCGCGCTGCTGCGCGCCCTGGCCGCCGAGCCCACCAGGGTGTTCACGCGCGAGGAGCTGCTGCGCGGCGTGTGGGGCTTTCGAGCGATGGGACAGACCCGCACGCTTGACTCGCACGCGTTTCGCCTTCGACGCAAGCTCAACGCCTCCGGTGACCGGTTCGTCGTCAACGTTTGGGGGGTCGGCTACCGGCTCGTCGACGGGGCGATCGAATGAGGGTCGTTGGCGGGTGGCTGGTCGCGAGCCTGGCGGTGTTCTCGGGGCTCATCGTCAGGCGCTCGACTGAGCTGCGCATGGAGGCTGTGGCCCGGGCCTGCCACGAGCTGCGCGGTCCGCTCGCCGCCGCCCGGCTCGGCCTCGAGCTCGGCGTCCGCGTCGGGGAGCTCTCACCGGCGCAGCTGCGCGCGCTCGATCTCGAGCTCGGCCGCGCGTCGCTCGCGCTCGACGACCTTGCGGCGGTGGGGGTGCGTGCTCGAGACGGGCGCCCGTGCCACGAGGTCGACGTCGCTGAGCTGCTTGCCGACTCGGCGGAGGCGTGGCGCGCCACGGCGGCCGCCCGCGGGGCGGCGCTCTCATTCGAGTGGACGGGCGTTCCAGC
>DASSGR010000055.1:0-12626 GCA_035693425.1 Solirubrobacteraceae bacterium
AGCGATGGCATCCCCCTCACCACCCCCGCCCGCACAATCTGCGACCTCGCCGCCACCGAGCCCCTCCGCGACGTCGAATCCGCCCTCGCCGAAGCCCGCATCCACCGCCTCGCCACCGACCGCCAGATCAACGCAGTCATCGCACGCGCCTCGACCCGCCCCGGTGCCCCCATCATCCGCAAGCTCCTCGAAGCCGAGGCCGACACCGGCTACACCCGGTCCAAAGCAGAGCGCCGCCTCCGCGACTTGATCCACGACGCCGACCTCGATCGTCCGCTGTTCAACGAGCCGGTGCTCGGCTACGTGGTGGACGTAGTCTGGCCCGACCAGCGCCTCATCGTCGAGGTGGACGGCTACGCCTACCACAGCCACCGCGCCGCCTTCGAACGCGACCGACGGCGCGATCAGCAGCTGATCGCCGCCGGCTATCGCGTGATCCGCATCACCTGGATCCAGCTCCGCGACCGTCCGATAGAGACCATCGCGACGATCGCCCGAGCGCTCGGCCAGAGCTGAGATCCTCCGTGGCTGCAATCCTTCGCTCGAGCCCATGCGCCTAGACGCATTGTTCGCATTCCTCGTGGCGATGGCGGTTGCCGCGTTGCTCACGCCGCTCGCCGCCCGCTTCGCGCGCCGGATCGGTGCCGTGTCGAAGGTCCGCGAGCGCGGCCTCGGCAAGCATCCGACGCCGCTGCTGGGCGGGCTCGCGATCCTGGCCGGAGTCCTGATCGCGGCGGCGCTGTGGATGCCCACGACGATCCACCTGCCCCGGCTCGTGCACTCGAACGAGACGCACGGCGGCGTCGTGCACACCTGGGGGATGCTCGCCGGCGCCGTCCTGATCGCAGTGGTGGGCGCGCTCGACGACGTTTTCGACCTGCGGCCGCAGTGGAAGCTTCTGGGGCAGATCGCGGCGGCGGTTGTGGCCGTCGAGGCCGGCGTCGTCGTCACCGACGTGACGATCCCGTTCATCGGCGCGTTCCAGTTCCCTAACGCGGGCCCGTACCTGACGATCATCTGGCTCGTCGGGCTGATGAACGTCGTCAACTTCTCCGACGGCGTCGACGGCCTCGCCGCCGGGCTGTGCACGATCGACGGGATCGCGTTCGCCATCATCGCCTTCAGCCTGCACGTCGGAGCCGCGGGAATCCTCGCAGCGCTGACCGCGGGCGCCGCGCTCGGGTTCCTGTTCTACAACTTCCACCCGGCGTCGGTGTTCATGGGCGACTCCGGCGCGAACCTGCTCGGCTACCTGCTCGGCGTGGCCGCGGTGATCGGGTCGCTGAAGACCAACGCGGTGGTCGCCCTGGTCGTGCCGCTGTTCATCCTCGCGGTGCCGTTCCTGGACACGAGCTTCGTCGTTGCCAAACGCCTGAAGTACCGCCGCAAGCCGTGGGCGGCCGACGCCAACCACTTCCACCATCGGATGGCCCGGATCGGCTTCAGCGAGCGCAAGACCGTGGCCTATCTGTACGCGTGGTCGTTGCTGCTGGCGGGGGTCGCCGTGGCGCTCCGATACGTCCCGTATCACCATCACAACCCTGCCTATTTCCGCCTCGGCTGGACGATCGTGATGGCGGCGATTGTGCTGCTCGCGCTGGCCGCTAGCGTGTACCTGATCTACGTCCTCGAGATCCTCAAGTTCAAAAGCCGCCGCAGCAGCGAGATCCGCCAGGCAGAGCCGACGACCAGCGAGCACGAGATCGAGGAGCGGGTGCGGCGCGACGTGGAGACCGGTGAGTTCGAGAGGGTGGGGTAGCTGGCCCTCCGCGAAGGCGCCGAGCGCGACGGAGCCAAGCTCAAGGGGCTGAACACTGCCGAGCGCATCCTGCTCGGCGGCATCACACTGCTGACGATCGCGGCGGGCGTCGCCCGCTACGCGCACGGCGCCCCCGATGTGCTGGCCTTCGTCCTGGCGGGGCTGGCGCTTGCCGGCCTGGCGTGGGTGGTGTCGTTCGCGACCGAGCAGGTGGGGGGGCGTTTCGGGCCCGCCATTACCGGCCTGCTGCAGTCCACGCTTGGCAACCTGCCCGAGTTCTTCGTCGTGATCTTCGCGCTGCAGGCGGGCGAGGTGATCGTCGCCGAGACCGCGATCCTCGGCTCGATCCTCGTCAACGCTCTGCTGGTGCTCGGGCTGGCGATCATCGTCGGCGCGCGCCGCGAGAAGGACGGGATCATGCGCTTCAGCCCGCGGCTTCCCAACGACACGGCGACGCTCCTGTTGATCGCGTCGTTCATCATCGTGCTGGTCGGTCTGGCCACGCAGTCCCACGATCCGGCCAGCCATCACATCCGCACGATCTCGATCATCGGGGCGATCGCGATCCTTGTCGTGTACGGGGTGTGGGTACGTCAGTACCTGACCACGCCCGCGTCGACCGACCAGCACCACGAGGCGCCGCGCCTGTCGACGCGCTACGCGCTGATCCTGCTCGCGATCGGCGGAGCTGCGTCGGCGTTCGTCTCTGACTGGTTCGTGCACGCGCTCGAGCCGACGATTCATACGCTGCACATCTCGCGCGCATTCGCGGGCCTGGTGATCGTGGCGATCGCCGGCAACGCGGTCGAGCACGCGGTCGGGGTCGTGCTCGCCGCCAAGGGCCAGTACGAGCTCGCGATCTCGGTGATCAAGAACTCCGTCGCGCAGATCGCCGCATTCCTGTATCCCGTGCTGGTGCTGGTCTCCCTGCTCACAGCCTCAACGCTGACGTTCGCGATCGCGCCCGTCTACATCGGCGCGCTGTTCGGCACGGCGATTCTCGTCTGGCAGATCACGGGAGACGGCGAAGCAACGCTGTTCGAGGGAACAGCGCTCGTCGCCACCTTCGTGATCCTCGCGACCGTCGCAGCCTTCGAGTAATAGCCCAGGCCCGAAAAGGGGCCAAAGGCGACGTGTTTTCTGCTATCTTACGTTTACGTAAGCTTCAGTTTTGAGTATTCGAAAGGAAGATTTACCCTGACCACGTTGCTAGCGAAGCCAAACCGATTTGCGTCGCGCATCGGCGTCCACGCCGAGCACGACAACTACAAGTGGTGGGCGTTGTCGTGCACCAGCCTCGGGATGCTGCTGGCGACGATCAACTCCGGCACTCTGATCATCGCGCTGCCGGATCTCGAGCGCAGCCTCCACACGAGCCTGCTGGAGCTGGTGTGGGTGATCCTCGTCTACATGATCGCCTCGACCGTGCTGGTGCTCAGCGCCGGCCGGCTGTCTGACCAGTTCGGGCGCAAGAAGGCCTACATCGGAGGTTTTTTGGCGTTCGCGTTCGCATCGCTGGGCGCCGGCTTCGCTGGCAACGGCACCGAGCTGATCCTGTGGCGGATCGCCCAGGGCATCGGCGGGTCTTTCCTGTTCGCAAACGCGGCCGCGATCGTCACCGATGCCTTCCCGCGCAACCAACTGGGGCTCGCGATGGGCACCAACACGATGGTCGCCGCCGTCGGGCTGGTCATCGGGCCGGTGCTCGGCGGCGCGCTGGTCTTGATCTCCTGGCACTGGGTGTTCTGGTTCAACGTCCCGTTCGCACTGGCGGGCAGCGCGTGGGCGTGGCTGGTGCTGCGCGAGCTGAGCGGCCGCTCAGAAGATCGATCGTTTGACTTCGCCGGGACGCTCACTTTCCTGATCGGTCTCACGGGGCTCGTGTTCGGAATCTCCAAGGGCGGCATCTCCGGCTGGACCGAGCCGATGGTGATCGGCAGCCTGATCGCCGCAGCCGTGTTCCTGCCGCTGTTTGTGGTCATCGAGCGCCGGAGCCGCGCGCCGATGCTCGACCTCTCGATCTTCTCTAACCGCCTCTTCTCGGCGGCCGCAGCGGCCGCCTTCATCAACGGGCTCGCCAGGTTCGCGCTGATGTTCGTGTTCGTGTTCTACTTCCAGGGCGTCCAGGGCAACTCGCCGATCATCGCCGGAATCAAGCTGGCGCCGCTCGCGCTCGGGATGCTGTTCTCCTCGCCGTTGGCCGGCATCTGGGCCGACCGCAGGGGCTCGCGCATGCTGGCCGTGTCGGGCATGGTCGTCCAAGCCGTAGGCCTGGCGCTGATGACCACGCTGCAGCGAGACACGGGCTACCTCGCGCCGGGGATCTACATGTTCATCGTCGGGATCGGCTCGGGCATGTTCAACTCGCCCAACACCGCCGCGATGATGGGAACCGTGCCGACCCACCGGCGCGGGATCGCCGCCGGCGCCCGGGTGCTCGTCCAGAACACCGGCGCGGTCATCTCGATTGCGTTCGTCCTGGCCGTGGTGACATCGTCTGTTCCGAAGAACGTGCTGTTCAGCGTGTTCTCCGGACTCGCCAACCACATCTCGACCGCGCAGCTTGATCCGTTCATCTCCAACATGCACACCGCGCTTTGGACGTTGTCGGCGGTCTCGATCCTTGGAGCGTTCGTGGCCGCGGCGCGGCCCAAGCACGTGAGCGTCGAGGCCGAGGAGGAGCGCCCGGCCCGCGCCGAGGTCCAGGCGGCGGCATGAGCGCGCTGGCGACAAAGGCCCTGCGGATCGGCGAGGTCGCCGAGCTGACCGGGACCACCCCGCGCACGATTCGCTACTACGAGGAGATCGGCCTGCTGCCCGGCGCCGCCGACCGGACCCAGGGCAGGCACCGCAGCTACACCGAAGCTGACGTAGAGCGGGTCCGCGAGATTATCCGCCTGCGCGATCTGCTCGGGTTGTCGCTGGATCAGCTCGCGGAGCTGCTCGAGGCCGAGACGGCGCGTGCCGAGCTGCGCAAGGAGTTCGCGCACACGGACGACCCCGCGAGGCAGCGGCGGATCCTCGACCAGGCGCTCGGCCACATCGCCACGCAGCTGTCGCTGGTCAGGGAGCGGCGCCGCGAGCTCGAGCAGCTCGAGCGCGAGCTCGTCGACAAGCGCAAGGCTGTACAGAAGCGCCGGTCAGAATTACAGGAGTGAAACCTCGGGCAGCAGGCGTGGACCGTCGGGCGATGGCCACGCTGTCGGCCGGCCACCTGTTCACGGACATCGCACAGGGCTCCATCCCCGCGCTGCTGCCCTTCCTGATCGCACAGGACAACCTCAACTACGCGTCGGCGTCGGCGCTGGTGCTTGCGGCGACGATCTCATCCTCGATCATCCAGCCGGCGTTCGGGCACATCTCCGACCGCCATTCGCTGCCATGGCTGATGCCGTTGGGGCCGGCGCTCGGTGGGCTCGGGGTGGCGCTCGCCGGGCTGGCGCCGACGTATCCGCTGACGTTCGCCGCGGTCGTGCTCAGCGGGATCGGCGTGGCGGCCTTCCATCCGGAGGGCTCAAGATTTGCCAACTACGTGTCGGGCGCCCGGCGCGCCAGCGGGATGAGCCTGTTCAGCGTCGGCGGCAACGTCGGCTTTGCGCTGGGCCCGGTGCTGGTGACGCCGCTGGTGATCTTGTTCGGCCTGCACGGGACGGTGTTCGTGCTGGTGCCGACATGGCTCATGGCGGCCGTCCTGATCCACGAGCTCCCGCGACTGAAGCGCTTCCGTACTGACGTCGTCGGCGGACGCGTGCAGCGCGGCGACCAGCCCGAGGCGTGGGGGCCGTTCGCCTTGCTGGCATCGGTGATCGCGCTTCGCTCGTTCGTGTACTTCGGTCTGGTCACGTTCATCCCGCTCTACTACGTCGGCGTCCTGCACACGAGCAAGGCGCTGGGCAACGCGGCGCTTTCGGCGATGCTGCTGGGGGGTGCCGTGGGCACGCTGGTCGGCGGCCCGCTGGCCGACCGCTTCGGGCGCCGCACGGTCCTGATCGGGTCCATGTTGCTGCTGCCGCCGCTGATCGTGGGCTTCCTGCTGTCGGGACCGGTCGTCGCGATCGGATTCGCGACGCTGGCCGGGGCCGCCACGATCGCCACGTTCGCGGTCACGATCGTGATGGGCCAGGAGTACCTGCCGGGCCGGCTGGGGGTCGCCGCCGGGGTGACGATCGGCTTGTCGATCGGGCTCGGCGGCGTCGGCGCGCCGCTGCTCGGCGTGCTCGGCGACGCCCACGGCCTCACGGCGGTTTTCGAGACGATCGCGGTGCTGCCGCTGCTGGCGCTTGGGCTTACGCTCGCGCTGCCGACCCGGGCGCCTAGCCCCCGGTCGAGCCGCGTCCCAGCGGCGGAGCCGGCCGCGACCCACCGGCCCACTCCGGCGCAAACGACGGGAACCTCGACCTAGCCAGCGACGTAACGATCAGGAGCCGTCGACGTACAGTTGTGCGAAGTATCAGTCGATTAGAGCTCACAGCAGACGGATATCCGCATAGGCGACCGTGAGCGTCCGCCGACTGACATTCCCTCGATCCAGGTGACCAAACCCCCGCTACGCCAACAACTCTGGCTGCCGCGCGTCGCCGCTCTGGCCAGCGCGGTGGTCGGGCTGATCAACATCGCCTCGGCGCTGACGCCCGACATCAGGTGGCGAGGCCACCTGCTGCTCTCATTCGAGCCGGTCGAGACGATCCGCCTGTTTCACGCGATGGCGCTGCCGTTCGGGACCGCGCTCGTGCTCGTGTCGCCCTACCTGCTCAAGCGGCGCCGCCGTGCCTTGCAGGCGGCGATCGCGCTGATGCTGGCGCTGGGGCTGTTCGACCTGCTCAAGGGCCTGGACTTCGAGGAGACGGTCATCACCTGGACCGCCGCCGCACTGCTGTACGCGGGGCGCGACGCGTTCGCGGTGCGCCACGACCCGATCACGCTGCGATCGGCCGTGTGGCGGGTGCCGCTGCTGAGCGCCGGAGCGTTGGCGCTGGCAGCCGTGGCCGCGTGGGTCTCCGCGGGCCATCCATCGTTCGCGACCGTCGTGCGCGAGACCGGCGATCTGTTGGCGTGGCAGCGCGGGCCGCTTGCGTTCGAGGCCCACACCGCCCTGCACCACCAGTTCGCCTGGATCCCGTTGGGCGTCCACATGGTCGAGATCGCCACGCTACTCACGGTCGCCTACGTGATCTTCCGACCGATCGCCGCGCCGCGGCGGCTGCCGGATCACGCCGCCCGTCAGCGGGCGGCATCGCTGGTGCGCGAGCACGGCTCGGACACGCTGTCGTTCTTCAAGCTGCGCGGGGACAAGCACTACTTCTTCTCCGACGACCAGCGCGCGTTCGTCGGCTACCGGATCGAGAACGGGGTGCTGCTGCTGTCGGGCGACCCGGTCGGACCCGAGGATGCGATCCGGCCGCTGCTGGCGCAGCTGGGCATGTTCGCCGACGGGCGCGGCCTTAAGCTCGGGGCCGTCGGCGCCAGCGAAGGCATCTGTCCGCTGTATGAGCGGATGGGGATGCACACGCTCTATCTCGGCGACGAGGCGATCGTCGATCTGACGAAGTTCTCGCTGCAGGGCCGCCCGATCCGCAAGGTGCGCCAGTCGGTGACCCGGCTGCAGAAGGCCGGCTACGAGGCCGAGCTCCACGACCTGGCGGCGCTCGACCCAGGCACGATCGCCCAGGTCGAACGGGTCATCGAGCTAGGCCGTCAGGGCGCGCCCGAGCGCGGCTTCTCGATGGCGATGGACTCAATCGGTGGCCAGGCAGGCCAAGACACGATGGTGGTGATCGCCCGCGACGAGCACGGCGCGATTCGCGGCGTGCTGCATTTCGTGCCCTGCTACGGCCGCGATGCCGTGTCGCTGTCGTTCATGCGCCGCGATCCGAGTACGCCGAACGGGCTCACCGAGTTCCTTGTCGCGAGAGCTGCCGAGCTGTTGCGCGATCGCGGCCTCAACGAGATGTCGCTGAACTTCGCCGCGTTCGCGAAGTGGCTACACAGCCCCTCGGGATGGCTCGAGCGGGCGCTCGGCCGGATCGTCGCGCTGGGCAATCCGTTCTTCCAGATCGAGAGCCTGTATCGCTTCAACGCGAAGTTCTTCCCGCGCTGGGAGCCTCGCTACCTGGTCTACGAGGGGACGCTCGGGCTGCCGCGCGCCGGGATCGCCGCGATGTGGGCCGAAGGCCAACTCCCCAAGCCCTCGCTGCCGAGCCGGCGAGAGCCAACCCATCGCGTGGCCTAGGGCCAGCCGGACAGGGCGTCGACCGAGGCGCCACCGACAGCGCCTCGGCGCTACCCTTGGCGGGGCGCACGGCCGAGCCGTTCGGGTATCGGCAACATGGTGTAGGTAGCGACAGTCCGCGAGTACGGTTTTCTCTCGCGACGCTAGGGTACGCCGCGTCTGACCCCTTTTTCGGGCTTGAAAAGCTTCCATCGACATGACCAACAGCCGTCCCCCGATCACTGGCAGGGACGTCGCCGGAGCGGGAATGCTGCTGCTCACGGTCAACCTCGTCTGCGCGGGGATCGGCGCCGGCATCGGCGTGCTGGTGGGGGCCACGGTGCCGCTGTTCTTGCTGGGCTTCTTCGTGGGGTTCTTCCTGGGGATATATGTCGTCGCTAACCGCTTCCGCCACATCTGAGGCCCCGATGGCATTGCTGCGCTACTTCGACGTTGCGGTGTTGATCATCGCCGCGCCGATCATGCTGCTGATCGGTGTCCCCGCGGGCGGGTATCTGCTCGGCGCCGGCGCCTGGATCGCGTTGCGTGCGATCGGGGTTGGCATCGAACACGCTGCGGTCTCGGTGCCCGAGGCCTCGCAGCAGATCGGGTTGCGGCTCGCCTACATGCTGGGCCGGTTGTTCTTGTTGGCGCTGGCCATAATCGTGGCGCGGCAGGCGTTCGGCCGCGACGCGGGGATCACCGCGCTCGCGGTGATCGTGTTCGCGTTCACCACGCAGCTCGCCATGTCCGCCTTCAGCCACGGGAGGTCGCGATGAGCGACCGAGCAAAGGTGCTGTGGGGCATCACCGCCTTCTACGTGTTCGGCCTGATCGTGCTTGCGGTGATCTTCGGCATCAGCACCCACATGAACCACGAGTTCCTGCCGCAGAACGAGTTCAAGCTCGTCGACTGGGTCAGCCTCGGCGTCTTCAGCATCAACCGCGCGGTGCTGTACCTGTTCATCGCCGCGCTGCTGACGATCTTCACGATGGTCTTCATCGCGCGCCGCATGGAGGCCCGCCCCAACCGCGTGCAAACCGGGGTCGAGGTCCTTTTCTCCCTGATGCGAGACAACATCACTCGCGGAAACATGCCCGACGAGATGGCCGCCAAGTGGTTTCCATACATCGGGGCGCTGTTCTTGTTCATCTGGTACTGCAACCTGATCGGATACCTGCCGCTGCCGACCAACAGCGAGGAGAAGTTCACGATCTTCGGCGCCCACATCCCGACGTTCGCGTTGTACGCCGCGACGGCGAACGTGTCGGTGCCGCTCGCGCTGGCTTTGGTCACGTTCATCGGCTTCAACTGGGCCGGGATCCGAGCGCAGGGCCCGATCGGCTACCTGAAGAGCCTGATCCCTTCCGGGATCCACGGCCCGATCCTGATCCTGATCGCGCCGCTCGAAGTGATCTCGACGTTCATGCGGCTGATCTCGCTGACCGTGCGATTGTTCGCGAACATCCTCGCCGGCCACTTGATCATCCTGTTCATGGCCGGTGGGCTCGGCGTGATCCTCGGCGCGAGCTGGCTGGGGTGGTTCACGCTGCCTTTCGGGGTCTTGATCTACCTGTTCGAGTTGGGCCTCGTGGCCACGCTTCAGGCATTCATCTTCGCCACGCTGTCCGCGATCTACCTCGGTGGCGCGGTCTCCCACCACTAACCCAAAGGAGCCTTCGAAGTGCTAACCCCCATCTTTCACATCGCGGCCGGTGTCAGCGCCGGCCTTGGAATCGGGATCGGCGGCGGCTTGGGCGCCCTCGGGGCCGGCGTCGGCATCGGGATCATCTTCGGAAAGGTGATCGAGGCCGTTACACGCCAGCCCGAAATGCGCGACGAAATCACGAGCATCCAGTGGCTCGGATTCGCACTGACCGAGGCTGTGTTCTTCTACGGCTTGGTCGCAGGCCTGCTCTCCTGGGTCCTGAAGTAGTCCGATGGCTACCACGGCAGCCTCAAGCGGGTCGTTTCTGATCACGCCCAACGTCGGGCTGATGATCTGGACGCTGCTTCTCTTCGGCATCTCGATGCTCGTCCTGTGGAAGCTGGCGTTCCCGCGGATCGCGCAGGCGCTGGACCGTCGCCAGAAGGCGATCGAGGACTCGATCGACCACGCCGAGCACATTCGCAAGGAGGCCGACGACGTCCTGGCTGAGTACCGCGAGCGTCTTCGGGAGGCCCGCGGGCAGGCAGACGAGATCATCGTTCGAGCCCGCAAGGCGGCGGATGCTCAGGAGGCTCGGGCCAAGGAGGACGCGCAGGCCAACCGCGAGCAGCTGATGGAGCAGACCCGCCGAGACATCGAGGTCGAGACGCGCCGGGCGATCGACGAGATCAGGCGTGAGGTGGCCGACCTCACGGTGATGGCGACCGAAAAGCTGACCCGCAAGACCCTCACTGAAGAGGACCAGCGGCGCCTGCTCGAGGACGCGCTCAGCGAGCTGGACTTCAGCGCGCTGGCGCCCGCGGAGGACTCCAGGTAGATGGAAGAGATCGCCCAGGTCTACGCGCGGGCGTTGTTCGAGGTCGCCATGGAGCGCGAGATCCTCGACGAGATCCACGATGAGCTCGGCGCGTTCACCCAGGCGCTGGACCAAAACCGCGAGCTTGCGGTCTTCTTCTTCTCGCCCTACTTCTCGAGCGAGGAGAAGAAGAACGGCCTGGAGCGTGCGGTCACGGGCGCGGATCCGGCCTTCATGAACTTCCTCCAGGCGCTGCTGGAGAGGCATCGCATGCCGGTCATCTTCCGCATCAGAGCGCGGTTCGAGGAGCTGTGGGACGAGGAGAAGAAGCTGCTGCCGGTCGAGGTCACCAGCTCGGTCGAGCTCGACAAGGAGATCGTGCAGTCGATCGGGGAGCGGATCGGAGAGCAGACCGGTCAGAAGGTCGAGCTCTCGAGCAGAGTCGATCCGGACATCCTCGGCGGCCTCGTCGTACGCGTGGGCAACTTCGTGCTCGACGCCTCGATCCGCAACCGTCTCAACCAACTTCGCAAGCAAGTCGCGCGGGCGTAGGACTCGGCGCGCCAAGGAGCCACTTCATGCAGATCAACCCAGACGAGATCACCTCCATACTCAAGAGCCGTATCGAAGGGCTCGACACGACGAGCGCCGATCTCACCGAGGTCGGGACCGTGCTGTCGGTAGCCGACGGCATCGCCCGGATCCATGGACTCGAGAACTGCATGTCGTTCGAGATGCTCGATCTGCCCCACGACGTCACCGCACTGGCTCTGAACCTGGAATCAGACAACGTCGGCGCGGTGCTGTTCGGGGAGTGGGAGAAGATCGTCGAGGGCGACACCGTGCGGCGGACCAAGCGCCTGCTGGATATTCCCGTCGGCGAGGACCTGCTCGGCCGGATCGTCGATCCGCTCGGCAACCCGCTCGACGGCAAGGGCGAGATCAAGACGAACGAGACCCGCCCCGCCGAGCACAAGGCTCCGGGCGTCGTCCAGCGTCAGCCGGTCAAGGAGCCGATGCTCACGGGCCTCAAAGCGATCGACTCGATGATCCCGATCGGCCGCGGCCAGCGTGAGCTGATCATCGGCGACCGCCAGACGGGAAAGACGGCGATCGCGATCGACACGATCATCAACAACCGGGACCGCGACCTGATCTGCGTGTACGTGGCGATCGGACAGCGCAAGTCGACGGTCGTGCAGCTTGCGAACACGCTCGACGACGCCGGCGCGCTGGACAACACGATCATCGTCATGGCGGCCGCCGACGAGGCGGCGCCGATCAAGTTCCTGGCGCCGTACGCGGGCTGCGCGATGGCCGAGTACTTCCTCTACAACGGCAAGGCCGCGCTGGCGATCTACGACGACCTCACCAAGCACGCGTACGCCTACCGTCAGATGTCGCTGCTGCTGCGCCGTCCGCCGGGACGCGAGGCCTACCCGGGTGACGTCTTCTACCTGCACTCGCGCCTCCTCGAGCGCTGCGCCAAGCTGAGCGACGAGCTCGGCGGCGGATCGATGACCGGCCTGCCGATCATCGAGAACAAGGGCAACGACATCTCGGCCTATATCCCGACGAACGTGATCTCGATCACCGACGGCCAGATCTTCCTGGAGACGGACCTGTTCAACTCCGGTGTCCGCCCGGCCATCAACGTCGGCCAGTCGGTCTCCCGGGTGGGCGGCGCGGCCCAGATCAAGGCCATGAAGCGGGTGGCCGGGCAGCTCCGGCTGTCGCTGTCGCAGTTCCGCGACCTGGAGGCGTTCGCCGCGTTCGCGTCCGACCTGGACGCGGCCTCCCGCGCGCAGCTTGACCGCGGCGCGCGACTGGTCGAGCTGCTCAAGCAGCCGCAGTACGACCCGTTCCCGGTCGAGGAGGAGGTCGTCTCGATCTGGGCGGGCACCACCGGCCAGCTCGACGACGTGCCGGTCGAGGACGTCAGGCGGTTCGAGACCGAGTTCATCGACTTCCTGAAGCGGTCCTACGGCGGGCTGCTCACGGCGATCAGGGAGACCCAGAACCTGACCGACGACAACGTCACCACCCTGCAGGACGCGATGGACCAGTTCCGCCGCACCTTCGAGGTGACCGGCGGCAAGCTCCTCGTCTCCGACGAGGACGAGCCGGTCGCGCCGCTCGGCGCGGGCGAGGTCGATCAGGAGACGGTGGCCCGGTACGAGCCACCGGCCCCCTC
>DASSGR010000056.1:0-9298 GCA_035693425.1 Solirubrobacteraceae bacterium
CCGGCCTGCCGACACAGAACATCCCCGGCCAGGCGATCCACGACCTGTACAGCGGGACGCCCGGCACCGGCAACAGCTTCCACGACAACTTCCAGTACGGAAACCCGGGTGGGATCGGCAGGCTCACGGCGGTCAGCGCATACAACAACAGCAGCGCGAACCCGCAGCTCACCGACCCCGCCGACCAGAACTTCCAGCCGCAGGCAGGCAGCCCCGCCGCCGGCTGGAGTCTCTGGAACGGAGCGTTCTAGCTTCTAGCGCAAGCCGGCGGGCGCGGCTCGGGCTCGGCGGCGCCGAACGGCCCTGGGGCGGCCTGGAGCCGCACCCATCTGGCCTGCGATCGTCAGCAGCGCCGGCCCCATCCCGAGCAGCACCCACAGCCGGATGTCATCCCCGTCGGAGATAAAGAACAGGGCGACGAGCATCGCGACGGTGCCCATCAGCACCGCGCGCGCGAGGTCCGCGAGCTCGGGCCGGCCGCGAGCCTCGAAGCGCTTGACCGCAAACCATGTGGCGCGCAGGGAGCCGATCACGACGAGCAGGTAGAGGGCCAGCCCGACCACGCCGGTCTCGGCGAGCAGCTGCAGGTAGGTGTTGTGCACGAGGTGTGGAACGTCGACCAGGTACTGGATCCGACTGATCGCTCCCGGCCGGAGCACGAAATGCGCCTCGACGGCCTCGAAGTTGCCGGCCCCGACGCCCGCGAACGGGTGGTCGTGGAACACGTCGAGCGCCACGCGCCACAGGTCGCCGCGCCCGCTGGAGCCGCCGCCGAAGTTGGTGATCCGCGACAGGGCGCCGGGTTGCGTCGCGAGCAGCACGCCGATCGCGACGCACACGATCGCGCCCAGGCCGAGGATCCGCCGCCGGTAGCGCGGCGCCACGATCAGCGCCACCACCGTCGCGACAATCAGTGCCAGCAGGCCGCCGCGCGACTGCGTCGCCAGGAACCCGACGGTGACCAGGGCGAACGCCAAGATCAGCGAGAACCTCATCACCCGGCTGCGGTAGATCGGGATCAGCCCCATGATCACGAACATCGTCGCCACGTATCCGGCAGCCTGCACGTTGGGATCGCCGCCGCCGCCGGTGAACCGGCCCTGGATCGCGGTCTGGTTGACGGTGTCCGCGGAGGCGTGCAGACCGCCGGTCGCCAGGCCGATCAGCACCGAGATCACCGACCCGGCCACGAACGCCAGCGCCACGTAGCCGACCTCGCGCGGGGTGGTTAGCGCCGTCAGCGTGATCAGGAACGCAAACGCCGCAAGCCACCAGTAGCCGGCCTCGGTGCCGGCCGGCCCGGGATGCCCCGCCCACGTGATCGACAGCGTCAGCCAGCCGCAGAACAGAACGATTCGCAACAGCAGCCGGCGGTTCTCGCCGATCGCCGCGAGCTGCCCTCGCCGCCCGAAAAACGCCCCGATCCACCCCAGACCGACGAGCACACCGATCGCGTTGGGCCCGGAGCTCAGGACCGACAGGTCCTGGAAGAACAGAATCGCCACATAGACCGCGAGCGCCGCGGCCAGGTTGAAGAGAACCAGCGGCACGAAGCACGCGGCCATCACCAGCGCCAGCCCGTACTTCATGCGACCGTCGGCGAGCAACCGGCCCACCAGGCTCGAGGCCAGCACCGCCGCTGCGATGATCAGCCAAGGCGGTGGGTGCGGAATCGCACGCTCGCGGATCGTGGGGCCTTCGGCGATGCCGCTCACTATGCGCTCATCTCCCGCGCTCCAAAGCCGCGCCGCCGATCCGCCGACGCCCGGCCCGGCCCGACTGGGCGACCACCGAGTCGTACACCGCGCGCGTGCCCGCCACCCACGGCCGCGTGGTGAGGCGCCGTTCGTATTCCAGCCTGCCCGCGCTGGCCAGCCGGCGACGCCTGTCGGGATCGTCGAGCAGCGCCCCGAGCGCGTCGGCGAACGCCTGCGCGCGCGGCGGAGCCGGCACCAGCACGCCGGTCTCGCCGTCGGTGATGATCTCCGGAATGCCCTCGATCGCGGTCGCAAGCACCGGAACTGACGCCGCCATGGCCTCGATCAGAGTCGTGGGGAACGCATCGGTGCGCGACGGCTGCAGGCACACGTCGGCCGCATCGAACACGCGCATCACGTCATGGCGCATGCCGGCCATCACGACCCTGTCGCCGAGGTCGGACGCCTGAGCCGCGATCTCGTCGGCGAGTGCTCCGCGACCGACGATCAGCAGCCGGAGTTTGGGATACACGTCGTGCAGCGAGCGGACGACCTCGAGCGCGATGTCGTGTCCCTTCTCGGGCCGCAGCGCCGAGATCATGGCCACGACGAGGTCATCCGGCGCGAGCCCGAACTCGCGGCGCACCTCGGCGCCCGCACCGGGGACCGCGACCGCGTCGATCCCGTTGTGGACCGTGACGATTTGGTCGTCGCGGGCCCAACCGTGGCTGAGGTACTCCCGCCGGGCGCTGTCCGAGACGGCGATGATGCGGGTCGCGCATGCCCGCACGACCCGGCGCCTCGCTTTGGCGCCAGGACCCCAGCTGGAGGCGTGAATCGTGCTGACCGCGGGCACCCCGAGCGAGCGCGCCGCCAGGCCGCCCAGCATGTCCGAGGTACCCAGATGGGTGTGGACGATCTGCGGGTTGACCGCCGCGATGTGCCGCCGCACCGCCTGCACCGATCGCGGCCCGTGCCGGCCGGTGACGTTGAGGCTCACCGGCGCGATGCCGTGCTCGACGAGCGGCGCCGCCGCCGGGTTGCCGTCGCGCTCCTCCAGACACGCGATCGACAGCCGGATGCCTGAGCCCGCCGCAGCCAGCGCGAATCTCGTCAGCTGCGACTCCGCCCCGCCCATCACGAAATGGTCGATCAGGGCGAGGACCGATACGTCGGTGGGATTACCCCGGTTCGATGCCACGGACCGTCTCCGAGCTCGCGGCCTGGACGTCCGCTTCCGCCACGCCGTTGTCATCGAGCATCGAGCCGAGGCCCGTCGAATATCCATAGCCGTAGTCGCCGCCGATCATGCTCGCGTCCTCGGCGACCAGCACCATGCCGACGGTCGGGGCGTGTGCCCGCTCGAGCAGGTCGCGGGCCATGCGCAGCCGACGCCGGTCGGTGTGCCGTGGACGCGCCACCACGACGACTTGATCGCACACCGAGGCGATCCGCAGCGCCTCGCTGACCTCGCCCACGGGCGCGGTGTCGATGATCACGCAGGCACCCTTGCGCTTTGCCTGGGCGATCTGTGCGGGGAGAGTCTTGATGATGGCTTCGAGCTTGGCCAGATCGCCCCTGGGTGCCGGCACGAGCTTGACCCCCGGGAGCGGCGCCACCGGGAACGCGCCATCCGATGCGACTCCGTTGGCGAGCTCAGCGTGCTCGTGACCGCCGAAGGTGGGGTTCGGGCTCAGCAGACGCGTCAGCTCAGGCCTGCGCATGTCGAGGTCCATCAGCACGACCTCGTCGTTGACCTCGGCGAACGCAGCTGCGAGCGCGGCCGCAACCGTCGTCTTGCCGTCTCCCGCGCCGGCGCTGGTCACCATGATCACGCGTCCGCGCTTGCCGAGCGTGAGCTGCACCCGGAGCATCCGCATCTGCTCGAATGCCACAGGCGGGAGGTTCCAGGGCAGCAGATCGCGCCCGCGCCGCTTGCGCACGCGCGGAATCGCCGCCAGCACAGGCAAGTCGTAGATCGACAGCACCTCGGCGCGATCCCGAACGGGCCGGATGAATGTCTCGAGCGCAAGCGCCGCGACCGACCCGAGCACGAACCCGCCAGCCAGCGCAAGCAGGACGATCAGCCACGTGGACGCTCCCGTGGGTCCGCCGGGCGGCGCCGCCAGCTGCGACACCGACAGCGTCGGCTCACGGTCGGGTCCCTGGATCGTGCGCAGCTGCGACACGGTCGTCCCGAGCGCCTGGGCCTCGGCCGAGTTCGCGGGAAGCTGCGCCAGTCGCGCGTCGAGCGAGGCCAGCTCGGCTGCGACCTGCTTTTGCACGACCGAGCCGCGGTAGGCAATCGCGCCCTGCGCGAACGCGTTGGCCACGCGAGCCGCGTCTTGGGGGTTCGAAGCCTGAGCCGTCACAGCCACCACGTTGCTCGCGCCCAGCGGACTGACGCCGACGGCGCTGTTCACGCCCCCCGCCGTCCAGCCTTTGCCCAACGTCGCCGCGGCGGTCTGCGCCGCCTGCTGGGTGTCGATCAGCGCCGCGGCCGTTTGGATGGTGCGCGCCGGGTCGCCGGTGTCGACCACAGTTCCAATGCCCAGCGTGCTCGACTGGCCCTCCGGCAGTGGGCTTACGAGGATCGAGGAAGTCGCCTGGTAGGTCTTGCCGCCGCGCGTCGCCGTGACGCCGGCGATCAGGCCCGCAAGCAGGGTGACGACGACGACCAGGATCCAGTGGCGGCGTATCGCGCGCAGGTAGGGGCCGATCGCCTGCTCGGCCGAAGCAAGCCGCTCGCCATCCCTGCCCACGCTGTCAAAGGCCATCACGCTAGATTTTATCGGCAGGTGTCGGACCTACCGACAGCATTCTGCGCACGTTTCGTGCAATCCAAACAGAGCCGGGTACCTGCGTTTGCACGATCTCCGCCAGATGCCGCGGCAGTTGCGCGCGCAGGACCGGCTCGCGCGGCGAGTCCGCGATCAGGGCAACGAGCAGCTTCAGCTGCTGACGGGCGTTACGCCGGCGATCAAACGTGGCGCCTCTTCGCGGCTCGGGCCACCGGTACACCGCGGACGCGCGGTCGACGAACGCAAACCGCCATCCGGCTTGCATCAGGCGGATGTAGAGCATGTAGTCCTCCCCCACCTTCAGCCACCGTGGATAGCCTCCCGCGGCACGCGCCGCCTGCGTCCGCATCACGACCGTCGGCGCCGGAATCGGGTTGCCCCGGTACAACGTCTCGAGCTCATTGACGGGATGGCTCACGCCTGGGCCCTGCACCGACGGCTCACGCCAGTCGCGTGACGGGATCCACAACCGGGCGCCCCGCGGATGCCCGATAACCTCGGCATTGGCATAGGCCAGCCCCACGCTCGGGTCCTCGAGCGCGCCGAGCACGCTCTCGAGGTGCGTCTCCTCCCACAGGTCCTCGGCGTCGAGCTGCGCCACGAGCGGCGCGCGCGCCGCCGCCAGCGCCGAGTTCCGTGCGGCCGATACGCCCCGGTTGGCGACGGAGCGCAAGATCCGCACGCGCTCGTCGCGGATGGACTCCAGCGCACCCGCCGCGGGGCGCGCCGAGCCATCGTCGACGACGATCACCTCGAGCTCGGCCATCGTCTGGGCGAGCGCTGCGGCGACCGCCTCGGCGATCGTCTGCTCGGCGTTGTACGCGGGCATCAGGACGCTGACGCGAGGCGTTCGGTGAACTGGAAACACTCAGACCGCTGTGCTCTCGGGGGCCCGGCGCGGGAACGCCATCTCGCGCAGCGCAGGGAGCATGTCGCGCGCAAGCAGGTGCAACAGCCCGAAGTAGACGACCGCCCCGGCCACGCCGCCGGCGATCACGGTCAGCCACGGCTCCGACAGGGCACCGCGGATCACGAGCAGCACCACGCTCATCGCAGCCGAGGCAAGTAGCGGTGGGCCGATCGCGACACCGACGTCGACAGCCCTGACGCCGAGCATCCGGCACACGATCCCGAGCGTGACGATCTGGGCGACGATCGCGATTATCGCCTGCACCCAGGCCACCGCGACGATCCCCTGATGCACGAACACGAGCGACCCGATGATCAGCACGATCGCCTGTGGGATCGCCAGCACCAGCAGCAGTCCGGCGCGGCCCCTGGACTTGATCGCGTTTCC
Organism: Solirubrobacteraceae bacterium; assembly: GCA_035693425.1. Taxonomy (GTDB): domain Bacteria; phylum Actinomycetota; class Thermoleophilia; order Solirubrobacterales; family Solirubrobacteraceae; genus Palsa-465. The sequence goes on from DASSGR010000056.1 coordinate 5,796, forward strand.
GCAGACCATGCTGATCGGCGACATCAGCGCCCACAGGCACAGCACCTGGGTGGCGGCAATCGCGCCCCTCCAGTGCGGTCCGAAGATCGCGAGCGTAATCGGCCCGGCAAGCGTGACCAGCACCGCCGTCAGCGGCAGCGCGACCATCGCGGTGTACCGCAGCGACGTCAGAAAACCCCGCACCAGGGCCTTGCCGTCGAGCGCGGCGAACGCCGGGAACAGAACCTGTCCGGTCGCCGCGGCGAGGCTGATGATCAGCAGGTATGGAAGCCGGGTGGCGATCGAGTACAGGCCCAGCTCGGTCGGCCCGAGCACGCGTCCGATGACGGCGTTGTCGAACTGGTTGAGGAACGCGCCCATGATCCCGATGCCGGTCAGCGCGCCGCCGAACCCCAGCAGTCGGCGCACGTGTTCGCGCCGCAGTCGCCACGTTGGCTTCCAGTCGACGAGGTGCCAGATCGCCACGGTCATCACCGCGGCGCCGGCGACGTATCCGGCCACGAGGCTCCACACCCCCAGGCCCGCGAGCGCCAGCACGACGCCGACGACGCCCCGCACCACCGCGTCGATGATCTCCGCGACCGTCCGCGAGCGGAAGTCGATGCTCTTCATCGCCAGCGCGTAATGCGTCGACCCGAGTCCGTAAAGCAGAAACGTGAAGCCCAGCGCGGGCATGATCGTGACCAGCTGGGGCTCCCGGAACAGCGCCGCGGCGACTGGTCCCAGCGCCGCCGACAGCAACCACAACGCCAGGCCCACCGCGGTGCTCAGCGCGAACGCGGACTGCGCCTCGTGCTCGAGCTGCTCGTCCTTGGCGACGACCAGCGCCTCTCCGACCCCAAGCCCCTGGAGCATGTCCAAGAACGCCATGAACGTCATCGCCAGCGCGATCAGCCCGAAGTCCTTGGGCAACAGCACCCGGGCGAGGACCGCAGTCGTGACGAACGACGCCAGGCGCACGCCCACGAATGAGCCGTACGCCCAGAACATCCCGCGCAGCGTGCGGGTACCGATACTGTGGGAGGCGGTGCTGGCCATGGTGATCCTGAGCGGCGCGGTCGGGTCGGCGCCAGGAAAGCTTGCGTGCCCGTGACCAGGCTATACCAGCGCCTACGGGGCGCTGGCCAGGCAGGGGCGACCGTGCTTTCCTCACAGCTTCATCGGTCGCAAGTACCCAAAGCTGCAGCGACCTGGCCGGTTGCGCCTGATCTTAGCCAGCGTCTGAGCGTACGCTGGCCGACCAGCTACGAATGGGGTCCCGCCGCCAAATGGGTGGACGGTCTGCGCGCGGAAATCTCCGCGCAGGTGCCGGTCAGCGCCGTCGAGATCGACCAAGGGTACGAGGGTGCCGTGCTGATCGAGGTCGGGCTCGACGGTCGGCGCCATCGCATCGCGATCGACTACTTCGATTCCGATCGGCTGCTGGACGAGGTCGTGGCGAGCTGTGCGCTGATCTTCAAGATGCAGTATCGGTCCGGCGGCTACGACAATCCGCGTGTAGTGCCCGGCGGCTACGTCCCGGGGCGCCCGCACCTCGCCCGCTATCTACCGGCACTGCGCCGCCTAAGGAGCCGATCGGCTCCGATGTACGAGGTATACGGGCGGTTCGGGATCACGTATGCCACCGAGTACAGGCGCAAAGCGGTGCAAGCGCTGAGCGCACAGACGCGCTTTGACTACGAGGGCAGCCTCAAGCTGCTCCCGTATGCGGCTTACCTGCGCGAGGCCGCGCAGAGCCGGGTCTGCATCGATCTTCCCGGCAACGGGGACATGTGCCACCGGCTGATCGAGTACCTCGCGATCGGTTGCTGCGTGGTCCGTCCGGCGCCTTTCACGCGACTACCCGTCGAGCTCACCGACGGGCTCAACATCCGCTATGTCCAGCGCGACCTATCCGATCTCGTGGACGTCTGCGCCGAGCTGATCGGCGACCCAGCACGAACGACCGAGATCGGGCTGGCCGCCCGCGACTACTACGACCGCTACCTGCAGGGCGCCCAGCTGAGCGGCTACTACCTCGACCGCTGCGTAGCGATCCTCGGATCCGGCTAGGCCTTAGTGGCGACGACGCCGCCGCCGGGGGATAGCGCTTTTCGCACGAGCCGGGATCGCTTGAGCCGCAAGCGCGCAGACTTCGGCAGCGCCTCAAATGTCAGTTCGCAGGCCGCGACGGGAGTCATCGGAAGCACACGTACGCGTCCGCGTGTGATGGCAATCACATCCACAGAGGCGAAACCGGCTGCCTTGAAGAGATCTCTCAGCTCGCGGTTGGAGTACTCCCGAAGGTGAAAGCCGCTTGCCACCTCGTCCTCGAAGTACTGCGAGATGTCGCTGGGGCCGAGCAGGCGGTTTGGAGTGAAACAGATGTATCTGCCGCCCGGGCGCAGCGCCGACACGATTCCGTTGAGCTGCTCCAGCGCATCATCCGGATGAAGGTGCTCCATCAGCTGATTGCTATATGCGACGTCGACCGCATTGCGCTCGACGGGTATCGATCGCCCGTCGGTTATCAGCAGCTCGAAGTTCTCGGGCGCATCCTCCGTATGCGCGATCTCCCGCGAAACCTCGACGGCGTAGACCTGGCGCGCATGGGCGGCAAGCGCCAGTGACAGGGCGCAGTCGCCCGCGCCGATCTCGAGGAACACGCCATCCCGGGGAAGGAACCGTCGCACTACCGCGGCCTGACTCTCGGCCGTTGCCTTCCGCTCTGACGGATCCGCGCGCCACACCACCTGCGGATGGTCCGGCACCCGCCGAAATAGCTCGTCATACAGCGACCCGTAGAGGACCGCGCGCTCATCGCGATTTGCGGCTTTCAGCCGAGTCGCCAGTTCACGCTCGATCTCCCAGTGGGCGCGCAGTCGTTCGAGCGACCGCTGCCCGTCACCCGGTTGGTTCGGGGCTCGACCCATGTATCCAGGATAAAGCCGCCGACAGCCGCGGGACTCGTCAGTGACCGCTCCACATGCCCCAGCTGGCGGCGGGGCTGTCGACCTCGGGCTCGTAGTCGTGCTCGACCGGATCGTCGAGGCGTGGATTGGCGCTGTTGTTGTCGTAGTGGTCGACGGCGGTGAGGTGGCCGATGCCGCCGGGGTTTCCGTACTGGATGTTGTCGTGGAAGCTGTTGCCGGTGCCGGGCGTCCCGCTGTACAGGTCGTGGATCGCCTGGCCGGGGATGTTCTGTGTCGGCAGGCCGGTGGAGTTGGTGATGATGTTGTTGTAGATCTCGTTGCCCGAGACCGTGTCGCCGGCCTCGTTGCCGATCACGAACCCCTCGCCGGCGTGGTCGATCACGTTGTCGAACACGCGCGCGTTCGTGGGGGCCGGATACAGCTGGACGCCGCGGCCGTGGGCGTCGTTGTAGAGCCAGTTGTCGTAGATCTGCACGTTGTTGCCGTGCGACAGGTAGATCAGGTGGTCGTAGGCCTCGCACTGGCCGACGTCGTGGATCTTCGAGAAACGGATGATCGTGTTGTCGGCGTCGCCCCAGAACCCGATCCCGA
>DASSGR010000057.1:0-8284 GCA_035693425.1 Solirubrobacteraceae bacterium
GTGATGATGTTGTTGTAGATCTGGTTGCCCGAGACGGTGTCGCCGGGCTCGTTGCCGATCACGAAACCTTCGCCGGCGTGATCGATCACGTTGTTGAAGACGCGCGCATTGGTGGGCGCGGGGTAGAGCTGCACGCCACGGCCGTGCGGGTCGTTCCACAGCCAGTTGTCGTAGATCCGGACGTTGTTGCCGTGCGAGAGGTAGATCAGGTGGTCGTATGCGCCGCACTGGCCGACGTCGTGGATCTTCGAGTAGCGAATGATCGTGTTGTCGGCGTCACCGGAGAACCCGATCCCGATGCCGTTGCCGCGCAGAGTCGGCACCGACTGGAAGTAGTCGTCGTGCTGGAGGATGTCGTTGCGCCCAGCGATCACCAGTGGCTGCGACACGGGGGCGGGACAGTTCGTTCCCGCGCGAACCTGGCGGTAGAACGTGTTCGACCCGTCGATCTTCAGTCGCGAGAGCGTCGTGTAGGAGCCGTCGAGGGCGACCCATCCGCGCACCAGCGCGGTCTCTCCCGGGAAGGACCTGATCGTGATCCGGTGACCCGGACGGCCGCTGTTGCGCAGCCAGATCAGCGTGTTGATGCTCCCGTAGGTGCCGCCCCGCAGACAGCCGGTCTGCCCCGGACGCAGGGCCCGATCCAGTCGCACGACCGACCGAAACGGACGCGCGCGGGTCCCCCGGCCGGTGCTGTCGGAGCCCAAGGGAGACGCAAAGCGCTGGCACAGCCGCCGCTTGTGGTGCGACCCGCCATGCGGCGTGCTCGCTGCCAGCGCACTCGCTCCCGCTCCGGAAGCGAGCATGGTCGTAACGATCGCGAGCTTCGCAAGCACGCGTCTCTCCTGTTCGCCTGGTGGACCTCGAGGTCAAGCCCTGCGCTTACCTGGAGGCGTATCTCCAGAAGTACGATGAGCCGGTGAAGCTCGTCGCCTTCACGGACTACGTCTATTCCCAAAGAGGCGAGATCCTGTTCGGGGAGCGCGCATTTGCGCTGTTTTTGGTGGCTCTAACTGCGCATGTAGAGCAGTTGACGATCGTTGGGAGGCTCAATCGCGAACCGCGCACGTTTCACTACCCCATCCCGGCGTCGGTTCGGTTCGTCGGGCTCCCTCACTACTCAAGCCTCACAAAACCGTTCTCAGTCGCCCTATCCCTCGTTCGCTCGCTGCAACGGTTTTGGCGGGCGCTCGACGACGCCGATCGGGTGTGGCTGCTAGGCCCGTACCCGCATGCCGTCGCGTTCGCGGTGATCGCCTTGATGCGCCGCAAGCCTTTGATCCTCGGCGTCCGCCAGGACTTTCCGGCGTATGTCCGCAGTCGCAGGCCGACGCGCCGCTGGATGCACCGCGCGGCCGATCTGCTCGAGCTGTCGTGGCGGCTGCTCGCGAGACGGGTGCCGGTCGTGGTGGTCGGACCCGAGCTCGAGCGCCACTACCGCCACGCCCCGGCCGTGCTCCAGATCGCCGTGTCGCTGGTCACCGCCGATGACGTGGCCGAGGGGGAGCGCGCGGCCGGCCGCTCCTACGACGGCGATCTGTACGTGCTGAGCGTGGGCCGGATCGACAGCGAGAAGAACCCGCTGCTGCTCGCCGACGTCCTCGCCCAACTGCGCGCGGACGACCCGCGCTGGCGCCTGGTCGTCTGCGGGGAGGGGCCACTGGCCGAGCCGCTGCAGGCGCGTCTGCGGGGACTCGGACTCGACGAGCACGCGGAGATCCGCGGATACGTGCCGATCGATGGCGGGCTGCTGGACCTGTACCGCTCGTCGCATGCGTTCCTGCACGTGTCGCTCACCGAAGGGGTGCCGCAGGTGCTGATCGAGGCGTTCGCGTCCGGCGTGCCCGTGGTGGCCACCGCCGTGGGAGGCGTGGCCGAGGCCGCGGGGGAGGCGGCGCTGCTAATCCCGCCGCGGGACGCGTCGGCGGCGACGCAGGCGCTGACGCAGATCGCGGTCGGCACGGAGCTGCGCGTCGGGCTGATCGACCGCGGGCTGGCGCTGGCCCGGCGTCACACGCTCGAATCCGAGACCGCGCGCGTGGCCGCGTTCATCTCGAGTCCGAACGGCGCCGGGCACACCGGCGCCTGAGCGCCTCGTAGGCCCGGGGACTGACGCGCTTGGGGGCGGTCTTGGCCTGCCATGCGATCCACAGGCTTGCAAGCGCGCGCCGGTCTCCGCGCGCGTAGGCGGCCGCCCGCGCGGGCGTGGTGGCGGCCCAGATCGTGAATCGACCGTGGACGCGCATGCCGTCGTGCGAGGAGAGCCTGGTCGTGGGCTGTGAGGTCAACAGCAGCCGGTAGCCCGCGCCCGCGGCCTGGGCGATCACCTCGGGCGACAGAAAGCCACCGGGAACCGCGGCGCTGTCGGGCGGCGCTTCGAGGATCCCCGCCAGAGCCTCGCGGCTCGATCGCCACTCCGTGGCCAGCTCTGCCGCGCTCAGCGATCCCATGTAGGTCGGATGCGAGTGCGAATGGCTTCCCACCGCGTGCCCGCGGTCGGCCAGCTCACGGACCTGCGCCGCCGTCAAGAAGCCCGGCGTGCCGGTCCGGCCGGTGGTAATGAAGAAGTGACCACGCCACCCGCGGCGCTCCAGCGCCTGCGCGGCATCCAGCGCCGACGCGCCGCCGTCGTCGAACGTCAGCGCGGCCTGGGACCCGTCGCCGATCAGGCCGACGCTGACACCCGTGGCGGCGATCGCGTCCAAGTGGGCCTCGAACCGCTCGGGGTCGAGCTTGTAGCGCGCGGCGACCGGCCCCGGAAACCCGCACTCGTCCTGCCGCGTCGCCGTCGCGACGTCGTGGTAGATGAGCGCGACCGTCATCGCGACGTCGCGCTGCGCCAGAACCTCGAGGCCCGCAGCCGCCGGGTGCTGCGGCTGAGCTTGAGCCGGAAGCGCCACATCTGATCGCCGTTGTAGATCCCCACCCGAGGCCATCGCTGCGGCCCCTGGGCGCGCAGCCCGCTGGCGAGCGCGGCGCCCGCGAGATATCCGGCGCTGTGGGCGGCGTCGGCTACGCGTTCGTCGACGTCGCCGTAGGGGTAGGCGACCGTCTCGCACGGCGCCGACAGGTGCGTCGCGATCTCGTGCCGCGACTCCGCGAGCTCGTCGCGCACCGCGTCGTCGTCGAGGTTGGTCAGGCGGGGGTGGGTGCGGGTGTGGGACCCGACCTCCCAGCCGGCTTCCTGCAGACGGCCGAGATCCTCCCATGACATCCCGCGGAGCTCCGGCGCCGAGTCGGTCTGCAGCCAGTGGTCGATCCCGCTCCACTGCAACGGCCGGCGCTCGGACATGAACGATGTCGGCGCGAACACCGTCGCGGGCATCCCCAGCGACGAGAGGATCGGGTACGCCCGCTCGTAGACCGAGGCGAACGCGTCGTCGAACGTGACCGCGAGCGTCTTGGACGCGGTGGGTTCCTGCACGGCGTCGCGAAACGTCGCGGGCTTCCATCCGCGGCGGACCAGCATCGTCATCTGGCGCTCGAACAGCTCGGGGCTGAGCGCCAGCGGCGCCGCCCACGTGGGGCTGATCGCGTGGTAGCAGAGGACGAGCACCTCAGACACGAGCGCCTCCCGCCGCGGCCGTGCGCTCCAGGAGCAGCTGTTCATACAGATCGGCCCACCGGCCGGCGATGGCGTCGATGCTGTAAGCGCCGAGCTCGGCTGCAGCGGCGGTCGTCAATCGCTCGCGCAAGGCGGGGTCGCGCAGCAGCACCTCAACCTGCGCCGCGAGCAGGTCCGGGCGCCGCGGGGGGACGAGCATGCCGGTGCGCCCGTCGTCGATGATCTGGGGGAGTCCTCCGACCGCGGTCGCCACCAGCGGGGTGCGGTTGGCGAAGCACTCGAACGCAAACAGCGGCATTCCTTCGAAGTCGGACGACATCGCCGCGACGTCAAAGCACCGGATCACGGCGTCGACATCCGTGCGAACGCCGAGCAGGTGCGTGCTGTCGGCGATCGCCAGCTCCCTGATGCGTCTCTCCACGTCCGGGCGCGAGTCTCCGTCCCCGGCCAGCGCAAGATGGGCGCGGGGGCATGTCTCGAGCAGCTTCGCGTGGGCTTCGAGCATGACCTCGAGCGCCTTCTGGGGCCGCATGTTCGACGCCGACCCGTACAGCGGCGTGTCGGGCGCCAGCCCGAGCTCGGCGCGCAGGTCGGTGTCCTGGCCGGCATCGGGCTGCGGCACGTACGCGGTGGGAATCGACGTGACCTTGCGCGTCGGGACGTGCTCGATCGTCACCATGCGCTCGGCGTCCGCTTTGGAGACCGCGACGAACCGCGTGGCAAAGCGCCCGATCACCTGACCGTCCAGCCATACGCGCCACGGGGCACCCTCATAGGACCAAGTGTGCTCCTGTGCGATCACGACCGGCACACGGCAGGCCGTCCCGACCAGCGTCCCCCACAGGTTCGAGCCGAACATATGGGCGTGCAGCACGTCGAAGCGGTGACGGCGGACGATCCCGGGAAGCGCACCGAGCCGGTGGACATCCCACTTGGCCTTGCGTCCCAACCCGATGAACGGGATGCCCGCATCGGCCAGCGCGGCGGTGGCCAGCGGCTCGGCGCCACGCGGCGCGCACACCCACGGCTCGAACCTGTCGCGCGGCAGATGCGTCGCCAGACCCAGCGCGAACCGCTCGGCTCCACCGTTGTCGGACAGGAACCCGATCAGGTAGAGGATCTTGATTCGCTCGCGGCTCACGGATACTCACCGGCCCTTGGCCATAATGCGCAGCGTAGATGGCGGCCGAACGCACTGCAGGCGCACAAGATGGGGTTGAGTGTTCGGTCCTGATGCCGGTCCTCAACGAGGAGCGTCACATCGAAGCGAGCGTCGACGCGATGCGCCGGCAGCGCTTCGACGGGTCGATGGAGTTCTTGGTGATCGACGGTGGGTCGGCCGACCGCACGCTTGAGATCCTCCGCGAACTTGCCGCTGAGGACCCGCGGATCCGGATCCTCAGCAATCCGCTGCGCACCACGCCGAGTGGGCTCAATGTGGGGCTGGCGCACGCGCGCGGCCGCTGGGTGGCGCGGATGGATGCCCACACCGCGTATCCCGCCGACTACGTGGCGCTCGGGGTCAAGCGCTTGGCCGACGGCGACACCCGCTGGGTCAGTGGGCCGCCGATCGCGACGGGCAACGGTCCGGTGTCCCGCGCGGTGGCCCTGGCCCTGCGGACGCGGCTGGGCCGCGGCGGGTCGCGAAAGTGGGCGAGCGACCGCGACTCCGAGGCGCGTGAGTACGACCTGGACTCCGGCGTGTTCGCCGGCGTGTGGGCGCGCGAGACGCTGCTCACCTACGGCGGCTGGGACGAGCGATGGGCGCGCAACCAGGACTCGGAGATGGCGGGCCGGTTCCTGGAACGCGACGAACGGCTGGTGTGCCTGCCGGCGATGGCCTCCGAGTACACCCCGCGCAACTCGGTCGCGTCGCTGTGGCGCCAGTACCTCGAGTACGGCGACTACCGCGAGTGGACCGCGGTTCGCCATCCCCACACGATGCGCCGCTCGCATCTGCTGGCTCCGGCGCTGGTCGTCACCGCGGCGGCGGCGGTGATCGGGCCTCGGCCGGCGCGTCGAGCTGCGCGCGCGGGGCTTGTGGTCTACGCGGCGGCGCTGGCGGCAGCCGGGGCGACCGCCCTGCGAGATGCCGATGACCCGGGCGCAGCCGCACTCGTCCCGGTGGCGTTGGCGGCGATGCATTTCGGACACGGGGCGGGGATGCTTCGAGGCGTCGCGCGCCATGGTGTGCCAGCGGCAGCGGTCGCGCGAGCGCTCGGTCTCGAGGGCGTCGCGACTCGGTTTGACCCGGAGCCGATGCCGGTGTTCGCGCCGTCGCTCGAGCGCGACGACGCTTAGCCGCGGAAGCGCAGTACCTCGGCGAGCGTGAGCGCGAGGATCCGTAGGTCCAGGCGCAGGGACCAGTTGCGAACGTAGTAGTTGTCCCACTCGACGCGGTCGGCGATCGAGGTCTGCCCGCGCAAGCCGCTGACCTGTGCCCAACCGGTGATCCCCGACTTGACGCGGTGGCGGTCCTGATAGCGGTCGATCTCGGCGGCGAACAGCTCCACGAACTCGGGCCGCTCGGGCCGGGGGCCGATCAGGCTCATCTCGCCGCGCAGCACGTTGAGCAGCTGCGGCAGCTCGTCGAGGCTGGCGCTGCGCAGGAAGCGGCCCAACTTCGTGCGCCGGTCCTCGCCTTCGATGCCCCCGGGGGCGCTGCCGTAGATCGGCTTGAACCGCGCGGAAGCGGGGCTCGGCTGGCGCATCGTGCGGAACTTCAGCAGGTCGAAGGTCCGCCCGTCACGGCCCACCCGGCGCTGACGGAACAGCACGGGCCCAGGTGAGTCCAGCTTGACTGCCGCCGCGATCGCGAGCAGGACCGGAGCCAGCGCGACCAGCGCGACGAAGGCGAACAACCGGTCGGCGGTGTGCTTGACCGCGAACTGCCACCCGCGCGGGTTGGTCGGCTTCAACGACACCACCGGCAGGCCGCCGACGTGGTCCAGCGTCGCCCGGTCGTTGACGGCCTCGAACAGGCGCGGCACGAGCGACACCTCGATGCCGAGCTCGTGGCACTGCTTGACCGTCTCGAGCAGCCGATGGTCGGGCTCCGAGGCGAACGCGAGGATCACGTGCCGGGCTTCGGTGACGGCGATCGTGTCTGAGAGGTCCTTGGTGCCGCCGAGCAGCGGAGCCACCGGCGCGCTGGAAAGATCGGATGAGGGGGGCGGGTCGGAGTCCAGGAACCCAACGGGCCGCAAGCCGTACCGCGGATCCGACGCCAGGCGCCTGACCAGGTGCTCGCCGACGGCGCCGGCACCGATCACGAGTGTCGGCGTGGCGAGGGCCGGGTTGCGAACGGCCTGACGGCGCACCGACAGCAGCATCACGCGCCCGACGCCGAGGTAGACCGAGCCGAACAGCCACAGCCTCAGCGGCAGGTCGACCGGGGTGGAACTGCCCAGCAGCGCGGCGCCGGCGATCGTCAGCACCGCGGCCAGCGAGACCATGCCCATCACGTAGGCGGCGCTGTCGAACACCGACCCGTGCAGGCGGTCGTCAGGCCCGGGGCGGGCGTGCAGCAGCCCGAGGCACACCAGCGGGAACGCTGCCGCGAGCCAGCGGGACAGGGATCCGTCAGCCTCGGGCGCGGCGAACAGGGCGGCGCTCGACGCCAGGTAGAGCACCACGACGTCCACCAGCAACCGCAGCCGCGACCACGACCGCCCGCCGAGCGCGTGCGCAAACCAGCTCGTGAGCGAGGCATCTGAGGCGAGCCTTCCGGCATAGCCGTTCAGGCGCGCCGAATGACCGACTGCGTAGGGAGGCGTCATAACTCTGCGTTTCCGTATTTCTCCAGGGCGCTGGACGCGACCCTGCTCTCGAGACGGGCTGCGCGCGTTCCCTTGTAGTCCACGGCCCTACCAGAAGCCCCCTGCGGGCTTCCCACGCGATCCGTCATTGCCCCTGTGTTGCTAATCATATCCAATAAAACGGGCGAAAGCCGACTATTTGCACGCGGTCTTTACTGTTTCTTACCCGTGTGAGAGCTTTAAGTAGCTCTTAATAGAGTTATCGGCAAAGCTGGGCGTCAGGGCAAGGCGGGCGTAGGATGAAAGCCCCACGCTCGTAGGAGGTTGAGGATGTCCCAGCTGATCAGGATGGACAGCAGCGGCCACACGACGCTGGCGGAGTGGACGGCGGACGATCCCGGGAGCGTCGAAGCGGCCACTGCGGCCCTGCGCGCCGAGCTCGAGCTCGGCTACTTCGCGGTCGTGTCGCAGGGCGAGGGCCGCGCCGAGCAGGTCCGCGAGCTGCCGGTCGACGCTCCGCTGGTGATCCTCCGGCGGCCGATCGCCGGAGGCTGAGCCGATCTCCGCGCTGACGCACGGCTCGCTGCCCACCGAGGGCGCGCTGCCCGAGCTCGAGAACGTCTACTGGCGACCGCGGGTGAGCGACGCGTCGCTGCGGCGCACCGGACGGATCTGGACGGCAATCACCGTCGGGCACACCGTGCCGTTCGTCGCCGTGGCCGCGCTGCTGCTGGCGCTCAACCCCGTGACCGCAGCGGTCGCGCTGATGGCGCTCGCGCAGGCATGGATCATCCCCGAGCTCTACGCGGCTCGCGGCGCCAACGTGCTGCGCGCTCGTGCCCCGGTCGACGAGCGCGCCGAGCGGGTGTCCGTCGGGCTGCTGGGCGACCTCCTGGACCACCGCGCGCGCGACCTGCACTGCGCGACCGGCGTGGTGCTAGAGCGGGGGTTGCTCGGGGTG
>DASSGR010000058.1:0-24479 GCA_035693425.1 Solirubrobacteraceae bacterium
CGCGGCGGGCGCCGCGGGAGCCTCGGGCTCCGCGGCGGCGGCCTGTGCCGCAGCCTCCGCCTCGCGACGGGCCTGCTCCTCGGCCTCCTGGCGGGCACGCTCCTCGGCCTCCTGCCGGGCTCGCTCCTCCGCCTCGCGGCGGGCCTGCTCCTCGGCCTCGCGGCGAGCGCGCTCCTCGGCTTCCTGGCGCTCGCGCTCCTGACGGGCACGCTCCTCCTCGGCACGGAAGATGCCATGCCCCTGCGCGACGACCTCACCGATCGCCTGGGTCACCGCGGCGCACGAACGGATGGCGTCGTCGTTTCCGGGGATCACGTAGTCGATCCCGTCGGGGTCGCAGTTGGTGTCGACCAGTCCGATGATTGGGATGCGCAGCCGCTGGGCCTCACGGACGGCGATCGCCTCGGTCTTGAGGTCGATCACGAACATCGCGTCCGGGACCCGCTGCATGTTCTTGACGCCGCCGAGATTCGCGCGCAGCTTCTCGAGGTCGGCCTGAGCCGACATCCGCTCCCGAGTGGGCAGCAGCTGGAGCTGGCCTTCGGTCTCGTAGCGCTCGAGGTCGTGCAACCGCCTGATCCGCAGTGAGATCGTCTGGAAGTTGGTCAGCAGGCCACCGAGCCAGCGGTGGTTGACGTACGGCATGTCGGCCGAATCGGCCGTGTCCTTGATTGTGTCGCGTGCCTGCTTCTTGGTGCCCACGAACAGAACCGTGCCGCCGCGGCGCGAGACCTCGGCCGCGAACTCGCGTGCGTCGTCCAGAAGCTTCTGAGTCTGGAGGAGATCGATGATGTAGATGCCGTCGCGCTCACCGAAGATGAAGCGGCGCATCTTGGGGTTCCAGCGGCGCGTCTGGTGGCCGAAGTGCACGCCGGCCTCCAGCAGCTCCTTGATACCGATTTGAGCCACTGATACTGCTCCCTTTGTTTTGTTTGTTTGTCAGTCCACCCGCCGGTGCTCGCGAACCTCGGGTTATTCCGAGGCAGGGCCGCGACCCGTACGGATGGGGTCGGGGAAATGGACTATTGAAAAAGTTTACGCAAGTCTCCTGAAACGGCTACGTTTGTATGTTGCAGCGGGAATATCGCCCTTCCCTACCTTCGGCGATGTCCCCGCCCGCGGACCGAACCTCCCTTCCCCTACCTCCGGTGGCTCGGTTCGCAGACTATCGGCGGGGCGGCTGTGGACGGGCCGCCCCGTCGACTTTAGCCGCCCCGGATCGCGCATCGTCCGGCCGGCGCAGACGACGTATGGCCCTTGGACCAGAATCTGTGCGGAAAACGACCCATTCGTTGCCCTTCACAGCTCGAGTGGGTAAAAAACCGCGCTGAGCGCTGCTTTCTCCCCAAGCGACTTCGCGGACCGATCGAGTGGGACGTTGTCCGCGCCCGCCGGATCGCGGCGTGCACTCGGGCCGCTCACTCGTCGCGTTCAGCCAGCTCGAGCGCCGCCCGCAAATCCGCCGGCAGCTCCGAGCGCACGTCGATCGGGTCGCCTGTGACCGGGTGTTCGAACGTGAGCCGTTGCGCATGCAGGAACTGGCGCTCGAGCCCGTAGCGTCCCGCCACCCCATATTGACGGTCGCCGCACACCGGATGACCGATCGCCGCCAGGTGGACCCGGATCTGGTGGGTGCGACCCGTCTCCAAGATCACGCGCAGCAGCGCCGCCCTCGGCAGCAGGCGCTCGATCTCGAAGTGCGTCCGGGCAGCGCGCGGTGTGTCCGTGTCGATCGACATCAGCGCCCGGTCGCGCCGGGCACGCCCAATCGGGGCGTCGATCGTCCCCGTGCGTGCTGACGGGTGGCCGTCGACCAGGGCCGCGTACTCGCGGCGCAACAGCCGCCGCGCGAGCAGCGATTTGAGCGCGCGGTGGACCTCGTCGTTCTTGGCGACGACCAAGAGCCCGGACGTGTCGCGGTCCAGCCGATGCACGATCCCCGCGCGCCAGGGGTCCTCGCCGCCAGCCGCAACCCCCTCCAGCGCCTGGGCGAGTGTCCCCGTCCAATTCCCCCGTGCGGGATGGACGACTACCCCCGCCGGTTTGTTGACGACGAGCAGGTACTCGTCCTCGTAAGCGATCGCGAAATCGGCCTGTGCGCCGCCATCGGATAGCGCCGGCGGCTCGAGCTGATCGACGACGATCAGCTCGCCCGGTTTGACCGTGTGCCGCTTTGGGCGGACTCGCCCGTCGACGCGGACCCGGTCGGAGTCGATCAGGCCCTGGGCCTGCGCCCGTGAGCCCAGCGGCTCGGCCAGGAACCTGTCCAAGCGAGTCCCAGCGGCGTCGTCCGGCACCCGAATCTCGAGCAGGTGCTCGCTAGCGCCCATCCCCGCGCGGGCCCTCGAGCACGAGCAGCAGCGTAATCACCCCGAGCGTGATTGCCATGTCGGCGACGTTGAACGCCGGCCACAGCGGCAGCTTGACGAAGTCGGTCACCGCGCCGTGGGCGATCCTGTCGATCAGGTTGCCCAGCGCGCCTCCGATCAACAGCCCGGTCGGAAGCCACAGCCACGGGCGCGATGGGCGCATCGTGAAGTACCCCAGCAGCACGGCCAGCGCGACCAGCGTGAACACCAGCACCACGGTCCCGCCGCCGGAGAACAGGCTGAACGCGACGCCGGTATTGCGCACGTGCACGAGCTGGATGCCTGGAAGGAACTTGTGGGTCTCCCCCGGATCGATGCCGGTCCGCACCAGGTGCTTGGTCAGCTGGTCGAGGCCCACCACGACAGCCGCGAGTCCGACGACCTTCCCAAAGGCGGCCACGCGGACGTTCGGCGGTGCGCTCGCTTCGGTCACCATCTACAGCGCAGGTCAGCCCGATATTAGGTTGACCACGAGGGTCCGGACGATGTACAGGACGAAGATCCCGACGATCGGGCTGAAGTCGAACCCCCCGAGCGGAGGAATGAACCGCGAAAACAGCCGTAGGTACGGCTGGCACACGTCGCGGAGGAACGTCAGGATCGCGTCGGACCAGCGCGCGTACGGCAGCCGCATCCCGAACGAGAACAGCAGGTTCATCAGGATGTAGAGGAAGATCAGGACGATGTAGACCGTAAACAGGGCCGAGACGTAGTTCGCGATGTCCACGCGAGTGACTGCATCCGCCAGCATCAGCGAGCACCTCCGAGAATCACCGCGTCCATCGCCGACTGAAATGCGCTGCGGATCCCCGCGGCCTCGAGCGCCGCCAGGCCACGCGCGGTGCTGCCACCTGGAGACGTCACGCCACGCCGCACCGCCAGCGTGTCGTAGTCGCGCGACTGCAGCAGCGCGGCGGTGCCGGCCATGGTCTGGGCAACAAGGGGGCCTGCGAGATCGGGGCGCAGCCCATGCCTCACGCCGGCATCCACCTGTGCCTCGGCCAGAAGCGCCTGATACGCCGGTCCCACGCTCATGATCGCCGCGGCCACCTCCATCAGCCGCTCCTCGAGCGTCACCACGATCCCGACCCGCTCGAACAGCGCGACCACCTCACGCTCGAGGTCGGCCGGGACATCGCGAATCGGCGGGTTGCCGTGAGGGGGCGAGTAGAGCGTGACCCCTTGGCGCACCTCCACCGGGGTGTTGGGCATCAGCTTGAACACGTGACTGCGCGGATACGCCTCCTGCAACATTCCGATGGAGGTTCCGCCGAGCACCGAAGCCACGGCCTGCGATTGGTCGGCGATCTCCCGGGCCACTTGCTTGAGCTGGTAGGGCTTGTGGCACAGGACCACAACGTCGGCCCGTCGCGCGACCTCGACATTCGAGTCAAATGCCTCGCCTCCGAGCTCCTCAGCGAGCTCCCGAGCTCGTCCCGAGCCGCCGTCGGAGCACAACACGGGATCGCCCCAGCCTCGCGCAAGCGCACGCGCCATGTTGCCAGCGCCGATCAGGCCGACGACCATGTGGTGAAATCTACAGCGGGACGCAGCCGTGCCCGGTTCGGCTCAACCAGCCGCTCGAGCCCCGAGGCCCTAGCTCTGGTTGAAGAAGCCCTTTTCGACGAGCCGGGCTTGCTCTTCGGCGGACACCTCGACGTTCTGAGGCGTCAGCAAGAACACCTTGTCGGCGATCCGCTGCATGCCGCCGTCCAGCGCGTATGTCAGCCCGCTCGAGAAGTCGATCAGCCGCTTTGAGAGGTCGGTGTCGGTGCCCTGAAGGTTGAGGATCACCGGGATCGCGTCCTTGAAGTGGTCGGCGACGTCCTGCACGTCGTTGAAGTTCTTGGGCGCGACGAAGTGCACCCGCACGTCCCCGCTGCTGCTGCGACCGTTCCCGCGGCCGCCACCGCCGACCGGGCGCAGGGACGCGGTCCGCCGCTCGGGCCCGGGGTCGTCGGCGAAGATGTCGTCGATCTCGTCTCGCCGGCGCCGAGAGCTCAGACGACGGACATTGGGACGGTCGCGATAACTGTCCTGCAGATCGACCTCGGGCTCGCTGTAGGGCTCGAGCTCCTCGTCGTACGCGTCGTCCTCGGCGAGGCCGAAGTAGACGAGTGTGCGGTGCCAGGTATCTCTGAGGGCCATCTGCGATGGGTCTTTCGCCGCAATGGCGGAATTTCCCTGCCGCAATTATGACGCGCTGACGGCAGGTCCGGGCATTGCTAAGCGTAGAGGCTTGTGCCAAGTCGCACAATAGTGGCGCCCTCCTGCACGGCGACCACGTAGTCCTGGCTCGTGCCCATCGATAGCTCGCGCAGGCCGTGTCCCTCGGCCAGCTCTCGCAAAGCCGCGAAATGCCGCCTCGAGTCCTCGGCGTCGTGCGCCAATGGCGGCATCGTCATCAGCCCGACGACGGTCACCGGACATCGCTCGAGGAACGCCGGCAGCTCGTCCGGATCGAGCCCGGATTTGCCTTCCTCGCGGGCCACGTTGACCTCGACCAGCACCTCGGTCTCCGGTGAGGCGTGGCGCTCGAGCTGTGTCAGCACCGAGTCGGTCGCGACCGTCTCGATGTAGCGAACGTGCGGCAGCACCTGCCGGACCTTGCGGCTCTGCAGGTGACCGATGAAGTCCCACGTGAATGCACCCGGATATGCCTCTGCCTTGGCGACCAGGTCCTGCGCTCGGTTCTCGCCGACCAGCTTGATCCCCGCGTCCGCCAGGACGCGCAGCTCGGCGACCGGCACGTACTTGACCGCCGCGAGGATCTGCACCTCTCCCGGGTCTCTACCCGTAGAAGCGATCTCCTCGCGGACACGCTCCAGATTCCCCCGGACCGTGTCGGCGCGCAGCCCCGTTACCGGCTCAACCAAACCACACCCGCCTGCCGTCCGGTGACCCCGCCGTCGCGGCGATGTGAGAACAGCAGTGTGGGGTCGCCGCAGATCGTGCACAGCCCCACGTCGTGCACCACCCCGACGCCGGCGCGCTGGAGCTGCTCACGGGCGATTGCCTTGAGGTCGAGGTTGCGCCCGTCGCGGATGTCCAGGCGCTGATCGGCAAACGCCGCATGGACGTCCTCGCCGACCTCGTAGCAGCATGGTCCCGCCCCGGGGCCGATCGCGGCCTCAAGCGGCCCGTCGGCGCCGAGCTCGCGGACCGCATCGATACCCTCGGCGATGATCCCGCGGGCAAGCCCGCGCCAGCCGGCGTGCAGCATCGCGACCGCCCCCGGGCCGGCCACGGCCACCGGCAGGCAGTCGGCCGTCATCACCATCGGCGCAACCCCCGGCAGCGCCGTCGCCTGTCCGTCGCACTCGGGCAGCTGCACCGCATCGGTGGGCTCTACCGGCGGGTCAACGACCCGCCGCACGGCGGTGCCGTGGACCTGGCGGATGTACGCAAGCTGCACACCCAGCTGCTCCTTCAGCGCGGCGCGGTTGCGCCTCACGTCCTCTGGCCGATCGGCCGTCAGGCGCCCGAGGTTGAGTGACTCGTACGGACCGGATGAGAAGCCGCCGCGGCGGGTGGTGAACACGGCGCGGGCGCCATTGAGATCGACGGCGAAGTGGTCCCCGAGGGCATAGAACGGAGCGGACGGTGTCACGTGATGCGAAGCTCGATGTCCGGCACAGGCGATCGCTGCCCGTACTCGAAGTGCGCGCGACCGTGGGCCACGAACGTCTCGCGCAGCCGCCACCCGCCCACCTGGCGCGCGCGCTCGTACACGTGCAGCCGCATCGTCGCGGTCTCGCTGTTGTAACAGTAGGCAGGGTCGCCGTCGGGGTCGTGGTACGTGACTCCCACGATCTGGTCGCGGTAGGAGTCGACCTCGCCGACGAGCTTGCGCGGTCCATCGAACGCCTCAAACCGCCAGCCGGTCAACGCGAACGTGCTGTGGTTGGCGATCACCCGCGTCGGCGACGTGGAGATGAAGTCGCTGCCGTGCAGCCGTCCGACGATCGGCGTGCTCGGCCCGATCTCGCGGCCAAAGCGCGGAACCATCACGGACACGCCGTCGACGAACGAGTCCGGCACGGGCTCGCCGTCAACCGTGCGGAGGTCGTTGCAGTGGACCCAGACCCAGGAGCCGGCGTGCTTTGAGCCCCACAGGTGCGCCTGCGCTCCGGGCGTGGCCGACAGCTCCAGCCGATCACCCGCGATCGTCACCGATCCGTCGATCGAGAGATCGGCGTGGGGAAGCACGAGGATGGTCTTCGCGACGCCGAGACGCGCAAGCGCCGGATGCACGTGCTCGTAGGCGCGCTGCGCCGGAGTCCACGACAGGTCCCACGCGACGTCCTCGAACTCCCCGTTCATCCGCTCGTCGCTCAGTAGCGCGTCGCCGATCCGCAGCTCGAACGGTTCACTCGACGCGCGCAGGCGGTCGATCGCAAACGACGCCTTGCGGGCGATCGTGGTGTCGCCCTTGGGGTCCATCGCCGAGAACCACAGCGCGCAGGTCGCCGGTTCGCCGACGCTCTCCAGAGGCGCGAGCATCGTGTAGCGGATCCAGATGCCTACGCCCGTGCGCGGGTCGGTGGCGGTGAGGTAATAAACCTCGTAGTGGCCGGTCTGTCCCTGCCACCGCAGCGCGTTGGCGTTACGCATGCTTTGAGGCTATCCGCTGGCCCGCGCCGCTTGCAGGGCCTCGCGGAGCTCCGCTTCACGGCCGGACACGCGGCCGTCGAGCTTGGCGCAAAGCGCCGCGTGAAGGCCAACGCCGATCGCCGGCCCTTCGCTTACGCCCGCGTCGATCAGGTCGTTGCCGTCGATCTCGAGCCGGACGTGCCGCAGGTTTCCCAGCCACTCCCGCGCCTTCTGGTCGGGCCCCAGCGCGCCCGCCAGTGCCACGAGCTCGAGCCCGGCGTCGCCGACCGCGTCCGCGATCTCCGAGGGTCGCCCGGCACGCTCGAGGTCACCGGCGAGCGCCGGTGCCTTAGTCGCGGCGGCGAGGATCGCGTAACGGTCGGCGGCCTCGAACGCGAGCGTGTGGAGCAGGTGAGCAAGCTCAGGCGGTGGCACATGCCGGGCCGCTAGCGCGAGCGCCAGCAGGTCGCGGCGGCCGTCGGCGGGCAGCAGCGCCAGGGCCCGTCTCGCAAGCGGCTCGTCGTCGAGGCCCAGGGCCGGATGGATCGCGTGTGCGATCCCCAGCTCGCCCACGCATCGAAGCGCGCTCACGGGGTCGGGCTCACGGGCGAGCAACCGCAGCTCGGCGCCGATGCGTGAACCGCTCACCGTCGAAATCGCGCCCGCGTCCAACGCCGAATCCAGCAGCGTCCGCGTGTGGGGCTCGATCTCGAACTCGAGCCTCGAGGCATAGCGCGCGAGGCGCAGCGCGCGGGTCGGATCGTCGATGAAGCTGGCGTCGTGAAGGACTCGCAGCCTGCGCCGCTCAAGGTCCTCCAGGCCCAGCGGGGCGGCCTCCAGGCTGCCCGCGGCAGCGCCAACGAGCGCGATCGCCAGCGCGTTGACCGTGAAGTCGCGCCGGAGCAGATCCTCGGGAAGCGGCGCCGGTGACACGTCCGGCAGAGCGCCGGGGTGCGCATAGGTCTCCCGGCGGGAGCGGGCGAGGTCGTACGTGACCCCGTCCAGGGTGACGGTTGAGGTGCCAAACCGGTCATGGGTCCGCACCTCCCCACCAACGGCGGCGGCGACCTGGGCCGGGTCGCCCTCCACGACCAGATCGAGGTCGAGGGGCCGTCCGCCGAGCAGCAGGTCGCGAACGGCGCCGCCGACCAGATAGACCGGGACCGCGTCGGTCAAATGGTCCAGAAGCGCCGGCGCGGCGGGCAGCGACCGCACCGCGGCCAGCAGCTGATTCGGCGGCGGGACGTCCATCAGCGGCAAGCATGGACGATCGGGCGGCCGGTGTCCCCTCTGGTGCAGCTACTAGCATCATCCGGATGCCAAGTCCCGGTTCGCGGCGTTGGCTGCGCTGGGTGCTTGTCGCTGTGGGCGTCGGCCTGCTCCTGGCAGCCGGCGCGGTCGCAGCCATCATCCTGCACTCGCCCGGCAACGTCTCCCATCCCGACGTCGAGTTCACCGCTCCGACGACCACCACCACCACGGCCACAGCGCCCAAGCCCAAGAAGCCCGCGGTCGATACCTTCCAGTGGCCGCGGTACGGCTACGACCTGGCCCGCACGCGGGACTTTCCGAACTCCGGTCGCCTCGATCCCCCGCTGCGCCGGGGGTGGAAGTACAACGACGGGGCACTGCTCGAGTTCCCACCGGTGATCTACCGGACCACTCTGTATCTGATCGACGACAACGGCTCTGCCCGCGCCGTCAACAAGTTCAACGGGCACGAGATCTGGAAGCACAAGGTCGGCACGCTCGCCGCCGCGTCACCCACGTTTGACGCTCGCCACCATCTCGTATTCGTCCCGGTCCTCTCGGCTCACGGGTCAAGACCCGGCGACGGACGCTTCTTCGCGCTGTCGATGAAGACAGGCCGGGTGGTCTGGACGCACGTCGTCGGGGCGGGAACCGAAACCTCCCCCACGGTCGTCGGCAACGCTGTGTACTACGGGGACACCGCCGGAAACCTGGTCTCCCTGAGGACCAGCGACGGCCACGTGAACTGGGTCTACCACGCCAGCGGCGCGATCAAGGGCGGCCCGGCGTACGCCAACGGCAACCTGTACTTCGGCGACTACAGCGGCCACGCCTACGCGGTCAACGCCAACAGCGGTCGCCAGGTGTGGCGAGTCGGAACCAACGGGACTCATTTCGGGTTCGGCTCGGGGAACTTCTACTCCACCCCGGCGGTCGCGTTCGGCCGGGTGTACATGGGCAACACCGACGGGCGCGTGTACTCCTTTGCCGAGCGGAGCGGCCAGCTCGCGTGGGCTACCGGTACCGGCGCCTACGTGTACAGCTCGCCGGCGGTTGCCGAGATTCCGGGGTTGGGCGCGACGGTGTACATCGGCTCCTACGACGGCAACTTCTATGCCTTCGACGCGCGATCGGGGGCGGTCCGCTGGCGCCACTCTGCCGGAGGCCGGATCTCCGGCTCGCCCACGATTGTCGGCGACGTCGTGTACTACTCGAACCTCGGTTCGAAGACCACCGCCGGCCTCAACGTCCGCACGGGCCAGAAGGTGTTCGCGTTCTCCGACGGTGCCTTCAACCCGGTGATCGCCGACCCCGGCGCGATCTACATGGTCGGCTACGGGGCGATCTACCAGTTCCTGCCCAAGCGCTCGCAGCCGGCCGCGCACGCCGTCCGGAAGGCCAGGCACAAGGCCAAGCAGGTCAAGCACGAGGCGAAGCGGCGTGCACGCAGCAAGCAGCACAAGTAAGCTTCTCGCCGGGCAGCTAGACACCCCGCGGAGGTTGCACGAACGCCCCCACGCATGGGTCGGCGGAACGTGCGTTCGGGCACATTTGGTATGCTTCGCGGTCTATGCGTTGTCGTAGTGGAAGTCACTGTCAGCGGTCGGCTGCGCCCGGCCGTCGATTCTGCGCGGATCACGCGGCTGAGCTCGATCGCATGCGCGAGGAGCTGAAGGATGCTGCCGCGGCCCGCATCGGCCGGGGCCGTCCCAAGCGGTCGTCGACGTGCTGTCGCCCCGGCTGCTATGAGCCTCGTGTCCCTCCCGCCGCGTACTGCGACGCATGCGCAGCGGCTGGGTATGTGGAAGAGGCCGCCTAGCCGCGGCTGTCTGACAGCTAGACCTAAATAGAACTGCAGTAGTTACCGATTCGGCGGGGTTTACGCGCCGTGCGGAGCCGTGCGCGCGTGACCTAACCGTTTCGTAACAGTGTCACCGGAGGCGCGGTCGCGCGTCCGCGATCCGCAACCTGCCCGCGATGATTTCCCGACCCGGGACCGGTCCTGGCAACCGAGCGCATACGCTCTGTGTCAACCGCTGAGGAGGAGATCATGGGCAAGATCAAGGTGCACGAGTTCATCACCGTCGACGGTGTGTATGAGTCACCGTCGTGGACGATGGAGTTCTCGTTCGATCCGAAGATGGGCGAGGCCATCGGAGCGGTGGTGGCTTCATCCAAGGGGATCCTGCTGGGCCGCAACACGTTCGAGATGTTCGCGCCGGCGTGGTCGGGGCGCACCGCCGAGGACGACCCGGGAGCCCCGTTCTTCAACGAATCGCCGAAGTACGTCGTCTCATCCGCGCCACAGCTGAACGTCGAGTGGAACAACTCCACGTTGCTTGGGCCTTACAACCGCGACGCGATCCGCGACCTCAAGGACCACGTGGACGGCGACCTGTACGTCAGCGGCAGCGGCACCCTGGTCCGCGCGCTGCTGGCCGACAGCCTGCTCGACGAGCTGCACCTGTTCGTGTATCCGGTGCTGCTCGGCGACCGCGACCGGCTGTTCACGCAGGACACCCCCAACGCGAAGCTGTCACTGTCGCAGAGCGAGACCTACGACAACGGTGTCGTGCACCTGGCGTACGCGCCGGCGGCTTGAGTAGCCACGGCGAGCCGATCAGCCAACGGGACGAACGGCCACGCCGGCCTTGCTCAGGTGCTCCTTGACCTCCGCGACGGTGTGATCGCCGTAGTGGAAGATCGAGGCGCACAGCACGGCGTCCGCCCCGGCGCCGACCGCCTCGGACAGGTGCGACAGCTTGCCGGCCCCGCCGGAGGCGATCACGGGCACGCTGACCGCGCCCGCGACGGCCGCGGTCAGCACGAGGTCGTAGCCGGCGTTGGTGCCGTCGCGATCCATGCTGGTCAGCAGGATCTCGCCGGCCCCCCGCTCTGACCCCTCGCGGGCCCACGCCACCGCGTCGCGCCCGGTGGGAGTTCGGCCGCCGGCGACGTAAGCCTCCCAGCCGTCGGCGTCACGAGCCTTGGCATCGATCGCCAGGACCACGCATTGCGCGCCGAACGTGCCGGCCAGCTCGTCGATCAGCTCCGGGCGCGCCAGGGCCGCCGAGTTCACCGACACCTTGTCGGCACCCGCGTCGAGCACCGCTTGGCCATCGGCCACCGACCGGATGCCACCGCCGATCGTGAACGGGATGAACACGTCATCGGCTGTACGACGAGCCAGCTCGACGGCGGTGCGCCGCTTGTCCGAGGTCGCAGTGATGTCCAGGAACACGAGCTCGTCGGCGCCGGCGGCGTCGTAGCGGCACGCCAGCTCCACGGGGTCTCCGGCGTCGCGCAGATCGACGAACCCGACGCCCTTGACGACCCGGCCCGCGTCGACGTCCAGGCACGGGATCACTCGCTTGTAGTGCATCACTCGTCGCCTTTGCGGGCGCCAAGCACAGCTTGACCGTCGGCCACGGTGAAGCGCTGCTCGTACAGCGCCTTGCCCACGATCACGCCTCCCAGGTTGACCTGGCGGAGCTCCACGAGCGCGCGCAGGTCGTCGAGCGACGCCACCCCGCCGGAGTAGACGAACGTCCCGCGTACCGCCGCCGCCACGGACCCCACACCTTCCAGATCGGGCCCCTCGAGCATCCCGTCGCGCTCGATGCTCGAGTACACGAAGCGGTGCACCCCGCGGGCGCCGAGGCGCTCGATCACGGGCTCGACGGGGAGCTCGGTCTGCTCGGTCCAACCCGAGGCGGCGAGCTTGCCGTTGCGAACGTCGACCGATACGACCACGCGATCGCCGTACTCGGACAGCGCGGTGTCGAGCAGGTCGACGTCGATGTAAGCGGCGGTGCCGAGCACCACGCGCGTCGCCCCGGCCTCGATCGTCCGGCGCACCGCTTCGATGTTCCGCAGCCCGCCTCCCACCTGGACCGGGATCGTCACTTCCGAGCAGATCCGCCGGACGTGCTCGACGTTGGCCGGCTCGCCGGTGCGCGCCCCGTCCAGATCGACCACGTGCAGCGCCCGGGCGCCTTCCGCGACCCAGCGGCGCGCGGCGTCCAGCGGATCGGCGTCGTAGATCTTCTCTGAGTCGAACGCTCCCTGCTCGAGGCGCACCGCGTGGCCGCCCCGGATATCGATCGCCGGCAGCAGGATCATGCGCGTGCCGCCGTCGCGCGCGAGGCGACGGCCGAAGGGTCGGCGCACACGTCGATGAAGCTCTCGAGCATCCGAAGCCCGTGCGCGGAGGACTTCTCGGGGTGAAACTGCACGCCGAACACAGACCCGTGCGCCACGATCGTCGCAAAGCGCTCGCCGTACTCGGTGCTCGCCACCACGTCGTCGGGGTCCTGCGGGCGGGCCGCCAGCGAGTGCACGTGGTAGAACGGGCAGCCGCTCGAGGGGAGGCCCGCGGTGAGCGGCGAGGACCGCTCGAACGACACCTCGTTCCAGCCGATGTGCGGGATCCGCAGTCCGCCGGTGTCAAGCCACGTGACCTCGCCGCGGATCAACCCGAGGCCGTCGGTCGGCCGAAGCTCCTCGGAGCGTTCGAGCAGCACTTGCATGCCGAGGCAGATGCCAAGCACCGGAACCCCGTCGGCCGCGCGGGACCGGATCAGGTCCGGCAGCCCGAGCTCTCCAAGGCGCCTCATCGCCTCCGGGAACGCCCCGACGCCGGGCACGACCAGACCCTCGCAGTTGCGCAGAACGTCGGCATCACTGGTCACTGCCACCTCCGCGCCGACGTGTTCGAGCGCCTTCTGCACCGAGCGCCGGTTGCCCATCCCGTAGTCGACGAGGCCGATCCGGGTGGCGTTGGTCATACCAGCGTCCCCTTCGTGCTTGGCACGCCGCGCTCGGTCGGGTCAAGCGCGACGGCGACGCGCAGCGCCCTGGCGAACGCCTTGAACACGGCCTCGATCACGTGGTGGACGTTGGTGCCGGCCTGCACCGTGAGGTGCAGCGTCAGCTTGGCGTTGGATGCCAGCGCGCGGAAGAACTCCTGCGTGAGCTCATGGTCGAAGTTACCGATCGAGCCGGGCGGCAATGCGGCCTCGAACACGCACAGTCCGCGCCCTGAGACATCGATCGCGCACGCGGCGCGCGCCTCGTCCATCGGCACGGTGGCGGCGCCGTAGCGGGTGATCCCAGCACGATCGCCGAGCGCCTGATCGAGCGCCTGGCCGATGCAGATCCCCACGTCCTCAACGGTGTGGTGCGCGCCGGTCTGAAGGTCGCCGGTCGCCGAGACGCTCAGGTCGAGGTGCCCGTGCCGCGCAAGCAGGTCGAGCATGTGGTCGAGGAATCCCACGCCCGTTTCGCGCTGCCCGGCCCCTTCGCCGTCGAGGGCGAGAGCGACGCGCACGTCGGTCTCCTTGGTCTTGCGCTCGATTTCGGCGGCTCGGCTCATCCCTGGCCATTGTCCCGAATGCGGGCTTCCATCGATCGTGCGTGCTGCTCGAAGCCCTCGGCGCGGGCGATCGGGGCCGCCAGCCGGGCGAGTTCGCCGGCGCCGGCGCCGATCCGCACCTCGCTGAAGCGGCGGCGGAAGTGGGCGGGCGACAGTCCCGAGGAGAACCGCGCCGCGCCGCCTGTGGGCAGGATGTGGTTCGACCCCGCGATGTAGTCGCTGAACGCCGTCGCGGACGGCCCGCCGACCAGCACGCAGCCCGCCCGGGTCGCCTCTGGCGACAGCGCCTCGGCGTCCGGTCCCACCAGCTCCAAGTGCTCCGGCGCGAACTCCTGGGCGAGCGCAAGCCCCTGATGGGCGGCCCCCACGTCGATCAGCCGCGCGAGCGCGCCGGTGTCCGGCGACTCCGCGAGGAGCTGCTCGAGCTCGTCCAGCAGCTCAGGCGCCGGGGATGCCGCGACCACCAGCGTGCCGGGTCCGTGCTCGGCCTGGGCCAGCAGGTCCAGCGCCACCTGGTCGGCCTGCGCGCCGGATCCCGCGATCACGAACAAGTCGCTCGGACCCGCGAAGCCGTCGATTCCGACGTCGCCGGACACCTCACGCTTTGCCTCCTGGACGTACAGGTTGCCCGGGCCGACGATCACGTCGACCGGCCCGACTGTCTCCGTGCCGTAGGCGAGCGCCGCAATCGCCTGTGCTCCGCCGACCGCGTACACGCGGGTAGCGCCCGCGAGTCGGCAGGCCGCGAGCACCGTGTGGTCGATCTCTCCCGAGGTTCCCGGGGGCGCACACACGGCGACGTCGGGCACTCCTGCGACGCGGGCGGTGACCACCCCCATCACGACCGTACTCGGGTAAGGAGCGCGGCCGCCAGGGACGTAGATCCCGGCGCGCTGGACCGGGGTTTCGCGCAGCACCACCTGGTGGCCATCGAAATCGACCGTGAGGTCCTCTCGCAGCGCACCGCGCGCGACCGCTCCGACGTTGTCGATGGCGCGCTCAAGCCCCGCGCGCACGTCGGGGTCCAGCCGCGCGAGGGCGGCATCCAGGTCGGCGGCGGGCACCTCGAGCGCAGACGGCTCGGCGCCGCCCGTGTCAAAGCGCCTGGTGTAGTCGAGCAACGCGGCGTCGCCTTTGCTTCGCACCTGGGCGATGATCTCCGCCACCCGGTCGCTCACCGACGCGCCCGGAGGCACTAGCGCCCGCAGCTGCGCCGCGAGCGCGACCGGATCGCCGTCGGCCGCCGTCAGGCGCTCATACTCCATCGAGGCGCTCCAGCAGACGGTCGATCGCCTCGGCCTTGAGCTTGTGCGCGACCGGGTTGGCGATCAGTCTCGCGGTGCACCGGGCGATCTCCTCGCGTACGACCAGGCCGTTCTCGCGCAGCGTCGTGCCAGTGGCTGTGAGGTCGACGATTCCCTCGACCAGGCCCGTCAGCGGCGCCAGCTCGACCGAGCCCTTGACTTCGACGATCTCGGCCTGCCGGCCGGTCTCCAGAAAGTGCCGGGCGGCGACCTTCGGGTACTTGGTCGCGATCCGCACGACTCCCAGGCGGCGCAGGGCCTCCGCAGCCAGGTCCTCCCCGGCGACGGTGGCGAGCACCATCGTGCAGTGTCCGTAGCCAAGGTCGACGAGCTCGTAGACCTCGCGCTCGGATTGCTCCATCAGCACGTCCTTGCCGGTGATGCCCAGATCGGCGGCGCCGGCCTCAACATACGTCGGGACGTCGGAAGGGCGCATCGTGATGATCCCCGCGCTCTCGAACAGCAGCCTGCGGTCGTTGTCGCGGACCTCCCGCGTATCAATCCCGAGGCGATCGAGCAGGTTCAGGGTGTCGGCGAACAGCGCACCGCGTGGAACCGCGATGTGAAGGTCGTTCACCGCCGCCCCCGGGGCACGCGTCCGCGCTCCTCGCCGGTCAGCGCGATGTGGAGGCGCTCGACGTTGAGCGCGAAGCCCACCGCGGGCATCGGCCGCCCGAACTGGCCAAGCAGCTCGTCATAGCGTCCGCCGCTGCCGATCGGGACGCCGTGGGCCGGGTCGTAGACCTGGAACACCGCGCCCGTGTAGTAGCCGAGGCTGCGAACCAGGCCGAGGTCGAAGATCAGCCGCGCGGCGACCCGCGGTTCGAGCAGAGCGTGGATCGCGCGCATGCCGGTGGCGGCTTCCTCGAGCGACCCGCTCAGGTCCGCGAGCACTTCGGGACCGCCGCGGATCGTGGGGACCCTCAGCAGCAGCTCGGCGTCCTCTCCCGACACGCCGGTGGTCTGCATCTCGCGTTGTACACCGACGAAGTCGCCGCTGACCAGCGACTGCAGGATCCGCTCACGAGCCTCCGCCCCCACCCCCATGGTTTCGAGCAACGCCGGATACAGCGACGCGTCGCCGACGCCTACCCGGTAGTTCTCGAGCCCCGCCGCGTCGAGCGCGGCGCACATGACGGTCAGCGCCTCGGCGGTGCCCTCGGGGGTGGGAGACCCGATCAGCTCGACTCCGGCCTGCAGGAGCTCCCGTGACTGGCCGCGCTGGGGCCTCACGCCGCGATATGCGTGCGCGAAGTAGCAGAACCGAAGCGGAGCCTCGGCGTGCTGGTACCGGGTCGCCACGAGCCGCGCGATCGGGATCGTCATGTCCGTCCTCAGCACCAGCACGTTGCCCTGCTCGTCGAACACCCGGTAGGCGGGCGCGGTCATCCCTGTCCAGCCTCCCGCCAGCGTGCTCTCGTACTCGAGCGCCGGCGTGTAGACCTCGCCGTAGCCGGCGCGCTCGAACACCTCCCGGATCCGGTCGGTCATCGCGCGCAGCTCGCGCATCTCGTCGGGCAGCACGTCGCGGGTACCGCTGGGTATGCGATCTGCCATGGTCCCCTGAGGTTGTCAGGAACCGTCAGACAGCGACGGGCACATCATCCACCCGGGTGATCCGGGCGCCGAGGTCGCGCAGCCGTTCGTCGATGCGCTCATAGCCACGGTCGATGTGGCGGACGTTGCCGATCTCGGTCGACCCGTCCGCGCACAAGGCGGCGATCAGCATCGCCATCCCCGCACGGATGTCGGGTGAGTCGACGCGCTGGCCCCGCAGGCGCCGCGGCCCGACGACGATCGCGCGGTGCGGATCGCAGATCGTGATCGCCGCGCCCATCAGCTGGAGCTTGTCGCAGAAGAACAGCCGGTTTTCGAACATCTTCTCGTGGATGATCACCGAGCCTTCGGCCTGGGTTGCCAGCGCCAGCGCGATGCTCGTCAGGTCCGCCGGGAACGCCGGCCAGGGACCGTCCTCGACCTTGGGCATGTAG
Source organism: Solirubrobacteraceae bacterium (assembly GCA_035693425.1). Taxonomy (GTDB): domain Bacteria; phylum Actinomycetota; class Thermoleophilia; order Solirubrobacterales; family Solirubrobacteraceae; genus Palsa-465. The sequence continues at coordinate 16,883 of DASSGR010000058.1, forward strand.
TCGCCCTGGTCGTTGCGGATCACGAGTTCCTGGTTGCCGGGGACGATGATGTCAGCGCCCCGGACCTCGCTTCGCAGGCCGAGCCGGTCGAACACCAGCCGCACCATGCGCAGGTCCTCGGGAACGGTGTCGCGCACGATCAGCTCGCCGCCGGTGACGCCGGCGAGCGCCATGAACGAGCCGATCTCGATGTGGTCGGGCGCGATCGTGTGAGTGCAGCCGCGGAGGCTGCCGACGCCGTGGACGGTCATCACGTTGGAGCCGATCCCGTCGATCGGAGCGCCCATCGACTGCAGCATGCGCGCGAGGTCCTGCACGTGAGGCTCGGAAGCGGCGTTGCGGATCACGGTGGGGCCGCGGGTCAGCGCGGCGGCCATCAACGCGTTCTCGGTGGCCATCACCGAGGGTTCGTCCATCAGGAAGTCGCAGGGTCGCAGCCCGGTCGGGGCGTGCACCTTGATGTGGTGGTGGGTGTGCTCAACGTGGGCGCCGAGCGCACGGAACGCGTCCAGGTGCGGGTCCAGGCGCCGGCGGCCGATCACATCGCCACCGGGCGGCGGCATCACCGCATGCCCGAAGCGCGCGAGCAGCGGTCCGGCGAGCAGGAACGAGGCGCGAATGCGCTCCGCGAGCTCCCGGTCAACCTCGTGTCGATCGACACTAGAGCAGTCGATTGACACCTCGCCCGGGCCAAGCCATTGGACACGGGCGCCGAGGCCCTCGAGCAGCAGAGCCATCGCTTCGACGTCGGAGATCCGCGGGACATTGCGCAGGATCACCTCGTCGTCTGTGAGCAGGCACGCGGCCATGATCGGCAGCGCGCCATTCTTGTTTCCGGCGGGAACGATGGTGCCCGACAGCGGCACCCCGCCTTGAATGACGAACTTTTCCATAGGGATCGGTGGGGCCAGCGTAGCTCGTGTCCGCGAAGCGGGCCTCGCGGTCGGCGACTCGTCTGCCCGAGGCGCGGCTTTCCCCGAGCGCTCAGCTAGGGTAACGGCCATGGCGCAACTTTCGCGCGAAGACGCCTGGACCCTGCTTACCGAATGGACGACGTCAGAATCCTTGCTTCGGCACATGCTGGCCGTCGAGGCCGCGATGCGGGCCTACGCGCCCCGGTTCGACGGCGACGTGGAGTTGTGGGGCCTGACCGGCCTGCTGCACGATCTTGACTACGAGCGCTATCCCAACCTCGAGGACGGCCATCCCCGGCATGCGATCCGCGAGCTCGAGGAGCGCGGGTACCCGCCGGAGCTTGTCCGCGCCGTCGCCTCGCACGCGGACTTCCTGGGGGTGTCGCGCGACTCGCCGATGGAGAAGACCCTGTACGCCGTCGACGAGCTCTGCGGGTTCATCCTCGCGGTTGCTTACGTGCGGCCCGAAGGCCTCGTCGGCATGACCCCGAAGTCGGTCAAGAAGAAGCTCAAGCAGCCCAGCTTCGCGGCCGCGGTCAATCGCGAGGAGCTGCGGCACGGCGCCGAGGACCTCGGTGTCGACTTCGACGAGCACCTGGAGATCGTGATCGGCGCGCTCACCGAGCGCCGGGACGAGCTGATGGCCGCCGGAGCGGCGTAGCCGGTCTGAGTCTCAGTAGTAGTCGTCGACCTTGATCGACCACTGCGCGGCGTCATCGCCCGCTGACACCGTGATCTGGTAGGTGCCCGGTCCCGCGTCGAATATCCGGGTCTTGTTGTCGCCCTCGCTCAGGTCGAACTGATCGACCGTCGCGCCGGAGGTGACGTTCGTCATCGTCGCGCTCGGCCCCGAGCAGAACAGCAGGAACGTGCAGGTGTCCTGATAGCCCATGCTATAGACGATCTCCCAGCGCGCCCCCCGGATCCTGAACGGGACCGAGCGGCCGTCGTCGGATCCCTGCAGGGTGGTCAGGGCGCGCAGGCGCCGCGGTTCACCGACCGACACGGTGACCGTCGAACCGGGGGCAACGTGCTTGCCCGCGTCAGGCGATTGAGCGATCACGTCCCCGGGGGCGCCTCCGAGCGCCGGCACCATCGTGATCGAGGGGTGCAGCTTGGCTTGCTTGAGCGTCGACTGCGCGTCGGCCGATGAGTAGCCCACGACCCCTGGCACCGGCACAGGCGGAGGCCCGTCGCTGAGCGTCACCGTCAGCGTCGCCCCTTCTTTGACGCGGCTTCCGGCCGCGGGATCCTGGGCGATCGCTGTGCCGGCCGCTGCTGTGCTGTGGCGATGCCTGACCGTCAGACGCAAGTGCAGCCGATGCGCGGTGGCTGTTACTCGACCGGAGCTCAGCCCACGCAGGCTCGGCACCGTGACGTGCTTTGGCGCGATCGCCAGCGCCGCCGTGATCATCCCGCCCACGACCGCCAGGACGCAGACGAAGATCAAGACTCGCTGCCTGCGCTCGGCGGGGTTGACGTTGCGCCGGGACGAGACCGGGTTGCCGATACGCGTGCCGGTCGGACCCTTTGGCGTGGCTGCGGGGCCCTTTGGCGTCGCGGCGGTGCTCTTGGGGGCCGACGTCCGGTCGCGGCGGGTGCGCACGATCGGGGCGGTCGTCGAGGTCCCGACCTCGCGCTCCAGCAGCCCCACCGCGCCTGTGCGCACTCCCGGCCGCTGCGCCGGCAGATCCTCGTCGGGGAGCTCCTCGCGCGCCTTGCTGAGCGCGCGCGCGAGCGCCTTGCCGTCGCGGTAGCGCTCGGCGGGCTCCTTTTGCAAGGCGCGATTGACGATCTGAATGAGCGGTTCGGGCGTGTGGTCGGGGAGCGGCGGAGGCGGATCCTGGACATGGCGCAGCGCAAGCTCGACCGTCGTCTTGGCTTCGAACGGGGGGTGGCCCGCAAGCATTTCGTAGAGAACGATGCCCGCGCAGTAGACGTCGGTGGCCGGGCTCCCGAGCCGTCCATGCGCTTGCTCCGGCGCCATGTACGTTGGAGTCCCGACGATCGTCGCTGAGCCGTCGGCGTTCTCCTCGAACAGACGCGCGATTCCGAAGTCCCCCACCTTCACGCGGGAGTCGGAGCTGATCAGGACGTTGGCAGGCTTGATGTCGCGGTGTACGACGCGCTGCGCGTGGGCGGCGGCCAGCGCCTGTGCGAGCTGTTCGGCGACCTCGCACGCCTCGACCGGGCCGAGCGGACCGGCCTTCAGACGTTTGGAGAGGCTGACGCCGTCGACGAGCTCGGACACGTAGTAGAGCCCCTCGGGGGCCGATCCCACGTCGAAGATCTGGACGATGCCCGGGTCGTTGACGGAGGCCAGAAGCTGCACCTCGCGCTCGAAGCTGCGAACCCACTCCGGATCCTCGGCCCACCACGGCTTGATCACCTTGACGGCGACGTTTCGCGCAAGCCGCCGGTCGCGGCCGCGGTAGACGCGGCCGAACGTGCCCTCCCCGATGAGGGCATGCAACTCGTATCGCCCATCTAGGGCGATGCCGGAGAGGTCAGGGGCGCGCAACGTCGACATCGATGTGTGTGGCGGGGCGGACTTGCCCGTCGTTCAGCTGCCCCGTCCTCCAAGGGTATACACCGCGAGGGTCAGTCGGGGACGAACAACCGGCCGCGCATGTTCTCCTCGCTCTGCGGGTTCAACTCCCAGAGAGGCTGTACGTGCGCGCGCAGATCGTCGGGGAGGCGATCTGCCCCGTGCTGGTCGAGCTCGACAAGGTTGCCCGCGGGATCGCGGATGTAGAGCTGCACCACGTCCCCCGGCAGATGCACGAGATGGTTGCGAAAGGCGGTGCGATCGAACGCGCCGCGCCGCTCGGCAACGCGGTATACGGGCTCGAGATCGTCGACCGTTATCCCAAGATGGTGATGGCTACCCGGTTGCGAATCGCGCTCGAACAGGTGCAGCTGCGTGCGGCCCAGCGCCAGCCATTGCACGGGAACCCCGAAGTTGGGCGTGGGGATCGGCTCTGCGCCGAGCAGCTCGACGTAGAAGTCGACCGACTCGCTCAGGTTCAGCGCGTTGACGCTGACGTGGTTGATCGTCGTTGGCACGGTTCGCCTCTCGTCGTTGTCGCACCGGCGGCCTCCCCACATCTACCGCAAACGGACGATACCGCCCATCCTTGGACACAAACTAATGTCGTTCGGATGGCCGGTCGCTTTGAGCTGTCCGCACTCCTGTCCCAGGCGCTTGTGGCATTTACGATCGAGCTCGACAACGAGTTCGAGCACGTGATGCCACACCGTACGACCGGTCGCGGCGCGACCGGCCCACTCGACGGAATGCCGTGGCTCGTGTCGATGGTGATGTGGTGTAACTGCATGCGCTTCTTGCGGCCGGAGGGGATGACGGTTCGAGAGCTCGAGCAGCTGGCCCGAACCCGTACGAACCTGCCCGGATTGCAGCGGTGGGGATACCTCGTCGTCGAGCCCGGTCGTTCGCCCAGCGGGTCCCGGACCCTTGCCGCGGACCGGGTCGTCCGTCCGACTCCCGCCGGCCGCCGGGCTCAGTTCGTGTGGGGACCGTTGCCACGCCTGATCGAGGATCGTTGGCGGGAGCGATTCGGCGAGGACACCGTCGAGCGGCTGCGGCGCGCACTGTGGGCGGTCGTCGGGAAGCTCGAGACACCCCTTCCCAACTGCATGCCGATTCTGCACCAAGGGTGGGCGACGACCGTCCCGTGCACCAAAGGACCGGCGCCGCGCAACGAGTCCGATCTGCGAATCTCGGCATTGCTGTCCAGATCGCTCCTGGCGTTCGCAGTGCCGTTCGAGCGCCGAGCGGATGTCTCGCTTGCGATTAGCGCCAACGTCGTTCGCGTGCTGAGCCCGGAGTTCCTGCGCGTGCGCGAGGTTCCGCGGACGGCGGGCGTGGCGACCGAGGCGATCCGGGTCGCGCTCGGTTATCTGGACAAGCGCGGCTACGTGGAGTTCAAGACCGACGTGACCTCCGGTCGCGGTCACCTCGTCCGCCTCACCGACAAGGGACTCAAAGCGCAGACCACATATCGCCGACTGGTCTCTGGGATCGAGTTGCGGTGGCGTGAGCGATTCGGCGCCGAAGCGGTCGACGAGCTGCGCGAGACGCTCGAGCTGCTCGCGATTCCGACCGCTAACGGTCGTGCGCCGCTGTTTGCTGGGATCGAGCCGTACCCCGACGGATGGCGCGCCGCCGGCCGTCAGCGGCAGTACCTCCCCCACTTCCCGGTGGTGCTTCATCGCGGTGGGTTTCCGGACGGGGCCTGAGCGGAACTCGTCGAGCAGTCCAAGGCGGCACAGCGACAGCGCCAGGTCCGACGCTTAGCAGCACGCTCCCAGCTCCACCGCTAAACCTTGGGATTAGCAGGTAATTCGTACCGACGGCTCGCCGCGCCGGGCCTCCTGGGTATGGTGCTGCCCGTGGCGGAGAAGCTGCGGATCGTCGTGCTGCAGGGCGATGAGACCGGTCAGGAGCTGCTCGAGCAGGCCGAGCGTGTGCTCGACCCCGAGCTGCTCAGACTGGACCTTGAGCTCGTGCACTTCGACCTCTCGCTCGAGAACCGGCGGGCGACGTCGAACAAGGTCGTGACCGAGGCCGCGACGGCGATGCGAGAGGCGGGGCTCGGGCTGAAGGCGGCGACGATCACCCCGGAGGGCAAGGACGACGTCGGCTCGCCGAACCGGATCCTCCGCGAGGAGGTCGACGGGAAGGTGATCATCAGGACCGGCAGGCGCCTGCCCGGCGTGTCGCCGGTCGCGGGCGTTCACCATCCGATCTCGATCGTCCGGATGGCCGTCGACGACGCCTACGGGGCCAAGGAGTCGCGCGAGGGCGACGCCGGGTCGCCGTCCGAGGTGGCCTATCGGACCGAGCACATCACGCGGTCGACGTGCCGCGCCGTCGCCGAGTATGCGTTCCGCACCGCGGAGGACATGGAGGCACGCGTCTACGGCGGTCCGAAGTGGACCGTCTCCCCCGTGTACGAAGGAATGCTCAAGGAGGAGATGGACGCCGCCGCCGAGCGGCATCCAGACATCGGCTATCAGCCGGTGCTGATCGACGCTACTTACGCGGGTCTGCTTTCGGGAGCCACCGACGCGCCGCTCGTGATCCCGGCGCTCAACCGCGACGGCGACTGCCTCTCGGACCTGATCATGCCGATGTTCGGCTCGATCGCCGCCGCCGAGTCGGTGCTGCTGTCGTTCGACGAGGACTACAAGACCACGGTCGCGATGGCCGAGGCGCCCCACGGTACGGCGCCGGCGTTGCTCGGCAAGGACGTGGCCAATCCGCTGGCGATGATCCTCGCCTGCGGCGCCGTGCTCAAGCACGCCGTCGATCGCTACGGCCCCGAGGCAGAGCGGGCATCGAGCGCGATCTATGAGGCCGCGCTGGACACGGTCGCGTCCGGGATCAAGACCCACGATCTGGGCGGCGACGCGGGGACCACCAAGTTCACCGATGCGGTCGTCGAGCGCGTCCGCAAGAGCGTTCGGGGCTGACGGCGCGGCGACGCGATTCCGTCCGACCCCTGCCCTACTCTCACGAACATATGTTCCAGTCTTCCAATAAGCGCCTGCGCGCCTGGATGAGCCGCTTCGAGGACGTCCTCGACGACGTGCTCGGCGACCCACCGGTCGACGCGCGACGCCCCGCCACAAACCGCTCCACCTGGAGCGCTCATCCGCACCGAAGGCCGCTGCGCTCGCACCATCGGCGCCGGCCGGGCTCGGTCACGCCTGCTCCCGCTGTGTGCATCTCCCCCGTTCGCGCCGGGCGCGAGCCGGGAGGCCGCGAGCGGGTGGCGCGCTAGCTGGCTTCGGGCTGTCGGGTCGCCGGACCCCGCTGTACGTCTGTTGCAACTTTCGTTGCGCCTGCGCAGGGGTGGGTGTCGGATTGGCGCACCCGTTCCCGTCGAGGGGACGCTACATCAGGCCAAGGCCCGTGCGCGCGATGTGCAGGCCAATGATCGCGCCGCCCGCCTCGCCGCTGTTCGTGCCCGGGCTCGCCGTTATGAGCCCGAACAGGACAGCCAGAAACGTGCCCAGTCCGAGCACCACGCAAATGAGCAGCAAGACGAACACCTGCGGGTTGGCGCGAAAGAACTTCACCACGTCGCGCATATGGCGCTAGGCATCCGTCTGGCTCGTATTGGGAAGAAAAACCGGCGGCGACCTACTCTCCCAGGCCCTTGCGGGCCAAGTACCATCGGCGCTGAGGGGCTTAACGGCTCTGTTCGGAATGGGAAGAGGTGTTTCCCCCTCGCCATAGCCACCGGAAACCGGTAGAGACCGCTCCTCGCGGGCCTTCAAAACTACACAGTGCCAATGCACGGATATCAAAATATCCGTCAAGCCCTCGACCCATTAGTACCGGTCTCCTACGAGTGTCACCACTCTTCCAGATCCGGCCTATCAACCTGGTGATCTTCCAGGGGTCTTACTCCCTCTAGGGGATGGGAGAGTTCATCTCAAGGTCGGCTTCCCGCTTAGATGCTTTCAGCGGTTATCCGATCCGCACGTAGCTAACCTGCGGTGCCCTTGGCAGAACAACAGATACACCAGAGGTGCGTTCGTCCCGGTCCTCTCGTACTAGGGACGAATCCTCTCAACTCTCCAACGCCCACGGCAGATAGGGACCGAACTGTCTCACGACGTTCTGAACCCAGCTCGCGTACCGCTTTAATGGG
>DASSGR010000059.1:0-39677 GCA_035693425.1 Solirubrobacteraceae bacterium
ACGTTCTGCGAGTTCGGGATCCACGCGCAGCCGCACTTCTCGCAGGTGGCGATGGCCGGCCGCGAGGCGCCGGCCGACGGCGTGATCACGGGCTACGGGAAGGTCGACGGGCGGATGGTCGCCGTCTGCGCCTACGACTTCACGGTGATGGCCGGCTCGATGGGCATGACCGGCGAGATGAAGGTGGCGCGGCTGCGCGAGCTCGCGCTCACCAAACGGATCCCGATGATCTGGCTGCTGGACTCGGCCGGCGCCCGGATCCAGGAGGCGGTGGGCTCACTGTTCGCGGGCTCGGGCGCTCTGTTCCGCGAGGAGGTCGTGATGAGCGGCGTGGTGCCGCAGGTCGCCGCGCTGATGGGCCCGTGCGCGGCCGGCACCGCCTACATCCCCGGCCTGGCGGACTTCGTCCCGATGGTCAAAGGGCGCGGCTCGATGGCCCTGGCCGGGCCGCACCTGGTGCGGGCGGCGGTCGGCGAGGACGTCACTCAGGAGGAGCTCGGCGGCTCCCGCGTGCACTGCCGCAAGTCCGGCGTGGGCGACCTCGAGGTGGCCGATGATCACGAGTGCATCGAGCGCATCAAGCAGTACCTCAGCTACTTCCCGGCCAACTGCGAAGAGGCCCCCCCGACCGTGGCCACCAGCGATCCGGTTGATCGCGGCGACGAGGAGCTGCTCGACGTCCTGCCCGACTCCAACCGCAAGCCCTACGACATGTACGAGGTGATCCGGCGGATCGTCGACGACGGCGTCTACTTCGACATCAAGCCGCAGTTCGCGAAGACGATCATCACCTGCCTGGCGCGCTTCGGCGGCCGCCCCGTGGGCATCGTCGCAAACCAGCCCAAGCAGCTCGGCGGGATCCTCGACAACGACTCCGCCGACAAGTCGGCGCGGTTCATCAACCTCTGCAACGCATACGGGATCCCGCTCGTCTACCTGATGGACGTCCCGGGGTTCATGGTCGGCACCAAGGTCGAGGAGGCGGGGATCATCCGCCATGGCGCGAAGATGCTCTACGCGACGGCCAACGCGACCGTGCCGAAGATCACCGTCGTGCTGCGCAAGGCGTACGGCGCCGGCTACTACGTGATGTGCGGCCGCGCATACGAGCCCGACCTGATCGTCGCCTGGCCGTCGGCGGAGATCAGCGTGATGGGCGCCGAGGGGGCGGTCGAGATCATCTTCCGAAAGCAGGTCCAGGAAGCCGAGGACCCGGCCGCCAAGCGCCAGGAGCTGATCGAGAACTTCCGCAAGATCATCGACGTCTACGTCGCGGCCGGCAACGACATGATCGACGACGTGATCGACCCGCGCGAGACGCGCGCGACGATCTGCAAGGCGCTCGAGATGGCGGCGTCCAAGCATGTTGAGCGTCCGTTCAAGCGAAACGGAGTGGTCCCGGTATGAGCCTTGACGACCCTGTGGTGATCACGTGCGCGATCTCGGGCGCGATCGCCGACCGCGAGCAGTGCCCGGCGATCCCGTACGCGCCGGCGGAGTACGCGGCCGAGGCGCGGCGGATCGTCGACGAGGGCGGCGTACACATCCACATCCACGCGCGCACGCCCGACGGCACCCCGAGCTACGAGATCGAGGACTTCGTCGCGATCCGCGACGCCATCCGATCCGAGGTTGGCGACGCGGCGATCATCAACTTCTCCACCGGGACCGTCGGCGTGCCAGTCGACAAGCGGATCGCCTACCTGGAAGCGGGCCTGCCGGAGGTTGCGGCGCTGAACATGGGCTCGATGAACTACGCCAAGTACTCGCGCAAACGCAAGGATTTCGTGTTCAAGTTCGTGTTCGCCAATCCGTTCGACGAGATCATCGAGCTGCTGGAGGCGATGCGCCGTCTGCAGATCAAGCCCGAGCACGAGTGCTTCGACGTCGGCCACGTCGGCTCGCTGGCGCCGCTGGTCGACATGGGGCTGCTCGAGGCGCCGCTGCACGCGGACTTCGTGATGGGCGTGGTCGGCGGGATTCCGGCGAGTGCGCGCAATCTCTCTGCCATGGCCGACAACATGGGGTGCGTGGGGGCGGGTTCCCGGCATCACTGGGGAGTGATCGGGATCGGCCGCGACCAGTGGATGCTGGTCGGGGCGGCGCTGACGCTGGGCGGCTCGATCCGGGTTGGGCTGGAGGACAACTTCTACCTCCCAGACGGGGCGATGGCTCGCTCCAACGGCGACCTGATCGCGAAGGCCAGACAGCTCACCGAAGAGCTCGGGCGACGCCCCGCCACGGTGGACGAGGCCCGCCAGCTGCTGGGCATTCGTCCGCGGGCCGCCGAGGCGACCGCCGCATGAGCCCGCTTCCGCTGGCCGGATTGCGGGTCCTCGATCTCTCGAGGCTGCTGCCGGGCGGGTTCTGCTCGCTGCTGCTGGCGGACTTCGGCGCCGATGTCGTCAAGGTCGAGGACACCGGGCTGGGCGACTACGTCCGCTGGTCGCCGCCTCACTACGAGGGCGCCGAGCAGACCGCCGGCGGCGCGCTGTTCCTCGCGCTGAACCGCGGCAAGCGCTCGATCCGCATCGATCTGAAGACCGAGCAGGGCAAGCAGGTGCTGCTGCGCCTCGCCCAGGACGCCGACGTGCTGCTCGAGTCGTTCCGGCCGGGCGTGCTCGACCGGCTGGGTGTGGGCTACGAGCGTCTGCGCGAGCGCAATCCGGGGCTCGTGTACTGCGCGATCACCGGCTACGGCCAGGACGGTCCCAACCGCGACCGCTCGGGCCACGACATGAACTACCTCGGCCTCAACGGCCTGCTGGGCCTGACCGGCGACGCCGACGGGCCGCCGGTGCAGGCGGCGGGGCAGATCGCGGACCTCGGCGGCGGGGCGCTGACGGCGGCGCTCGGGATCATGGTCGCCCTGCGCGAGCGAGAGCGCTCGGGCGAGGGCCAGGTGGTCGACGCCTCGATGTTCGACGGGTCGCTGTCGTGGCTGGCGATGGTGGCCGCGGAGGCGCTCGCGAGCGGTCGGCCCGCGCACCGGGGCGAGCTGCAGCTCGCCGGGTCGCTCACCTGCTATCGGCCGTATCGATGCGCCGACGGCTACGTCACGCTCGGGGCGCTCGAGCCGAAGTTCTGGGCGGCGTTCTGCCAAGGCGTCGGCCGTGAGGACCTGATCGAGCATCAGTTCGACCCGCCCGGGTCCGATGCACATCGCGATGTGAGCGCGATCTTCGCCGGGCGCAGCCGCGAGCACTGGCGGGCGTTTGCGTCCGAGCACGACTGCTGCCTGGAGCCGGTGCTCGATCTCGACGAGGCGCTTGACTCCGAGCTGGTCGCCGCGCGGGAGATGGTCGTGGAGCTCGACCAGCCGGGCGTGCAGCGTCCCGTTCGACTGCTGGGAGTGCCGGTCAAGCTCAGCCGTACGCCCGGTGATCCGACCCGGGCGCCCGGGCCCGCGTTGGGGGAGCACACCGACGAGGTGCTTGCCGAGGCAGGCTTCACCGTCGAGCAGATCGAGGAGCTGCACGAGTGCGGGGCGGTCGCGGGCACGGCCGCGGGTGTGCAGGGCTCGTTCTTGCGGAGATGAGCACCGAGGTCAACGGGATGCTGAAGATGTCCGAGCTCGCGGAGCGCTCGGGCGTCAGCGCCGGGACGATCAAGCACTACCTGCGGGAGGGCCTGCTCGGCTCCGACCAGGACGTGCTCCGCACCAGCCGCAACATGGCCTATTACCCGACGGAGTTCGTCGAGCGGATCCAGCTGATCAAGCGGCTGCAGGAGGAGCGCTTCATGCCGTTGCGCGTGATCCGCGACGTGATCTCCGAGAGTCCGGAGCGAGCGGCTCGGCTGATCGAGCTCGAGGACCGGATCCTGGAGCTCGCGATCGAGGCGCGCGAGACCGGGCGCGTGTCTCGCAGCGCCGTGCGCGAGGCCCACGAGATGCCGCAGAACGTGCTCGACCGCCTCGAGGAGCTCGGGGTGCTCACTCCAAATGCCCGTGGCTACGACGCCGACGACGTCGCGATCATCGAGGCGATCTCGCGCTTTCGCGCGGGCGGCTACGAGGAGGCGATCGGGTTCACGGTCTACGACACGACGCGGTATCGCGACGCGCTGGAGCCGCTGGTCGAGGAGGAGGTGCGCGTGCTGCTCGAGCGGCTCGCCGGCAAGGTCGATGTCGAGCGGGCGGTCGAGATCATCTCTTCGGGCGCTCAGCCGCTTCGGGACCTGATTGGCGCCATGCACTCCAAAATGCTGCTGGCGGCGCTGCGGCGGCATCGCGGGCTCGCCTCCGAGGGTTAGCTCGGGGGAGACGACAGAGTGCAGTCACTCCGGCTCGTGAAACATCGAGCCTGCGTGACTGCACTCCGCCGTCTCACCACCAGGCGTCGTGTTCCTCCATTACGCCGTAGGCGCGGCTTAGCGCGATCCCGTTTGGCAGGGCTCCGGAGAAGGTTCCGAAGGGCTGGCGGTATTCGCTGCGCACCACAACGAGGTTCTGCTTCTCGCGACGCTCGGCTTCGGCTTCGAAGCGCAGGTCGTTGACGCTGCTCAGGTCCGCCGCGAAGGTGCACGGTGGTGCTTCGATTGGTTCGCCGTCGATCCAGATCGTGCGTTCACTGTTGGTCGGTGGGTCGTTGACGCCGCTGACTAGGTTCCAGGCGACCTGGCGGCCGTCCTCGGCTGTGCCGACGCCTGCCGACCAGCGCCAGTTCGTGTGCCTCGGGTAGTACGCGGCGGTGTCGTCGATCACGGCGTGGCCTTCGATCGGCAGCGTCCGGCCGTCGATCGAGACCGTGCCATGGGCGCGGATGCCGCCCTGCTTTCGAGTCCAGGCGTAGGCCTCGCCGGCCTCGCAAACGGTCTCGATCCCGGCGCCCTCGTCGAGCGCGAGCTCCACTTGCAGGTCGCCGTCGCGCAAGCTCGCGCCGCCCGCCCAAAGCCACAACGGTCCCCCGCCGGTCACCGTTCGCTCATGCAACCGCCGCGCAGCGCGGTCCCACACGGCCCAGAACGCCTGACGCGCCGGCCCGACCCGCGCGGTGGCCATGCAGATCATCAGCTCCGGTCCGTAGACACCGACGTACCGCCAGGCCTTGAGCGGGCGCAGGCCGTGGCGGGAGGGCATCGGTTGGGGTGGCAGCGGGAGGTTCGCCAACGTGGGCGGGCGAGCGTCGCCGAACGTGCCGCGGTACGGGAGCGAGGTGGGTATCCTTCGCATACAGGCCTGACTGACTGGTCAATCAGCGAGCGGAGAGGGGAATCATGCGCGCCGGCGCAATCCAGCTTAACGCGACCGATGACACGGATCGCAACCTCGCGACCGCAGACCGCCTCGTGCGTGACGCCGCCGCGCTGGGAGCCGAGCTCGTGGTGCTCCCGGAGAAGTGGAGCGTGCTCGGCACCCAGGACCAGATCGCCGCAGGGGCGCAGCCGCTCGACGGCGCGTGCATCACGTGGGCGCGCAAGGTGGCACGCGAGCTGGGCATCGAGCTGATCGCGGGATCGATCGCCGAGCGCATGCCCGACGGCGACAAGACGTCGAACACGAGCGTCCACGTCGGGCCCGACGGCGAGCCGCGCGCGGTGTACCGCAAGCTGCACATGTTCGACGTCGAGGTCGAGGGCACCGTGTACGCCGAATCCGAACGCGAGCAGCCGGGCGACGAGGTGGTCTGCTCCGAGCTCACCGACGGCACCGGGCTGGGGATGAGCATTTGTTACGACGTCCGCTTCCCCGAGCTCTACCAGGCGCTCGCCGCACGCGGGGCACAAGTGATAGCTGTGCCCGCCGCGTTCACGCTGCCGACCACGCGAGACCACTGGGAGCTGCTGCTGCGCGCCCGCGCGATCGAGACCCAGAGCTTCGTGATCGGCGCCAATCAGATCGGCTCGCATCCTGGTGGCTACCGCTCCGGCGGGCGATCGATGATCGTCGACCCCTGGGGACTGGTGCTTGCCACGGCGCCGGACACCGAGACGGCGATCGTGGCCGACCTCGACTTCGCGCTGTTGCGCGACGTCAGGCGCAGGCTCCCGTCGCTGACCCACCGGCGGCCGGAGGTGTACGAGAGCGGTCGCGTGGAGGTCCACCCGTGACAGCCGCCCAGTCGGCGATCGACAAGCGCCGGATCATCTTGGAGGCCGCGGTCCGGGTGTTCGCCCGCCAGGGCTTTCACACCTGCCGCGTGTCGGACATCGCCGACGAGGCCGGCGTCGCATACGGCCTCGTGTACCACTACTTCTCCTCCAAGGAGGAGATCCTCGACACGCTGTTCCTCGAGCGTTGGGATGTGATGCTGGAGGCGATCTCAGAGGTCGACGCGTCGTCGCGGTCACCGCGCGAGAAGCTGCAGGCGATCGCTGGGTTCATCGTCGATTCCTACCGCCACGATCCCGAGCTGATGAAGGTGATCATCGTCGAGGTGACGCGCGCGGCGAACACGTTCGGACGAACTCACCTGGCGAAGATCCGCGAGGCCTACGGCCAGATCGCAGGGATCGTGGCGCGCGCACAGGCGGCGGGAGTGTTCCGCGAGCAGATCAGCCCCGAGTTCGCGGCGCTGGCGTTCTATGGCCTGATCGAGCAGGTCCTCACCGGCTGGATCTTCGACTCCGACTCGGTCGGCGAGGACGAGCTCGAGCGGGCAAAAGGCCTGATTGTGGAGACGATCTGCCGCGGTCTCGAGGGTTAGGTCGCAACGGCGGCGCCGCTCCGGGAGGGTGCGATCCGAGAAGTCTGATTGAATCCTGCCGATGACGGAGAGCCCCTTGGTCAAGCGACTGATCTGGTCGGGATTGCTCGCAGGCACCGGCGCGATCGCAAGCCTCGTCGCGACGCGCGTGGCCACCATGATCTGGATGCGCCTCTTCGACGAAGAGCCGCCCGAGTGACCGATCAGACCCAGACCACGACCTCCGCCGCCGCGGAGGGCACTAGTGCTGGCATGACCGCCTCGTCGGGCGGGTTCGACTTGGCCCAGCTCGCACACGACCGGCCCGAGGTCGTCGTCGGAGCTGCGTTTGCCGGCGGATTCCTGCTCGCCATGATCCTCAAGCGTCTTGCCCGGTAACAACGGCACCCAGGAGAACTTCGCCACCGCGGTCACCGAGGTGTCCGAGCGGGTCACGGTGCTCGTCCGCGAGGAGGTTGAGCTCGCCAAGGCGGAGATCACCCAGAAGGTGTCGAGCCTCGCGCGCGGCACGGTCGCCGTCCTGCTGGGCGCGGTCTTCGGCGTGTTCGCGCTGATCTTCCTGCTCGAGACGGCCGCTTGGGGACTGAACGCGATCCTGATCCCGGGTGCCGGCGACCTCTGGACCGGGTTCGCGATCGTGTTCGGCGTGCTTGCGTTCCTCACGATCGTCGTGTTCCTGTTCGCCTGGCGCAAGCTGAGGGTGGGCCCGCCGACGCCGCAGATGGCGATCGACGAGGCCAAGCGGATCAGGGAGACCGTGGCGACTACGACCCAGGACGGATCCTGATGGCCACCCGCGTCCGCACCCCACAGGAGATCCGCGCGTCGATCGAGCAGAACCGCGTGGAGCTCGGGTCGTCGCTCGAGAGACTGCGCGTCGAGGTCGTGCGGCTCACGGACTGGCGCGCCCAGTTGCGCGAGCACCAGCAGCAGGCGACGATCGCCGCCGGGGTCGCCGGATTCGTGCTGGGCGGCGGGATCGCCGGTATCACCGGGATCGTGTTCGGCCGCCGCCGGCGGCGCTCCTAGCGCCGCGAGAACCGGCCGGGGCGCCTGGTGGCGTCAACCCCGGTGGAGGTGAAGCCCGTGGAAGTGCGGTCGCAGGCGGCGACGGCGCGGCGCGGCGCGATCCTGGACGCCGAGCTCGTGGTCGTCGGCGTGCGACGCGGCCTTGCACATTGCGAGCACGACGACGAAAAGGCCGACCCATGCGGCCACAACGATTAGTACGACAACACCCAGGTCCATACGTCCCTTCCCCATTCGAGATGCCGTTGGCATCGGTCCCCAATGGGAGATCCAGCGACCAGACTGCCCGCTATGGCAAACGATCGCATCGCTTCGCAGCTTTCGTGGAGGTTTGGTCAGCCACAGTGCGCATCTAGCTGCACAAAGACCCCGGAATCGCACCAGTCCCCAGCAGGCCTGGTCCGACATGGGTACCGATCACGGGGCCTATCTGGGAGATCACGAGCGGCTCGCGGCCGAAGATCTCGGTCCCGCGCCTGGCGAGTTCCTCGGCCTCGCGGGGCGCCTGGATGTGCTGCACCATCCAAGCGTCGGCGCCATCGGCGGCGCGCGATCGCAGCAGATCGACCAGGCGCTCGAACGCGCGGCTGAACGTGCGCACGCGCTCGATCGGCGTGATCTCCGACTCGACCGTGAGGATCGGCTTGATCTTCAGCGCGGAGCCGAGCCACGCCTGAGCGCCGCCGATCCGGCCGCCGCGCCGCAGGTACTCCAGCGTGTCGATCGCAAACCACATCGTCAGGCCCTCGCGCGCCCGGCGGGCCCGATCGGCGACGGCCGCGCCGTCGCCTCCCGCCTCGGCGGCAGCGGCCGCCGCGAGCAGCACGAGCCCCTCACCACCGCAGGCCGTGGCCGAATCGATCACGTGGACGCGCTCGGCCCGGGAGCCGAGTTGCTCGCGGGCCTGCTCGGCCGAGCGCACCGTCCCCGACATGCCGCCGGCGAGGTGAATCGACACGATCTCGTGGCCTGCCTCCAGCAAGGGTTCGTAAACGGCGAGGAAGTCACCGATCGAAGGCTGCGAGGTGGTCGGCAGGTCCTTGGCGGTGCGCAGCCGCTCGTAGTAGGCGTCGTAGTCGTCGATCTCGCTCTCGGGCTTGGTGTCGCCGGTCCAATGGACATAGAGGCTCACCTGGTGGATGCCGTGCGCCGCGACCAGGTCGGGCGGCAGGTAATGGCAGGTGTCCGAGACGATCGCGACGGGCGCCATGAGCGGCGCACCCTACAGATAGGATCGTCCCCTCGCCCGGACCCCGCACCACGGCACCCACCAAGTGGCTCAAACCCTCGTAACCGGAGCGACCGGCTTCATCGGCTCACACGTCACCCGGCTGCTGGTCGCGCGCGGGGACGAGGTGGTCGTGACGGCCCGGTCGCAGTCGAACCTCGAAGTGCTCGAGGATCTGGAGTTGACGTCCGTTGAGGCCGACGTGTGCGATCGCCACGCGGTGCGGCGAGCGATGCGCGGCGTTGACCGGGTCTTCCATCTGGCGGGCACGACGAACCTCCGGCTCGATCGGGCCCAGACGTTCGCGCTGAACCTAGAGGGGACCAGGATCGTGCTGGAGGAGGCGTTGCGGGCGGGCGTCGAGCGGCTGGTCTACACGTCGTCGGCAGCCGCCGTCGGACCGGCGCCCGAAGGCGACACCTCCGACGAGAGCAGCGTGTGGGACGCGGGCCGCTACGACATCCCCTACGTCGACTCCAAGCATGAGGCCGAGATCGTGGCCTTGCGGCTGCTTGCGCGGGGGCTGCCGGTCGTGATCGTCAACCCCGCTCATGTCCTCGGTGCTGGTGACCCAGGGCGGTCGTCGACGGTGCTGGTCAAGCGCTTCATGCGCCGTGAGATCCCGGCCTACGTCGACGGCACGCTCAACGTGGTCGGTGTCCAGGACGTCGCGCGCGGCCATCTGCTCGCCGACGAGCGAGGGGCGGTGGGGGAGCGGTACATCCTGGGCAACCGGAACTTCACGCTGAACCGGCTGTTCGCCGACCTGGGGCGGTTGTCGGGCATCGAGCCGCCCGCGGTGAAGCTGCCGCTGCACGTCGCGCTCGCGCTTGCGACCGCCGCCCAGTACGCGCCCGGCCCACCGATGCCGACTCCGGTCGAGATCCGCGCGGCGTCACTGAACTGGGCATTTGCAAACAACAAGGCTCGCCGTGAGCTGGGGTGGAGGACCTCGCCGCACGAGGATGCGCTGGAGGAGACGATCGCCTGGTATCGCGAGCACGACAGCGGTGGGCTCGCGGCGCCCGGCTCGCGGCAGCCGCTCCCGCTGCGGGTGGCCGGCGGCGTGTTGAGAAGGGTCGGGCTCACCTGATGGCCACCCTGTATCGCTGCACGACGCCGACCGATTGGCTGTGCCCGTGCGGGAAGGTGGCGCGCGCGCTTCGCCGCGACGGCGTGTCCTTCCAGGAGGTCAGGGTGCCGCAGCGGCGCTCCCGCCGCCCCGAGGTCGAGGCGCTCACGGACCAGAAACGCGTCCCGGTGCTGGTCATCGACGGTCAGGCGATTTGCGACTCGCGCAGGATCGTCGAGTACCTCGAGCTGCGCAGACAGCAAGCCGCTTAGATCCGTCCAGGTTCGCTCTAGTTGTCGGCGTTCTGACCGATCAATAGGGCCGTGTACTACAGCCCTCCGGACATATCGATCAAGACGGTTCTGGCCGTGCTCGCTGACTTTGAGCCGCTGGAGCCGTCCGGCGTCAGCACGGGCCTCGTGGCCTGGGAGCTGACCGAGCCCGAGCACGTGATCGACTCGGTCATGCACTTCGCGCGCCAGCGCGGGATGATCTCGCGCGCGGGCTGGGACCACGAGAACGGCGAACGGCTGTGGCGTCTGACGCCTCGCGGCCGGGCTCGCCTGCGCAGCGCCCGTCCGTAGCCGCCTAGCGGCGCCGCGGGTCAACCACCCACTTGCGCGCCCGACCACCGGAAGCCGTCGCCAGCGCGGCCGGAAGCTGCTCGAGCGAGATCGTCGGTGCGCGCAATAGCTCCCAGGGCACCGCGCCCGCGGCCAGTGCCGCCAGCGCCTGGTCGACCTCGTCGGGGGAATGGTGAAACGATCCCCGGAGCTCGAGCTCGTCGTAGTGGATCGGGCCAGGGGGGAATACGACCTCGGTCCCGCGCGGGCAACCGCCGACAAGCACCACGACGCCTCCCGGCAGGGTCGAGTCGACGGCCTGGCGCCAGGCGTCGGGACGGCCCACCGCCTCGAAGACGAGCGCATGGCGCTCCAGTCGCTCGAGCGCGCGGGTGCCGATCTCGGCGGCCTGGGCCCGGCGTTCAGGGTGGGGATCGGCGAGCGTCACCGATCGGCCCTGCGCGGTCAGCAGCGAGGCGAGCATCAGGCCCATCGGCCCGCCGCCGAGCACGCCGACGTTGTCGGCGGCGCTGCCCCTGGTGATCGCGTGGATCGCCGCCGCCAGCGGCTCGGCCATCGCGGCCGCGGCGGCGGGCAAGCCGTCGGGGATCGGATGCAACGCCGCGGCGGGAGCGGCGATGCGCTCGCCGAAGCCGCCCAGCACCCAGGCCGGATCCCGGCAGATCTGCGGCCGACCGGCCAGGCACGGCTCGCACCTTCCGCACGGCACCGAGTCAGACACGAGCACGCGCGTGCCGTCGTCGATGCGTGCGCCCGCGGTCTCGTGCCCGAACGGGCACGGATACGGCGGCAGTACGGGATGCCCGTAGCGCCACATTTTCACGTCGGTGCCGCACGTTGTAGCCGCGTGCACCTCGACGACCACCTCGCCGTCGGGATCGGGGACCTCCTCCACGCGCAGGTCCTCGGGGCCGTAGAGGATCGCCGCTCTCATGGCAGCACGACGACCTTGAGGGCCTCACCACTGCGCTGCAGCTCGAGCGCGCGCCCCGTCTCATCCAGGGCCAAGCGATGTGAGACCAACGGCATCGGGTCGATCTCGCCCGAGGCGATCAGCTCAAACGCCGCGCGCATGTCGGCGGGTCCCGCCGAGTAGCTGGCGGTCACCGTCAGCTCTCGCAAGAACAGCGTGGTGCCGTCGAGCGGCGGCGGCGCGTCCGGGGCCGGCGGCGCGTACATGCACAGCGTCCCTCCCGGGGCGAGCGCGGCGGCGGCGCCCGCGATCGCGTCGGGCTTTGGCGTGCACACGATCGCGACGTCGACGAGTTCGTTGCCATGGCGCTCGGCGCCGTGCGCCTGCGCCAGCTCCAGGCGAGCCTCACGCGGCTCGCGAATCCAGACCGCATCGATGGCCCGGGCGTGCGCCGCGGCGATCTGCAGCAGGCCGTTGACCCCGGCCCCGACGACCAGCAGGCTGTCACCCGGACGCAGGCCGGCCCGGTCCTGCGCTCTGAGCACGCACGCCAGCGGCTCGATGAACGTGGCCGCGACCGGATCCATGGAGTCGGGCAACTCGAGCAGCTCGCCGACCAGTTCGGCCGGTACCCGGACGTGCTGCGCAAATCCGCCCGGATCGATGCCGGTGGCGCGAAAGCGCTCACACAGCGTCTCGTGGCCGCGGCGGCAGCGGCGGCATTCGCCGCAGGGCGCGTGATGGTGGATGGCGACGTGCGCTCCGAGTTCGATCGGGGATCCGTCCGCTCCGGCGGCGCCATCGCCGACGGCGCGGACCACCCCGGCGAGCTCGTGACCGAGCACCGTCGGCACCTTGCCCGCGACGTACCAGTCGGTGACGTCGGAGGCGCACACGCCGCACGCCAGGACATCGCAGACCACCTCTCCCGGACCCGGGTCCGGAGTGAGCATTTCCTCGATCCGGACCTCGCGCGGGGCGATCGACCGCGCGACTCTCATCTGGTCTGCAACACGGCCAGCGAGGCTTCGCCGACCGGCTGCGCGACGCCCCGCTCGGTGACCAGCGCGGTGACGAGCGCGGCCGGGGTCACGTCGAATGCCGGATTGCGACAGCGCGTGGCGGCCCCGGTGAGCGGGCGCCCTCCGATCGCACGCACCTCGTCGGGGTCGCGCTCCTCGATCGCGATATCGGCGCCGGTCGGAGTGTCGTAATCGACCGTCGAGGTGGGTCCCGCGACGACGAACGGGATCCCGGCGGCGCTGCACGCCAGCGCCAGTCCGTACGTGCCTACCTTGTTGGCGACGTCGCCGTTGGCGGCGACGCGATCACAGCCGACGATCACGGCGTCGACCGCGTGGGCTGCGATCAGCCCGGCGGCCGCGGAGTCGACCACCAGTTGGTGCGGGATGCCCAGGTGCTGGAGCTCGTAGACCGTGAGCCTCGCGCCTTGCAGCAGTGGGCGGGACTCGGTCGCGAGAACCTCCTCGAGGCCGCCGCGGTCCGCGAGCTCTGCAATCACCGCGAGCGCGGTCCCACGGCCAGGGGCGGCGAGCGCGCCCGTGTTGCAGTGGGTCATGACGCGCCTGGCGTCGCGGAGCAGGTCGGCGCCGTTACGGGCGATCGCCTCGCTGGCCGCCTGCTCCTCGGCGTCGATCGCGCGGGCCTCGGCGAGCGCCGCCGCCGCGCGGTCTGTGGTCGGCGCGGTGCGAGCGGCCTCCGTGACCCGATCGACGGCTCGCGCGAGGTTGACCGCCGTCGGCCGTGCATCGCGCAGAAGCGTCGAGGCGCTGTCGAGTGACGCGTCGCCGGGGTCGCGATGAAGCTCGAGCGCGAGTCCGTAGCCGGCTGCGACGCCGATCAGCGGTGCGCCGCGGATCGACAGGCGCTTGATCGCCTTGGCGACCTCGGCGGCGCTCGATAGTTCCAGCTCGTGCTCGTCGAACGGCAGCCGGGTCTGGTCGAGCGCGCGAAGCGTTGCGCCGTCCAGTCGCAGCGCCACGACCGGGTGGCTGTGCCGCAGGCGAGTGGTCGCCGTCATCGCGGCCGATGCTATAGGCATTCGCGGGGGTGTCGTCTACACTGCCGCGCCGGGACCGCTGGACCGTGGGGCTGGCATCGGTCATGGAATTAGCGGTAAGAGGGATGAGGGGCTGTATGCGTAGAGGAGTTGGTTCGATCGTATGTGCGGTGGCCGTGCTGGCACTGTGCCCGAGTGCGGGGTTCGCTGCCGGCGGACCGATCATGCCGTTGTCCGAAGTCCAGGCGGGCATGGACTGCACCGCTGACACGGTGATCCAGGGAACCACGATCTCGTCGTTCGACGTCCACGTCCTTGGCGTGGTGCAGGACCCGCAGATCGGTCCGCGGATCCTGATCCGCGCGTCCGGCCCGGCCGTCGAGGGCACCGGGATCGCGGAGGGTTTCTCCGGCTCGCCCGTCTACTGCCCCGACGCGCTGGGAGAGATGCGCAACGCCGGTGCGATCTCTGAAGGGGTCGGCGACTACGGCAACAACGATGCGCTGGTGACGCCGATCGAGCAGATGCTCGGCGAGCCCGTCACGCCGCCGTCGTCGGCGCCGCGCTTGGAGGCGCGCGTCAGGCCGCTGCTTGGGCCGCTGATGATCGGAGGTCTGTCACCGTCGCTGCTCCATCTCGTGCAGAAAGCCGGCCAATTGGCCGGAAGGACGATCCTCGCGGCGCCAGCCGGGGCCGCGGCCAGCTTCCCGATCCAGTCGCTCGTGCCGGGCGCGTCAGTGGCCGTCAGCTACTCAGACGGGGCAATCCCGATGGGTGGGATCGGCACCGTCACGTATCGCGACGGCAATAACGTGTACGCGTTCGGTCACGAGCTCGACGGCGCGGGCAGGCGGTCGCTGCTGCTTCAGGATGCGTATGTCTACAGCGTGATCGGCAACCCCCTCGGCCTGAGCTACAAGCTCGCGGCTCCGGGACATACGGTCGGGACGCTGACCAGCGACACCCCGAACGCGGTGGTCGGCGAGGTCGGACCGGCCCCAACGCTCGTCCCGGTGCAGGTGACGGCCCGCGATCTCGACACTGGCCACGAGATCTCCTTGGTCAGTGACGTGGCCGACGAGACCGCCATCGGCCTGCCGCTCGGCACCTCCCTGGTGGACGTGATCGCGCCGGTGCAGGCCGGCCAGGCGGCGACTGCGATCTACGACGGGCCGCCGGCAAACGAGTCCGGGCGAATGTGCGTGACTGTGGGGCTCCGCGAGAGCCGGCTCCCGCTGCGTTTCTGCAACCGGTACGTCGGGACGGGATTCCCGGGCGATGAAGGCCTCTTGCCTCCGGAGCTCGCGGCCGGAGTCACGAGCGATCTCTCCTCGGCCTTTCAACTGCTAGAGGGGGTGCAGTTCGCAACGCTTCATGTGACGAAAGTCGACGCTCAGATTGAGGCCCAGCGCGGTCTCGATGAGGCCTCGATCGTGTCCGCTCGCGCTCCCAAGCACGCCCGCCGCGGCCAGAGGATCACCGTCCATCTCGTGGTCCGTGTGTTCCGGGGCAAGCGCGAGACGCTCTCGTTTCCGCTCAGGGTCCCGCGCCACCCGCGCCACCACCGGCTGCTCGTTTCGCTTCGCGGCCCGTCGGAGTCAGGCCTAGGGGTGGACGATCTGTTGTCAGCGCTCGCGGGGGCGCTCGGAGGGTCGGGGGGCCCGCCCCTGCCGGGAATGGGGCCGAGCTCGATTGCGCAGCTGCGGCACAAATTCGCCGCGATCGCCACGTACGACGGGATTGATGCGAAGTTCAACGGCAGGACGAAACGCGTCTACCGCAACGGCTCGCTCCTGATTACCGGGAACACGGCGCTTTCGATCCGAATCAGCGGCTAGAGGCGGTTCTCGATGCTGAGCGGCGCAGGCTCGACGGCTGCGGCCTCGGGCTCCGTCGCCTGGGGCTGTGCCGCCTCGAGGCCGAGCGCCTCGTGCAGCTCGCCCGACTGGTACATCTCGGCGACGATGTCGGCGCCGCCGATCAGCTCGCCGTCGACGAACAGCTGCGGGATCGTGGGCCAGTTGGACAGGGCCGACAGCTCCTGGCGAATCCGGGGGTCGGGGAGGATGTCCACCGCCGCAAACGGCTGGCCGACCGACTCAAGGACCGCCACGGTCCGCGCCGAGAAGCCGCACGCGGGCTCGTTCGGCGTGCCCTTCATGAACAGGATCACGTGATTTTCGGAGATCGCCTTCTGGATCTCGTCGCGGAGGGGGTTGCTACTTGCGTCGGTCATGCGCTGCTCTCCGTTTCGGAAGCTCTTGTCTGGATTGCCAAGGCGTGAATCCGGCCCCCCAGCTCATCGCCGAACACCTCATAAACGAGGCGGTGCTGGGCGATCCGGGAAAGGCCGTTGAATGCCGGTGAGAACACGACGGCATTGAAGTGATGCCCGTCTCCCGTCACCTCCGCACTGGCCCCCGGAATGCCGGCCTCGATCCGGGCCTTCAGCTCCTCGGGCGTGGCGGATGTGGGGCTGGTTGACATGCCACAAGCGTAGCGAGATGCCGTCGCTATACTGAATGAAGCATGATCACTTTGACCGACAAGGGCGCGGAGAAGGTGCAGGAGTTCCTCGCCGCACAGGCGGCCGTCGCCGACACTTCCGGACTCCGGGTTGGGGTGCGGGGCGGTGGCTGCTCCGGCTTCCAGTATGCCCTGGCGTTTGACGAGCAGCGCGACGGTGACGTCGTTTTCGAGGACAAGGGCATCCGCCTGCTGGTCGACCGCCCGAGCCTGCCGTACGTCAAGGGCTCGGTGATCGACTTCGTCGACGGTCTTCAGGGCGCCGGGTTCAAGGTCGACAACCCGAACGTGATCGCGGCTTGTGGCTGCGGGTCGTCGTTCCGGGTCGCCGAAGAGGAAGAAGTCTCAGCCGTTTAGCGCGCGGGTAGGCCTACGCGGCCTCGCGTTCGTACCGCAACGAGGCCGCGTAGGCCCACGCCTCGCGCCTTTCGAAGCCCGCCCCACGCCGGGAAGTTCGTTACACGCGCGGTCGGTGCGGATGGTGCGTTCGACGTTATGCCCGCATGGCGGGAAGTTCGTTACATGCGCCGCCGGTGCCGCGCCGCGTGCGACGTTGTTCCCGCCGCGAGGCTCTAGACCGGAGTCACCTGCAGCGACCGCCACAGGTACAGGCTGGCGAGCGTCCGGTACGGACGCCACGGCTCGGCGATTCGCTCCATCTCGGCGGCGCTGGGCAGCTCCGGCAGCCCGTAATGGAGCATGAACGCCCGCCGGATCCCGAGATCGCCGACCGGGAGCACGTCGGGCCGCCCCAGACGGAAGATCAGGAACATCTCGGCGCTCCAAGGCCCGATGCCGCGGACGGCTGTGAGCGCGGCGATCACCTCCTGGTCGGGCAGCCGATCGAGGTGCTCAAGGTCGAGCGAGCCGTCGAGCACATGCTCGGCGAGCGATCGCAGGTATGCGGTCTTCGCGTGCGAGAGCCCGACCGACTCACGCAGCTCGTCGGGATCGTCCTCCAGAACCTCCACGGGCGTGGGGGTGCGGCCGCCGAAACGATCGGTTAGCCGCCCGTAGATGGCCTGCGCGGAGCGGGTCGACAGCTGCTGGCCGACGATCGAGCGCACCAGCGCTCCGTAGTGGTCGCCGAAGCGGCCGACCCCGAGATCTCCGGGCCCGTCGGCCCCGAGCTCGTCGATCACTCTCGCCAGCACCGGATCGGCCGCTCGCAGTGCGGCAACCGCGTCGGCGGTGCCGGTCACGCTCCCGGGCCGGTGACGGTCAACGCCGCTCCGTCGAGCGCGCCGAGCGCCCGCTCAACCGACGTCGCGATGCACGTGAACGTCGGCGTGTCGCGCAGCGTGTACGAGCTCGACTCGGTGGTACGTAGGCGCTGAACCAGGTCGAGGAAGTCCGCCGGGTTGTCGGTCTCAAAGGCGACCACGAACTCCTGGTCGTCGAGGCCGAACGAATACGAGGTGTTGAGGTCGACGCTTGGGTACTCGCGTCCCACCCTGATGTGGTCCTGCATGATCCGCCAGCGTTCGTCGGCAGGCAGCGCGTACCAGGCGCGCGTCTTGACGAACGGGTACACGAACAAGTACTTGCCCCTGCCCGGACGGACCTCGAGGCGGGATTCGTCGGAGTACTCCGACGGCTTGGTCATCGCCAGGAACGAGTAGGGGATCGAGCACCACTTCATCAGCCCGCTCTGCGCCAGGATCACGTGGAACTCGTGGATGCGCTCGAGGTTCTGAGCCTGGCTGAGCAGCATCAGATCCGCATCACCGCGGGTCCCCACCAGCGAGAACGTCCGCAGCAGGTGGCCGTCGGCGAAGTCCTCGCAGGCGGCGATGAACTCGCGCTTGTCCCCGGCCCGGCGCTCGTCATCCAGCCGTCTCCATGCAGGATCGACCTTCAGAAAGGTGTATTTGACGAAATGCCGTACCGGCATCAGGGCACTGATGATACGGACGCCTGTGAGCGCACCCTCCGGAAACCGGAGCCGCCCACCGGTTTATTGGACAAGGAGATTGTGGGAGCTACGATCACAGAAGAGGCCCAGCCGCATCGGTCTGAGAGGCTAGGATTGAGGGCAATGCGCATCGCGATAGTTTCCCCGTACTCGTGGAGCTATCCGGGAGGAGTCACACGGCACATCGAGGCGCTCGCCGAGCGCTTCATCGAGGACGGCCATCACGTCCGGGTACTGGCGCCGTTTGATCCCCTCGACCGGGTCTCGACTGTGCTGCATCGTGGCGCGGCGCCCCAGCCCATAATTGCCCCCGAATACCTGGTCTCACTGGGCCGGACCCTCGGCTTCAAGGCAAACGGCGCGGTCTCGAACGTCTCGATCACGCCTTACGGCGTGGCGACCATGCACAGGGAGCTGCGCACCGGGGGCTACGACGTCGTTCACATTCATGAGCCGATCGCGCCCGTGCTGAGCTGGATCGGTGTCGACAACACCCGGCTCCCCATGGTCGGGACGTTCCACGTCTACTCCCAGAGCAAGCTCTCAAACGGGATCGCCAACGTGCTGGGCGCACGCCGCGTGCTCAATCGCCTGCACGTGCGCATCGCCGTATCGGAGGCGGCCGCCTGGACCGCGAGGCGGTTCTTCGGCGGTCACTACGAGATCATCCCCAACGGCGTGCATTTGGATCCCGAGCGCGCCGCGGTGGCCGCGCAACGGCCGATGGGCGATCGGCTGCGGATCGTGTTCGTGGGTCAGGCGGTCGAGCGCAAGGGCCTGCCGCTGCTGCTGCGCGCGTTTGAGGCGCTGCGCGAGCACATCCCCACCGAGCTGACCGTGATCGGGCCGACCGCCGACGAGCTCGAACCGATGATGCTGGACTCGCGCGACGTGCGGATCCTCGGCAAGGTCGACGACGAGACCAAACACCAAGAGCTCGAGCAGGCCGACGTCCTTTGTGCGCCGTCGCTGGGCGGCGAGAGCTTCGGAATGGTGTTGACGGAGGCGTTCGCCGCGGGGACGCCGGTGGTGGCGTCCAACATCGCCGGCTACCGCGACGTCGTTCGCGACGGCGTCGACGGAGTGCTGGTCCCCGCCGCCGATCCTCGCGCGCTGGCCGAGGCCTTGCGCGACTTGTGGGAGGAGCCCGAGCGCCGCGCGCAGATGGCTCAGGCCGCGGCCGAGGACGTCAAGCGGTTCGCTTGGCCACGAGTCGCCGACGAGGTGATGGCGGCCTACACGGAGGCCATCGCGACGCCCGTTTCCAACAAGCCCCTCGAGCGCGCCGCCGTGCGGATCGGGATCCGTTCGGCCGACCTCAAGCCCCATCAGCGGGCGAGACGCCTACCGAGCCTGGAGCCGAAGACTGCCGCCGCCCGGCGCGCCGGAGCGTTTGCGCTGCTGCGCCGCGGCGGGCTCGCCGCCATCTCACTGGGCGGCGCGGTGCTCGCGCTGCTGGCGCTGCAGAAGATCGGGTTGGCAAACATCGCCACCGCGCTGGTGCACTCAAGTCCCACGTTCGTCCTGATCGGACTGGCGATCATGTGCGCAGCGATGGTGCTGCGCGCGTTCTCGTGGTACGCGATCCTGCGCGCCGCGATCCCGAAGTCGCGCATCCGATTGTCCGATGCGGCACAGGGCACGTTCATCGGCGTGCTGATGTCATCGACCTTGCCGGCGCGGCTCGGTGAGCCGTCGCGTGCGCTGGTCGTGGCACGGCGCACTGGGCGACCGCGCGAGTACCTGCCCGTCGTGCTCGGGACGCTCGTCTCCCAGACGCTGTTGAACATCGTCGCGCTGGCCGTCCTGGGGTCGGTGATGTTCTCCTCGGTCGATCTGTTCAACGGTCATCAGAACGCCCTGCTGGTCGCGGCGATCGCACCGGTCGCGTTGCTCGTGCTCGTGTTGTTCGCGCCGGTGATCCTGCGCGGCGCCGGCACCCGGTTCGGCCGGCTTCACGCCGTCGTCGCTCAGATCCGCCGAGCGATGACCCGCGTGCGCGCGGGCCTCATCGTGTTCCGCCGCCCCCGCTTGGGTGCGATCGCCTCCGTCACGCAGCTCTCGGCATGGGCGTTTCAGTGGTTCGCGTGCTACATGCTGCTCGTCGCGCTCGGCCTCGACAAGCAGGCTGGGCTGCCGGCCGCGGCCGCCGTCCTGTTCGCCGTCAACATCACCGCCGTGCTGCCGGCCACACCCGCCAACCTCGGTGTGTTCCAGGCGGCATGCGCAGCGGTCCTGCACACCGGCTGGCACGTCGGCTACGGGACTGGCGTGGCCTACGGTGTGATCCTGCAGGCCGTCGAGGTCTCGACCGCGATCCTGATGGGCATGCCGGCGCTCGTCAAGGAAGGCATGTCCTGGCGGGAGGTGCGGCTGCGCGCGATGCACGCGGCGCCCGTCAAGCTGCCGGCACGGTCGAGCTCACGCGCCGCGCGTGGCGCCGCCAACGCAGAGAGCTGAGCCAGCTTCCTAGGCAGCGGCCCAGAGCGCGACGGTCGGGTTGTGCGCGCGTGCAATCTCTCCGTGGCGGGCGCTGTCCATCTGCAGGTAACCGCGGTCGTCGACGAAGAAGGCGCCTTGATCAAAGCAATCGGCGAGCGTCGCGATCATCGCCTCGAGGGTCTCGTATTCGATCGGTTGCTCGTCTTCGTCGATCATGAACCCCACGATCGGGCACTTGTCGTCACTCAGGACAGCGGCGTAGAAATCGCCCCCGCCGTTGGCGAAGATCGGAAACCAATCCGGGTTCCAGCGCGGATGGTCGCGAAACGCGAGGTAGTCGACGATCGCGTCGTCGACGGACAGAAGGTAGAAGCCCGGGAAGAAAGCGATGTCACCGAGCTTGGTGTCAGGGCCGGCGCGGGTGCCGGCGCGCCATGAGTAAAGCTCGACCAGGCACGGTGGAGGCGCGACGGCCTGCTCGAGTCGGCGGACCACCTCATCCTTCGGCAGCCCCGGGAGCAGCCGGTCGAGCAGCTCACGACGATCTAGGGCGGCGAGAGCGCCGGCCACGCGGTCTAGCTCGTCCCGCATCGCGCACATCCTACGGGTCGAACTTGACCTTGAACGGGTCACCGGTCCCGATGTTGTGCTCCCTGTAGAACGACGACAGCGTCCCGCCCTGGTAGTGCTGCTCGGCCTCTGGCACGGGCCGCACGAATGCCCCTGCGCCGCCCTGTTCTGTGGAAGCGAACGGGTACTCGTCCAGTGACATGCCCGGGGGCGGAGGCGGATGCTCGTTCAGGGCGTCGGCGCGATTGGCGCGCTTGATCGAACGGTCCGTGACCCGGTTGAGCGTCGTCGGCGCGCCGTTCTGCACGGCGTAGTCGAAGTTGTCGCCGATGTTCGGCCCCTTGGCGCGGCTGAACACGACCGTCGGGAGCTCCTCCTCAGCGTCCTTCAGCGGTCCGCTGAGGTCGCGGCCGTCCTCGACGGCGCGCGCCGCCATCCGGTCGCCGTCGACGACGAGCGAGTCGGGGTCCACGGGGATCATCGCGGCGACCTCGCCGCCACGGTAGCGGGCGGTGTTGGGGTTGCCGAACCCGACGGCCCCGAGCGTGAAGGTGTGTACGAAGCCGCCCAGGCTGTCGATGAGGCTGCCCCTGCCGGCCTTCTCCTGGGCCTCGGCGTGCTGCGGCCTGGATCTTGTTCGCAGCCGCCTGCGCCTGGTGCTGGTAGGCGCGGTCGGCGTCCCTGCCGCTTTTTTGCCAGATCTCGAGCTGTCCGCGGGCCTTGTCGGCGGCCTTGGTGGCGGCGTCCGCGACGGACTGGGCGATGCCGGCCTGCCGGTTCAGCTCGCCGATGATCTGCGGGTGGGCCGCCGTGGCAGCCTGGTCGCGGAGCGTCTGCGCGTGGGACGCGTTTTGGGTGGCTTCACCCTGCGCCGTGGTCAAGTCGTTCTGGGAGGACGCGCACTCCCTAGCCGCCTGTCGGGTTACCTGCTGGGCGTGCTCGAGGGCGCGCGCCAGCGAGGTCATCGCCGTGCCCGCTTCTTCGAAAGCGTCGGCGTTTGCGGACAGCACCTTGACGACGTGTCCGGCGTAATCCGAGAACGCGGTCTGAGCCCCGCCCTGCCAACCCGCCACGGCGGTCCTCGCCGCGTTGCTTACGTTCTCGCTCTGCATGCCGAGGGGCATCCACCGCGTGATGCAGGACCGGCCTGCCAAGTCGATTTCGGCGGGATTGCCCTGCGGGATACTGAATCCGAACTCCGTCGCGCTGCCGAACGGATCGGGAGCGGCACTCGCCCCGGCGCTCCCGCCGAACGGGCTCGGACTCAAGACGCCGCCGCCCGAGCTCACTTACTCAGCTGCAGGCCGCGAGCCGACGCCTGGTCGGCGACCTGATAGGCCCGCGCCGCCGTCGATAGCGCGTTGGACATATCGTCGACCGCCTGGGCGGAGCTGCGCAACATCTGTTCGGCGCGATCGACGAACTCCGACCATGCTCCGGCTGCCGGCGTCTGGGCCGCCGCATAGCCGAAGGGAAAGCTCTCTCCGCCGCCGGCTATGCCGCTTGTGTTGATGAGAGACGAGCCGAGCATCAGGCTCTCGGGCGTCACGCGAAACTCAGGCATTCCGCCACCTCCCCCTACCGACAAAAAGCTCTCTCTGCTGCACCCTCGTTCTTCCGGGCCGTAAATACCCAAAATGCCCGGAGCTCGAAACTCGAGCGGCGGTGATTCCGGCGCTGAACCGTCAGCGCGCGAGCCGTCTAGGCGCGGGTCATCGCCGGCTCGTCGTCGCCGGAGCCATCGGGCTCGGCGTCCGGGTCGGCGTCGGTCAGCTCGGCGAGCCGGGTGGGGTCCTTGTCGGTTCCGGCGATCAGCTCGTCGGCCGCTTGGCGGTCGGTCTTCGGCAGGAAACCCGACTTCATCCCGAAGTACACAGCCTGCGGATGGTGAGCGATGATCGCCAGCGTCGACTGTTCGGGCTCGACCGCGTAGCCGCCCGACAGGCGCAGCCCGATCGAAGGGGCATCCAGCAGCCGGAACACCTTCTCGTGCTCTGACTGCTCGGGACAGGCGGGGTAGCCCCAGGAGTAGCGGCGGCCCTGGGTCGGGTCGGCGCCGAGCTGCGAGCGCGCCCGCGCGTGCAGCCATTCGGCCATGCCCTCAGCGGTCTGGACGCCGAGGCCGTGGACGAACAGCTGCTCTGCGAACTCGCCGTCGCTCTCGAGCCGGGCCATCAGCTCGGTGACCTCGTCGCCGGCGGTGACCGACTGCAGCGCGACCACATCGACCTCGCCGCTGTCGAGCGGCCGATAGAAGTCCGCCAGGCAGATGCGATCGTGCTTGGGCTGGCGCGGGAACACCAGGCGCTCGAGCTCGCGCTCGCGCGGCGCGTCGGGATCCCAGACGATCAGCTCGTTGCCGTCGGAGTTGCACGGGAAGTAGCCGAGCAGCGCTCGCGGGTGGAGGTAGTCCTGCTCTGCCCACATACGCTCCAGCCGGGGCTGGAAGTCCTCGCGCAGCAGACGACGCCACTCCTCGCCCTTGACCCCGCGTCCGCCCCAGTGCAGCTTGAACAGCACGTGCGTGTCGAGGTGGCGGTAGACCTCGTCCATCGGAACGTCGATCTCGCGCACGCCCCAAAACGGCGGCTCGGGGACCGGGTTGGAAGTGCTCACCGCGCTGCGGACCGAGTCGTCGGTCATCGGTGGCGCGTCGTCGGGCTCGGCCGCAGGCTGCTCGCGCAGCTTGCGCGCGGCGTCGCGGGTCTTGGCCACCAGCGCCTCGCGCTGCTCGGGGTCGACGAGCTGGTCCATCTTCGAAAGCCCCTCGAACGCGTCCTTGCAGTAGAACACGCCCGGCTCGTAGATCTCGTCGGACTCGGTCCCGTTGGGATACAGGATCCGCAGCCCGAAGTTGCGGTTGATTGCCGCGCCGCCGATCAGCACCGGCACATCCCGGCCCTGCGCGTACAGCTCCTGGACGCAGGCGGGCATCTGCTTGGAGGTCGACACCAGCAGCGCCGACAGCCCGATCGCGGTGGCCTTGTGCTCCTGCGCGGCGTCGAGGATCGTCTGGATCGGCACCTGCTTGCCGAGGTCGACGACGGTGTAGCCGTTGTTGGTGAGGATCGTGTTGACCAGCGACTTGCCGATGTCGTGCACGTCGCCGAACACGGTCGCAACCACGACCGTGCCCTTTGTGTAGCCCTCGAGCTTGTCCAGGTAGCGCTCGAGCTGGGCGACCGCGCGCTTCATCACCTCGGCCGACTGGAGCACGAACGGCAGGATCAGCTCGCCGGCGCCGAACTTGTCGCCGACCTCCTTCATCGCCGGCAGCAGCACGTTGTTCAGCGTGGGGACCGCCCCGATCTTCTCGACGCTCGCGTCGATCCAGTCCTCGACGCCCTCCTTCTTGCGGCGCAGGATGTGGAAGTGCAGGGCCTCCTCGGGCTCCATGCCCTCGGTCGGGTCGGCCTTGTCTGCCGCCTCCTCGGACGCTCCCTTTGACTCGAAGTGTGCGATGAAGCGCTCCAGCGCGTCTTCGCGCCGGTTGAACACCAGGTCGTCGGCGAGCTCGCGCTCGGCGTCGGGGATCTCGGCGTAGGGCGTGATGTGGTTGGGGTTGACCATGGCGAGATCCAGGCCGGCCTCAACGCAGTGGTGCAGGAACACGCTGTTGAGCACGCTTCGGGCCGGCAGGCCGACGCCAAATGACACGTTGGAGACGCCCAGCGAGGTCTTGACCCCGGGGATCTGGTCCTTGATCTGCCGGATCCCCTCGATCGTCGCGACCGCGCTGGGCCGCCACTCCTCGTCGCCGGTGGTCAGCGTGAACGTCAGGCAGTCGAAGATCAGCGATTCGGGATCCATGCCGTGCTCGTCGCAGCACAGGTCGGTGATCCGTCGCGCGATCTCGAGCTTTCGCTCAGCGGTCTTGGCCATCCCGACCTCGTCGATCGTCAGCGCGATCAGGGCGGCACCGTGCGCCTTCGCGATCGGCACCACGCGGTCGAGCTTGTCGCGTCCGGCCTCGAGATTGATCGAGTTGACGATCGCGCGGCCGGGAATCTGCTGCAGGGCGGTCTCGATCACGTCGGGCTCGGTTGAGTCGACCTGGATCGGCGCCGGCTGCGTCAGCGAGATCCGCTTGACGACCTGGCGCATCTGCTCGGCCTCGTCCTGGCGCTCGGTCAGCGCCACGCACACGTCGAGCACGTGCGCGCCGCCCGTGACCTGGTCCTCGGCGACCGTGAGGATCCCGTCGTAGTCGTCGGCGAGCAGCAGCTCCTTGGCCTTGCGCGAGCCCTGCGAATTCACGCGCTCGCCGACCAGTGTGGGCCGGGGGTCCTGCACCAGCGACGTCGCGGCGATCATGCTCGAGACGTGAGGGGCCCGCCGCTCCGGACGCTCACCGGGAGTGCGGCCCTTGACGCGGTCGGCCAGCAGCTCGATGTGGGCGGGCGTGGTGCCGCAGCAGCCGCCGACGATCGAAATGCCGTAGCGCTCGACGAACTCGCCCAGCACGTTGGCCAGCGGCTCGGGCTCCTCGGGGAAGATCGTCTCGCCGTTGGGCCCCTGCAGCGGCAGCCCGGCGTTGGGGATGCAGTGCACGGGCACCGAGGCGTACTCGCCGAGGAAGCGGATCGCGTCTCGCATGTCTTCGGGCCCGGTGGAGCAGTTGAGCCCGAGCGCGTCGATGTCCAGCGCCTCGAGCGTCGCCAGCACGCCGCTGATGTCGGTCCCCAGCAGCATCTTGCCGCCCTGGGGGAGCAGCGACACGCTGCACTGGATCGGGACCGCGCGGCCTGCCTGCTTGAACGCCTCGCGCGCTCCGAACACCGCCGCCTTGACCTCGAGGATGTCCTGCGCGGTCTCGATGATGATCAGATCCACGCCACCGGCGAGCAGGCCATCGGCCTGCTCCCGGAAGACCTCGACCAGCTCGGGGAACTGGATCTGTCCGAGCGTGGGGTCATCGCTCGCGGGCAAGAAGCCGGTCGGGCCGATCGAGCCGGCCACGAACCGCTCGTCACCGGCGGCTTTGCGCGCGATCTCCGCCGCCTTGAGGTTGATCTCGTGCGTGTGAGCCTCGAGGCCCCATTCGGAGAGCTTGAGGCGCGACGCCTGGAAGGTGTCGGTCTCGAGCACGTGCGCGCCGGCCTCGAGCATCGACGCGTGCACGCCTTCGATCACGTCGGGCCGGTTGAGTACCAAGGCCTCGTGGCAGCGCCCGGGAAGCTTGTAGTCGCGCTCGAGGCTCAGGTCGAACTGCTCGAGCGTGGCGCCCATGCCGCCGTCGTAGACGAGCACGCGCTCGCGCGTGGCGGAGAGGAAGTCGCGCATCGAGGGCATGCTAACAGGATTTTCGGCCAACCTTGACACGGTTGTGGCAAGGTTTGGTGTGGGTTCGGAGTGCTCGGGCTGGGGTCCGGACCACGGGGCCTGGGTTTCGCCACACGCGGACGGCTGTCTCACGACGGCGTGGCGATACCCATGTGGGAGATGGGGAACGCCACACGCAACGCCGGAGCGGTCTCGGATGTGGTGTTGCCCAGGTGCCCCAGCTGTGATCCAACCGCGCCGCGCCCCCGTATTGACGCGTGACAACGGCCCACTTCCTGGAGGGATTCACGCACATGTTGGACGACCACGAAGGTACGACGGGACAGACTGACCGCAGGCAGTTCCTCACCAGGACGGCGGCGACCGGGGCCGGTGCCCTGGTCGGCGCGTCGGCGCTCGAGGCTCTGATCCCGTCGTTTGCGACCGCGGCGAAGGGCGGCATCACCAAGGGCGACATCGCGATCCTGGGGGCCGCCCAGATCGCCGAGGCGCTGGCGGTGACCACCTACACGAACATCATCAACACCGCCCCGTTCTTCAAGCGGCTCGAAAAGGACGACCAGGGCTACCTGAAGGCCGCTCGGCAGGAGGAGATGTCCCACTACCTGCTGGAGATGAGCGTCACCAAGAAGCCCTCCCCGTTCACGACGTTCTACTACCCGAAGAACATGTTCGACGACGCCCAGACGACGCTCGATGTCCTCGTCACGCTCGAGGACGCGTTCATCGCCGCGTACCTGGTCGGCGTGCGGGACTTCTCGAACTCGAACCTACGCGTCACCGCGGCGCGGATCATGGGAATCGAGTCAGATCACCGGACTCTGGCTCGGGTGGTCGCGCCGGGCGTCGCCAAGTCCGACGGCGGGCCGATCGAGAAGGTGACCGGCATCCAGGGCAAGGCCGAGAGCGTCGACCCGCCCAACAACAACGGCTACGAGCGCACGCTGAAGTGGACGAACATCAACAAGGCGGTTGCGGCGCTGACGCCGTTTGCCGCAAAGGCCGCCGCCGGCAAGGCCGGCTTCGACACCAGCCGTCCGTTCCACTTCAAGCCGTTCACGCCGCACCTGCCGGAGGCGCTCGGCGAGTTCCACTCGTTCCTCGGCTGAGCTGCCCGGCCCAGCGGGCGCGCTCCAGCGTGGTCAGCGGTGAACGAGCCGCGACAGCACCACCTGTGAGCGCGTCCGCTCCACGGGCCCATGCCGCTGCAGGTCGATGATCAGCCGCTCGAGGTCGGAGTTGTCGTGCGTGCGCACGCGCGCGATCGCATCGGCCTCGCCGGTCACGCTCCACGCCTCCACAACCTCCGGGTAGCGGCGCAGCGTCTCGGAGACCGCGTCGAGCAGCGTCCCGGGGGCGAAGAACAACTCGATCAGCGCCTCCGTGCGATCGCCCAGCGCCTCGTGGTCGATCACGGCCGTGAAGCCTCGCAACGTGCCGCCGCTGCGCAGCTTGTCGACGCGCCGCTTTACCGCCGGCGGCGACAGCGAGACGCGCTGGGCGATGTCGTCGTAGGTTCGCCGGCCATCTTCGACGAGCAGCGCAAGAATCTGACGATCTGAGGCATCCATCGTTCGATTAATTGCGCAGGATACACCGATTTCGGTATCGACAACCGCCGGGACGGCCGATAGGCTGCGATGTCATGAATGCCGCCACGGTCGCCCGAGTCCTGTTCGACGAAGCCCACAGCGAGGCCTGGACGATTCGCCCGGAGCTCGCGCGCGAGATGCAGCCCGCGCACCCGGGTGATGCGTCATACGCGACCGCCGCGCAGGCGCTCGCGGCGCGCGACTTCGTGGTGTCGGCGAACGTCGACGCTCCGCTGAACGAGCAGACGCTCGCGTCGTGCGACGTGCTCGTGATCGCGCATCCGTCGGACCCGGCCTGGGAGCGAACCACCGGCAGCGGATCACCGCGTTTCGGCGACGACGAGCTCGAGGCGATCGCGAGTTTCGTGGAAGGCGGCGGTGGCCTGATCGTGCTCGGCGAGACCGAGCAGGACAAGTACGGCAACAACGTCAACGACTTGCTCGCGACGTTCGACGTGCACCTGAGCAACGACACGGTTCAGGACTACGAGCACTGCCACGGCGCCCCGAGCTGGATCCTCGCCGAGCTCTGCGAGGGCGGCCGCGGTCGCGAGGGCGACCTGCTGGCGAGGGTCAACTCGGCGTGCCTGTACCGCGCGACGACGATCGCCTCGGCCAATGGCGCCCGAGTGCTCGCGCGCGCCCACGTCAGCGCGTCGACGCCGGGAGCGCCGCTGATCGTCGCCACGCGCCACGGCC
This sequence comes from Solirubrobacteraceae bacterium, assembly GCA_035693425.1. Classification (GTDB taxonomy): domain Bacteria; phylum Actinomycetota; class Thermoleophilia; order Solirubrobacterales; family Solirubrobacteraceae; genus Palsa-465. The sequence goes on from DASSGR010000059.1 coordinate 28,521, forward strand.
GCGGGCGCGTCGTCGTGCTCGCGGACTCGGACCTGTTCGGCGACGACTGCATCGACGAGCTCGACCACCGTGCGCTGTGGTGCAACCTGGTCAGCTGGGCGGCCTCGGGCGTGCCGACGCACACCGACCAGGCCGGGCGCGCCGACGGCGCCCGCAGCGATGACGCGTGGACGGACCTGCGGGACGGGACCAACGCGCTCGCGCTGCTGCAGGCGCCCGACGGGTCGCTGACCACAGACGCCGAGCAGGCCGGCCGCCACGTCGAGCGGATGATCGACGCGATCGGGCGACTGGCTCCGCGCTTCGAGCACCAGGGCGAATACCTCGAGGCGGTTCGCGCCGACCTGGAGACGTGGGTCGCCGGCGGCTTCGAGCGTCCGGACTTCACCGCCTCGCTCGAGGCCTTTCGGCCCGAGCGCCACCGTGAGGACGGCGTGGAGAGCCTGGTGGTGTTCCCGATGTACAAGCAGAACGGCTCGCGCGACACCTGCTTTGAGGCGCTGATCATCCGCGTGCCCTGGCCCGAGCACGTGGCCGAGCTCGAGCGCAGGCGCTACGACAACGCGAAGTTCGTCCCGGTCGAGATGGTCGACGCGACGCGCGGCTACGACAGCGAGTGCGCGACGCTGTTTCCCGAGACCGTGTCGGTCTCCGGACGCCCGGTCAACAACTTCGGCGCGATCTTCTGCGACCGCGAATCGGCGCGCCTGCGACGCGTCGCCGGGAAGGCGGCCGACCTGCTCCAGCTCAACCTCCCGCCCGACGCGGCCTGCATGCTGGCGCGGCCCGACATCTCTCAGCAGGCCTACATCCTGTGGGATCTGATCCACGACCGCGCCCACAGCCACGGCGACCTGCCGTTTGACCCGTTCATGATCCGCCAGCGCGCGCCGTACTGGATGTACGCGCTGGAGGAGCTGCGCTGCGACCTGACGGCGTTCACACAGGCGCTGGAGCTCGAGGCCGACGGGGTCGCGGCCGCCCGCTACGTCCAGTATTCGATCTTGCTCGACCGGCTGCTGCGCTTCCCGATCACCGGACGGCGCGTGCGCAACTACGACGGACTCGGCGGCCAGCTCCTGTTCGCCTACCTGCACCGGCACGGATACCTGCACTGGACCGACAACCGGTTGACGATCGAGTGGGAGCGCGTGAGCGACGGCGTGGCGGCGCTGCACGGCGAGGTCCAGGAGCTGTATCGCTCGGGGATCGACCGCACCAAGCTCCAGCACTGGGCCGCTGCGCACGACCTCGTCGCCGCGAGCGTGGCGCCGGCGACGGGCTCGAAGTGGGCGTCGCGCGCGCGCGAGTTCGAGGACGTGGAGGATCCCCGCCCGTACGTCGACCTCGTGCTCGAGGACGAGTTCCCGCTGTCGATCTTCTACAGCTCGCTGAAGACGAAGCTGGCCGCGTAAGCTGCGCCGCGTGAGTAGCTCGCGAGGCTTCGCGTCCGACAACAGCGCCACGGTGCACCCGGCGGTGCTCGCGGCGATCGCGCGCGCCAACGTGGGCCACGCGTTTGGATACGGGCACGACCCCTACACCCAGAGCGTCGAGGCTCGGTTCAACGAGCTGTTCGGAGCCGACGCGCGCGCGTTCTTCGTGTTCAACGGCACCGGCGCCAACGTGCTCTCGCTGCGCGCCACGTGCCGTCCATGGGAGGGCGTGATCTGCGCGCAGACCGCGCACCTCAACGTCGACGAGTGCGGCGCCCCCGAGGCGATCGCGGGCGTCAAGTTGCTGACGGTCGGCCCGCAGGACGGCAAGCTGACGCCCGAGTTGGTCGAGCGGATGCTCGTGCGCGTCGGCGACGAACACGTCTCCCAGCCCCGAGTCGTCTCGATCTCGCAGTGCACCGAGCTGGGCACGGTGTACGCGCTCGACGAGGTGATCGAACTCGCCGAGCTCGCGCACGCCAACGGGATGCTCCTGCACATGGACGGCGCGCGACTCAGCAACGCCGCCGCGGCGCTCGGCCTTTCGTTCGCGGAGATCACGACCGGTGCAGGCGTCGACGTGCTGTCGTTCGGCGGCACCAAGAACGGACTGCTGGGCGCCGAGGCGGTCGTGTTCCTCAATCCGCGGCTGGCGCAGGGATTCGAATACCTGCGCAAGCAAACGCTGCAGCTGGCTTCGAAGATGCGTTTCCTCGCCGCCCAGTTCGACGCGCTGCTCACCGACGACCTGTGGCTGCGGTGTGCCACCCAGGCCAACTCGATGGCCGCACAGCTCGCCAAGGCGATCGACGACCTGCCGAACCTGACGATCACGCGTCCGGTGCTGACCAACGCGGTGTTCGCGACGCTGCCGGCGGCTGCCACCGAGGAGCTGCAGGCCGAGTTTCCGTTCTATGTGTGGGACGAGCGCATGGGCGAGGTGCGGTGGATGTGCTCGTGGGACACCACCGAGGACGACGTCGACGAGTTCTCCTCGGCGATTCGCGCGCTCCTGCTCGATTGATGCCGGGAAGCTGGGTCCGCGGCGCCGACGGGTCCGGGTTCGGGATCGAGAATCTCCCCTACGGCGTCGTGCGCCGGCCCGGCGAGGGTGCGCGCGTCGCGGTGCGGATCGGCGACTACGCGCTCGACCTGGCGGCGGTCGCGGACGCCGGCATGCTGCAGGCGCCTGCGCCCGGAGTGTTCATGCAGCCAGCGCTCAACGCCTTCCTCGAGCTCGGCCAAGACGCGTGGACGCGGACGCGCGCGCGGCTGACCGAGCTGCTGTCGTCCGGCAACGACGAGATCCGGGGCTCGGCGGGGCTGGCCCAGCGAGCGCTGATCCCGCTGGACCGGTGCGAATGCCTGCTACCGGTCGCCGTCGCAGACTACGTCGACTTCTTCTCCTCGATCGAGCACGCCTCCAACGCCGGGCGCATCTTTCGCCCGGACGCCGAGCCGCTGGGGCCGAACTGGCGCTGGCTTCCGGTGGGCTACCACGGCCGCGCCGCGACCGTCGTCGTCAGCGGCACGCCGATCCGACGACCCTGCGGCCAGCGAGCCCCCGAGCACGCGGACAGCCCGCCGACGTTCGGTCCCGAGCGACGCCTCGACGTCGAGGTCGAGCTCGGGTTCGTGACCGGCCCGGGGCCGGATCCGGCCGCGCCGATCCCCACCGCCGCGGCCGCGGAGGTGATCTTCGGCTTCGTGCTCGTCAACGACTGGAGCGCGCGGGAGATCCAGCGCTGGGAGTCCCAGCCGCTGGGGCCGTTCCTCGGTAAGTCGTTTGCGACCTCGATCGCTCCGTGGATCGTTCCGCTGGAGGCGGTGCAGCGGCTGCGAGTGCCGGGGGTCGACCAGTCGCCGCCACCGCTCGAGCATCTGCGGGTGGCCGAGCCCTGGGCGCTTGACATCGACCTCGAGCTCGCGATCGAGGCGGCTCAAACCGGCGTCGAGACCACCATCAGCCGGATGAACTCGCGCGGTCTGTACTGGAACGCGGCGCAGCAGCTGGCACACGCGACCTCGGGCGGTGCGGGCGTGCGGGCGGGAGACCTGTACGCGTCGGGAACGATCTCGGGTCCCGATCGCGGCTCGCTCGGATGTTTGCTCGAGCTCAGCTGGGGTGGGCGCGACGCGATCGCGCTGGCCGACGGGAGCGAGCGGACGTTCTTGGAGGACGGGGACACGGTCGTGATCCGTGGAGTGGGCGAGCGCGACGGCGCGCGGGTCTCGTTCGGCGAGGTGCGGGGACTGGTTCAACCCGCGCGTGGCTGATATCCGAACGCTTTACATCGCATTTTGCGGGCGGAGTAGATTGACCACATCAGCGTTGTCTAGTGAGGGAGCGATGGATGTTCGCCAGAAACGGTGACCGCTATTTCGTCGTAGACGCGCACTGCCACTTCTGGAACGCGAGTCCGGAGAACTGGGTCAAGGGCCAGGAGCAGTACGCCAAGGGCTGGATCGAGTGCTTCCACGCGTACATGGGGCTCGGCCCGGCCGAGACGCACTGGCCGCTCGAGAAGTTCATGAAGTACTCCGAGGAGGACTTCGTCAAGGATGTGTTCGAGGACGCCGGCGCCGACCACGTCGTGCTGCAGTCGACCTACCTGAAGTCGTGGTACACGGAAGGCTTCAACACGCTGGAGCGCAACTCGACGCTCGCCCGAAGTCACCCGGACAAGGTGATCGTCAACGGACGCTGGGACCCGCGCGAGGGCGAGGCGGGCCTCGAGCAGCTCGAGCAGGACGCTAAGAACCACAAGCTCCAGGGCGCCAAGCTCTACACGGCCGAGTGGTACAACGGCTCGCGGGGCTGGCGGCTGGACGACGAGAATTGCAAGCCGTTCTACGCCAAGTGCAAAGAGCTGGGGATCAAGAACATCCACGTCCACAAGGGCCCGACGATCTGGCCGCTTGACAAGGACGCGTTCGACCCCCGCGACGTCGACGAGGCGGCTACCGACAACCCGGAGCTGAACTTCATCGTCGAGCACGTGGGACTGCCGCGGATCGAGGACTTCTGCTTCATGGCCACGCAGGAGCCCAACGTCTACGCCGGCCTGGCCGTCGTCCTCGGCGGGCTGATGCACGCCCGGCCGCGGTTCTTCTCAAAGGTCATGGGCGAGCTGCTGTTCTGGGTCGGAGAGGACAAGATGCTGTACGGCTCCGACTACGGGATCTGGGAGCCCAAGTGGCAGATCGAGGGGCTCCTGGACTGGGATTACCCCGACGACACGTACTCGGACTACCCGCGGCTCAACCAGGATGGGAAGCGGAAGATCCTCGGGCTCAACGCCGCGAAGCTGTACGGCATCGAGGTTCCCAAGGAGTTCCAGCTTGCCGACCAGACCCCGGCCGCAAAGGAGGACGCACAGCTGGTCGAGTCGGCATGACCACCCGCGACGGTGTCATGGACGCGCTCGCCGCCGTCTATGACCCCGAGCTCGACGAGCCGATCACGACGCTTCGGTTCGTCAGCTCCTGCGAGGTCAACGCCGACGGCGATGTCCGGGTGGCACTGCGGCTACCGACGCCGCAGTGCGCGCCCAACTTCGCGTTCCTGATGGCAGCCGACGCGCGCAATATCGTGCGCCGGCTGCCGGGCGTGCGGGACGTGAACGTGACGCTGGAGGACCACTACACGGGCGAGGAGATCAACGCCGCGCTGAACCGCGGCGCGGGCTTCACCGGGGCGTTCCCTGGGGAGACCGACGACGACGAGCTAGGGGCACTGCGCGAGCTGTTCCTGCGCAAGGCGCTGGTGGCGCGCCAGGGCCGCGTCTGCGCTGCGCTGATCGATCAGGGGACCACCGATGAGCGGATCGAGCGGATGCGGGTCCGCGACCTGCCGGGTGGACCGGAACCCCGCCGGTGCCTGGAGCTCCGCGCGCAGCTGGGAATCGACGCCGGACCCGACGCGCCCGCGTTCGTCGCCGGCGACGGCTCTCCGGTCACCGCCGAGCAGGTGCAACGGTGGCTGCGGATGGCAAGGCTGATCGCCACGAGCCTCGAGGCAAACGGCGGGATCTGCCGCGCGCTCTTGCAAATCCGCCACGGGCTGGCGGACGACCCGGAGGAGGTAAGGAGATGAAGGCCGCGCGCCTGCACGAGTACCATCAGCCGCTGCAGCTCGAGAGCATCGACGAGCCCAAGGTGGATGGTCCGTTCGACGTGATCGTGCGCATCGGCGCGGCGGGGCTGTGCCGCACGGACCTGCACATCCAGGAAGGCCAATGGGCCGAGAAGTCAGGCGTGGTGCTTCCTTACACACCGGGACACGAGAACGCCGGCTGGGTGCACGAGATCGGCTCGGGGGTCTCGAACGTGGAGGTGGGGGACACGGTGATCGTGCACCCGTTCATCTCGTGCGGCCTGTGCGGTCCATGCCGCGCCGGGGACGACATGCACTGCCTCAACGGGTCGTTTCCAGGGATCAACCGCGACGGCGGGTTTGCGGATTTCCTGCTGACCTCGGCGCGCTCGGTGGTCAAGCTCGACCCCGGGCTCGAGCCCAAGGACATCGCGGCGCTCGCCGATGCGGGCCTGACCGCGATCCACGCCGTCAAGAAGGCGATCCCGGTGCTGGCTGCCGGCACCAGGGTGGTCGTGATCGGAGCGGGCGGGCTCGGCCACATCGGTATCCAGTGCCTAACGGCGTACACCCCTGCGGAGATCATCGTGATCGACCCGTCCGAGAAGGCGCTGGCGCTGGCTAAGGAGGTGGGCGCCGATCACACGGTCAAGGTGGACGGCGGTCAGGTCAAGCAGGTGCAGGAGCTGACCGACGGGTTCGGGGCCGAGGCGATCATCGACTTCGTCGGCGAGAAGGGCGCGATCGAGGACGGAATCGAGATGGTGCGTGACGGCGGCTTCTATTACGTGATCGGCTACGGCGAGAACATCAACATCCCCACGATCGACGTGATCTCGCGCGAGATCTCGTTCATCGGCAACCTCGTCGGGACCTACACCGATCTGGCCGAGCTGATGACGCTCACCGCCCAGGGCAAAGTCAAGCTCCACACCAGCACGTATCCGCTCGGCGCCATCAACGACGCGATGGCCGATCTCGACGGCGGGCGCCTGCAGGGGCGCGGGATCCTTATTCCCGAGGCTGCGTAGACAGCGTCACGGCTGAGGGGTGCTCCGCGTCGCGGAGCACCTCGAGCTCAACCGCGACCAGGTTCGTCGACTGGTTGGGGTCCTCGCCGGTGCCCGGGTTGCGGGCGTAGCGAGGGTGCGCGCCCGAGGAGACCTGGAGCCGGATCCGGTGTCCCGCCGCGAACCGGTGCGCGGTCGGCCAGAGCTGAAAGGCCACGCGCCAGGCGCCATCAGCGAGCTGCTCGAACCGGCCCGGAGCGACGCGATCGAGCGCGTCACAGACGTTCCGCGAGGCGCCGTCGGCGTCGACGTCGCACACGCGCGCGAACACGTCGAAGTACGGCGAGCTTGCGCGGATGAACAGCTCGACGCTGACGGGCCCGATCGCCTCCAGCGCCTCGGGAAGCGGCCCGGTCGTGTACGTGAGCACGTCTTCGCGCGCCTCGAGCTCGCGGTTGTCGACCACCGGCTCGCGCGACAGCAGCACCGGCCCGCCGACCGATGGCGTCGGATCGGCCGGGTCATAGCGGTAGTGGTCGCCGCCGGCAGGGGTCTCGCCACGGTCGGGTGCCGCTTGGTTCAGGGACGCATCGGCGCACAGCCACAGCTGCAGCGGGGAGGTGCCCGGCGGGGGCCACGTCGGCAGATCTCGCCAGCGCTCGTCGATGCCTTCCCCGGTCACGAACACCCGCACGGTCGCCGGTGGGACGAGCCGGTCGTCGCCGAGCAGGTTCGCGCGCAGCCATGCGAGCCCGTCGCGCGTGCCGGCCGCCACCAGTCCGGGATCGGTGTGCGTCCAGGGCCCGATGATCAGCTGCGGCGCGTGCCCCGCGGCGTGCAAGGCCGCGAAGTCCTCGATCATCCACGGGAGGAAGATGTCGTACCAACCGCCGATGAACTGCACCGGTGCGGTGACCTTCGACACTCCTGCCGCGTAGTCGCGGGACACCCACCAGGCGCCCGCTCGATCGGGATTCGCGAGCCCCTCGCGGAACCAGTCGACTTCGGTCCCAGTCGCGCGCAGGTCCAGGTCCGAGAGCGGCAGCTCGCTGAGCAGTGCCGGCAGCCGCCGCAGCGCCCGGACCGTCGCCAGCGGCGCGAACCGCCGCTCCTGCTCTGCCACCAGCACGAGCCACGAGGCCGAGGTCTCGAGAGACAGGCTTCCGCCGGCGTACGTCTGGCCGTGAAACTGCGAGGCGCTGACCTGGATCGAGAGTGCAGCGAGGTCGTCGCCCGCGTCCGGCGCGACCGCCCACTGCACCAGGCCCAGGTAGCTCGGCCCGATCGTCCCGATCCGCTCGGAGTGCCAGGGCTGCTCGCGTATCCAGCGGAGCGTCGCGAGGCCGTCGGCGCGCTCGTCGAACGGGTTGAAGTCACCGCCGGAGCCAAACGTGCCCCGCACGCTCTGGACGACGACCTGAAGTCCGCGCTCGGCCAGCAGGCGTCCGAACAGCAGGCCCACGAACTGCTTGCGGCCGTATGGCGACCGGACCAGGACGGTCGGCTGCGCCTCGGCGGCGCGCTCGCTTGCCACCCAGCGGTCGGCCAGCAGCACGACCCCGTCGTCCATCGGCACGCGGAGATCCTCCTCGCAGATCACGTTGTGCGTCTCGGCGCGGGGCAAACGCATCTGGCGGGCGAGGATCTCGCTGGGAATGGTCATGAAACGATCCTACGCACCGCCCGCACGAACCCGAGGAGCCCCGGATGTCCTACAGCACGATCTTGTATGCCGTCGACGGCCCGACCGCGACGATCACGCTGAACCGTCCCGACTCGCTGAACACGATCGTGCCGCCGATGCCGGACGAGGTAGAGGATGCGGTCACCGTGGCAACGCGCGACGGGGGCGTCAAGGTGATCGTTGTTCGCGGCGCGGGCCGCGCGTTCTGCGCCGGCTACGACCTCGGCGGAGGCTTTCGTCACTGGGACGAGTTCATCACCACGGACGGCAAATGGGACCCCGGCAAGGACTTCGCGATGGCCACCGCGCCGCAGCTGTCACCGACGCAGAAGCTGATGAGCATCTGGCGGACCTGCAAGCCGGTCATCGCGCAGGTCCACGGCTGGTGCGTGGGCGGGGGCAGCGACTTCGCGCTGTGCGCCGATCTGGTGATCGCCTCAGAGGACGCCGTGATCGGAACGCCGTACAGCCGGATGTGGGGCGCGTACCTGTCCGGGATGTGGATCTACCGCCTGGGTCTGGCGCGCGCGAAATACCACGCGCTCACGGGGCGGCCGCTGACTGGGCGTGAGGCCGCGGACGTCGAGCTGATCAACCAGGCGGTTCCGTTCGAGGAATTGGAGGACACCGTCGCGCGGCTCGCCGACGACCTGGCCGCGGTCCCGGCCTCGCAGCTGGCGGCGATGAAGCTGGTCGTCAACCACGCGTACGAGAACATGGGAGTGGCGTCGACCCAGACGCTCGGGCCGATCCTGGACGGGCTGATGCGCAACACCCCCGACGCACTGGAGTTCATCGAGCGCGGCGAGCGCGAAGGGGTGCGCTCGGTCGTGGCCGAGCGCGATCGGCGCTTTGAGGACTACAGCCAGGCGCCCCCACAGCGGCGGCCCGACCCAAGCCATGTGATCACCCCTTGAGCCGGACCGCCATGGAGGAGGAGCCGGTCAGGGTGAGGGCTCCTCGTACCTGCGTCCCCTAAAGGGTGGCCTTACCCGGGGGTTACGCGCGCTAATCGCACGAGCGTGCGCGATGCGAACGATGGCCTCGTGGCCGCTGAGTCGCGAGCGTCAGGCCGCGACGCTGTCTGTGGCCGGGGCGGATCCGTCCGCCAGCAGAGGGTTGGCCGCCTCGTTGGCCCACACCAGCGCATCGAGATACGTCGCGCCGGCGCTCGGCACGAGCGCCTCGGCGCGATCGAAGTCGCCGGCCTCCAGGGCCAGCACACACTCGAGCAGCACGCCCTTCTCACCGACATGGGCGATCAGCGCCCGGCGCATGTCGCCCGGGAACGGAATCGACGCGAGCACGTCCTCGATCGCCGTGTCCATCAGCGCGTCGATCACCGAGAACATGCCGAGCGTGAACAGCTCGCCATGGACCGCGCTCAGGTGCTCGCCCGCCAGCTCGCAGAAGCGGCCGCGGATCAGCGCGGTCACCGTCAGCTCCGGTGGCTTGTCGTCGATGCTCGCGAACACGCTCAGGGTCGCCCAGCGCCGAAGGTTCTGCACGCCGAGCAGCGCCAGCGCCTGGCCGATCGAGCTGACCTCCATGCGCAGGCCGAAGAACGCGGAGTTGATGTAGCGAAGCAGGCGGAAGCTGAGCGAGACGTCGCGCGCGATCAGGCGCTCGAGCTGGGACAGGTCGACGCCCGGATCCTGGAGCGCGGCGATCACCTCGAGCAGCGACAGCCGGCTTGCCACGATCTCGCGGTCGCGCAGCAGCTCGGGACGGCAGAAGAAGAAGCCCTGAAACAGCTCACACCCGAGCTCGGCGCAGAACGCGTAGTCCTCTTGCGTTTCGACCTTCTCCGCCAGCAGCTTCAGGCCGTGCCGCTGGAGGCGCGCCACGTGCTCGCTCATCCCGTCCAGTCCGAGCGCGCGCACGTCGAGCTTGATCACGTCGACCAGCTCCATGAGCGGCTCGGTCGCTGCGCTGTACTCGAAATCGTCGAGCGCGATCCGGTAGCCGCCGGCGCTGAGGTCGTTGAGAGCTTCGATCAGCCGGTCGTCGAGCAGCTGGTCCTCGAGCAGCTCGAGCCGCACGCGGCCGGCCGGCAAGGTCTGTGTCAGCTCGCTGAGGATGAAGTCTCGTGAGACGTTGATCCAAGCCGTGCGATCGCCCACGATCCGCTCGAGCCCGATCTCCGTGAACGCGTTGAGGACCACGCTCGCGGTAGCCCCTTCGGGGCTCGGAATCGCCTGGGCCTCGCGGCTTCGGAACAGCAGCTCGTACCCGACGACCTCCAGGTCGCGGTTGAAGATCGGCTGCCGGGCGACGAATACGTCTGACATTGATGCCTCGCGGGGGCACGTTTCCCCCACATTGGCTTCTCGGCAGCTGAGCGCAAACCTGAACCCCCCTTTGGCAGGAATCTGCCAACCGTCCAGGTCGGGGTTCAGCGCGGGTAGTGAAATGCCTGAGTCTGGGTGACCTTGGCGGCGAGCTTGCCGTCGTCGCGACGCAGCTCGGTCTCGACGACAACCATCGTCCGTCCCACGTGCAATGGGCGCGAGCTCGCGGTCACCGCTCCCTCACGAACCGCCCGCATGAAGTTTGTCTTTGACTCGATCGTCGCGGTGCCGACGGCGCCCTCGGGCAGGTTCAGGAATGCACACACGCCGCCGCCGTTGTCCGCCAGCGCCATCAGCGCCCCGCCGTGCATAACCCCGCCGGTGGTGCAGCGCTCGGGTGTCCACTGCAGCCGCGAGACCACCAGCTCGGGCGTGGCCTCGAGCAGCTCCATTCCGTTCGCCGCGGCGAACGGGATCAGGTCGCTAAGCGATTTGAGGTCGGGCTCGTTCATGGCGCACGGAGGCGAGCGTACCGCCCACGCTCACCAGCGCGGCGCTGTAGCCGGGCACGGTGAGCTCGTACCCGTCGGCGGTTGGCATGAGCTGCGACACGACGCGGTGTCCGATCCACCGGCCCCGG
>DASSGR010000060.1:0-4007 GCA_035693425.1 Solirubrobacteraceae bacterium
GGCGAATGGGAGCAGGACCGCGCGGCGGTGACCGAGGCATCGATGGCCAAGCTGTTTGCGGCCGACATGCTCCAGCGCGTGACCGACGCGGCGCTTCAGATCCATGGCGGGCTCGGGTACTTCTCGCCCACCCCGATCGAGCGCGTGTACCGCGACGCGCGGGCGCAGCTGTTCGAGGAGGGCACTGCCGAAGTCCAGAAGATGACAATCTCCCGGGACCTGCTCCGCGGATGACAACAACGCCCGAAGCGCAGCCGCCGGGACACCTGGCGCCCTCACCGCGCGAGGGTTTCGAGGGCAAGATCGCGCTGATCACCGGAGCCTCGCGTGGAATCGGCCGAGCGCTGGCGCTGAGCCTGGCCGCTCGCGGCGCCACCCCGATCATCAACTACCGGCGCAACGAGGACGCCGCCCGCGACACCGTCGCCGAGATCGAGCACCTCGGCGCGACCGGGCTGGCGATCCGGGCCGACCTCGAGAGCGTTGACCAGATAGAGATGATGTTTGATCAAGTATCCGAACGGTTCGGGCGCCTTGATTTCTTCGTCTCAAACGCGTCGGCCAGCAACTTCCGCCCGCTGATGGAGCTCAAGCCCCACCACCTCGAGCGGACGTTCAACACCAACGTGCGGGCGTTCGTGGTCGGCACCCAGCGCGCCACGCGGCTGATGGACCAGGGAGGACGCATCGTTGTCATGTCCAGTTATGGCAGCCTGCGCGTGTTTCCCACCTACGCCAATCTCGGAGCCACCAAGGCGGCGCTCGAGATGTGGGCGCGGTATATGGCCGTCGAACTGGCACCGCTCGGAATCAACGTCAACGTGGTCAACCCCGGAATCATCCGCTCTGACTCCTCCTCGTTCTTCTACGAAACGGGCCTCGTCGCGCCGCTCGAGACGGTTGTGCCGAAGATCCCCAAGCAGCGCCTGGGCTCGGTACACGAGGCCGCCGACTGCGTGCTGTTCCTGCTGTCCCCCGCGTCCGAGTACGTGACCGGCACGACGCTCGTCGTCGACGGCGGCCTCACCGCCGTCGCGCCCCCTTTTCATTCCGACCTTCCCGGAGGAAGCTGAGTGCGATACGCGGAGATGGAGTTCGGCGCAGCGCGGCTGCGCGACGGTGCCGAGCCCGAGACGCCGCCTGGGTTTGCGCGCGTCCGGGTGCTGGCCTGCGGCGTCTGCGCCACCGACCTGCACCTGCTGCACGGGATGGTGCTGCCCCGAGGCGCCGCCTACCCGGTGCGGCCGGGCCACGAGATCTCGGGGATCGTCGAGCACGTCAACGGCGACGGCGCGCGCGTGAAGGAGGGCGACCTCGCGATCTTGCACCCGCTGGCGCCGTGCGGCGAGTGCGAGGCCTGCACCCGGGGCGAGGACCAGCGCTGTGTGGCGCTGCGCACGCTCGGCATGCACGATGCCGGCGGCTTCGCCGAGTTCGTCGTGTGGCCCGCGTCGCGGATGCTTCCTGGAAACGGCCTGGAGCCCACCTCCGCAGCGCTGCTGTCGGACGCGGCCGCCACGGGGCACAACGCGCTGAAGCTCGCCGAGGTTCCTCCTGGTGGCTCGCTATGCGTGCTCGGAGCGGGCGGACTCGGGACCGCCACGCTCGCCGTCGCTCGAGCGCTGGACCCGGATATTCGCCTGGCCGCGGTGGTGCGCAGCGAGTCGAGCGCCCAGCGCCTGCACGCACTGGGGATCGAGGTTCATCGCGGGCTCGTCGGCGCGGCCCGCTCGTTGCGGCACAGCGTGGGGCGCATGGACGCGGTGATCGACTTCAGCGGCCAGCCCGGCGCGCCCGCCGAGGGTGTCGGGATGTTGAAGCGAGGTGGCCGCCTCGTGCTCGGGTCGGTCGTCGACACCGAGCTGACGCTCGGCGCCTCCAGCGCGTTCATGGCCCACGAACTGCAGGTGCGCGGCGCCTACGTGTCCAGCCTGGACGACCTCGCGGCCGTGATCGAGCTCGCCCAGAGCGGCCGTCTGGACGCCAGCGGCTGGGTGTCACACCGCATGGCGCTCGACGACTTCGCCGAGGCGCTCGAGGTGGCCGAGAACCGGCCACCCGGGACGGTGCGCGTCGTCGTCGAGGTCGCCTAATGCGTGTGGAACACCTCCTGTAGGCCATAGACCGGCGTCGGGATCCCCTCCATGCGCGCCTTGAGCTGAAGCGACAGGTACAGCGAGTAGTGGCGCGACTGGTGCAGGTTGCCGCCGTGGAACCAAAGCCCCTCCTGCTGGGTCGGCTTCCACATGTTGCGCTCCTCGCCCTCCCACGGGCCGGGGTCCTTTCGCGTGTCCGAACCCAGCCCCCACACCTTGCCTACCTTGTCCGCGACCTCGGGTGAGATCAGGTCGGCGACGAACCCGTTCATCGACTCATAACCGGTGGCGTAGACGACCACATCGGCCGGTAGCTCGGTTCCGTCCTCGAGCACGACCGAGTCCTCGGTCAACCGCTCCAGCTGCCCGGGCTGGAGCTTGATGTCGCCGTTGGCGACGAGCTCCGAGGCCCCCACGTCGATGTAGTAGCCCGACGCGCGGCGCAGGTACTTCATGAACAGCCCCGAATCGTCGTCGCCCCAGTCGTGCTGGAAGCCCGCCTTCTCAAGGCGCTCGTAGAAGTCCGCATCGCGCCGGGCGATCTCCGCGTACACCGGCTTCTGGAGCTCGGCCATGATCGCGTACGGCAGCGACGCGAACGTCATGTCGGCCTTTTCGGTCGTCATCCCGTCGGCGACTGCCTGCTCCGAGTACAGCGCGCCGAGCGCGACGTCCATCAACGTCTCCGAGCGCACCACGTGCGTCGACGATCGCTGCACCATCGTCACGTCGGCGCCGTGCTCCCAGAGCGCCGCACAGATGTCGTGAGCGGAGTTATTGGAGCCGATCACGACCGCGCGCTTGCCTGCGTACCTGTCCGGCCCGGGGTGCTTGGAGGAGTGGTGCTGGTCGCCCTTGAACCGGTCCATGCCCGGGAACTTCGGCACGTGCGGGCGAGCCGACATGCCGGTCGCCATCACCAGCTGCTTGGGCCGCAGGGTCATCTCGTCGCCGTCTCGCTCGACGGTCACGGTCCACTCGCCGGCCTGGTCGTCGTAGGCCGCCTTCTTGGCAGTCGTAGAGCTCCAGTAGTTGAGCTCCATCACGCGCGTGTACATCTCCAGCCAGTCGCCGATCTTGTCCTTGGGCGAGAACACCGGCCAGTTCGGCGGGAACTTGATGTACGGAAGGTGGTCGTACCAGACCGGGTCGTGCAGGCACAAAGACTTGTAGCGCTTGCGCCACGAGTCGCCCGGCCGCTCGTTGCGCTCGACGATGATCGTCGGGATCTGGAGCTGGCGCAGACGGGCCCCGAGCGCGATCCCGCCCTGGCCCCCACCCACGATCACGACATAGGGCTGGGTCGCGTGGCCTAGCTCCTCGGACTCTCGCTCTCGCTCCTCGAGCCAGGTCCGGCGATCGGGGCGAATGCCGTGCTCGACGCCCTTTGGCCGCAGCGAGCCCGCGGTCTGCTCGTAGCCCTTGATCTCGTCGAGAGCGGTCAGCAACGTGTAGGCCTTGCCGTCGACAAGCCGCAGGTGGCCCTTGCAGCGGCCCGCACCCGTCTCGAACCCGAGCCAGGCGTCGATCACGCCATCGGCCTCGGTCGGCTCCTCGGTCGTGTGCCAGCCGCTCGGCCTCACAGTGTCGAGCGTGTGGTCGAGCATGTCCTTGACGCCCTCTCGGCCCTCGACCGTCTTGATGTTCCACGTGAACGAAACGAGGTCGCGCCAGTAGCTCGGCTCGCCGAACAGCTCCGCCGCCGCCGCGGTCTCCCCCTGGATCAGCGCCTGGTCAAACCGCGACAGCCACTCTTGCACCTGTGCCGCAACCGGCGTCGCAGCAGTTGTGGACATGGTCTCTCCCTCCGTGCCGATGACACTCAGAAGGCCATTGTCCCCCACGTGGAAAGGCGCCCTGGGCATCGTCGCAGCCTCGCCCGGAAGAGGCGTCCCGGCTCGAAGGGAACCG
>DASSGR010000061.1:0-2683 GCA_035693425.1 Solirubrobacteraceae bacterium
GAGGAAAAGGGGCGCCTCGCGACAGAGCGGCTGCTCAACGAAATCGAGCATCGAACCGATGCGGAGAGCCGCCCGCGCGACATCCTTCCCACGGAGCTCGTCGTCCGTGAGTCGACAGCGCCGCCGCTCAGATAGATCGACTGAACTCTCGGCATCTCCTGCCGCTGGTGGCGGCGGGTTCGGAGGCTCGAGCGGACATCGCTGCCGCCTGAGCCGCAGGAAGGCGGTCGATCGCTCCCTCGTCGACGCCTACCGCCGGCCTGGGGCTGGTAGGCCAGGACGCGCCGCCGGCAACCTGCTCTTCGCATACGTCCACATCGGCCAGCGTGCGACCACCGGAGGAGTCATGTTCTCTGCGGCGGCGGCGGCAAGCCGGCCTGCCCGAACAGCCCGGGCCAGGCCGAGGGCGACGTCACGGCCGCAAACGTGATCGGACCCGCGGGACAGGGGATAGCGCCAGGTGAGTTCGCCGAGGCCATCGGCGCGATGCGGGCCGGATACGCCTACGCGAACGTTCACACAACGACGTACGCAAGCGGCGAGATCCGCGGTCAGATCAACTCGCATAGCGGCGAGAAGCGCCACAACTAGTTCCACGTCGGAGAGGCTCGGCGGCAGCGCCGAGCCTCTCCGACCTTGGTCGGTTGTGCTTGGGCTGCGCGACGCCAGGCTCAAGCAGCAAATTCCCGTGAGTGGCGTGGAGTAGCTCTAGCGCACCCAAAGCTGATCGAGCAGCACGTTCCAGAAGGGGTGGTATTTGTAGTTGCCGACCCGCTGGCCCAGCACCGTCACCGTGCGCGGGTTGTACAGCGGCACCCATGGGGCGCGGTCGACGAGCTCGTGATCGATCTGGCTCCAGAGCTCGCCGGCCGCCGCAGGGTCGCGTGCTTGAAGCGTGGCGGCGTGGGCGACCTGCGCATCGATCCGCCGGCTGCAGAACTCGGCGACGTTGAGGTTGTCCTGGCTGCGCGGGACGAAGGAACGGCAGGTCAGCAGCGGCTCGATGAAGTTCGACGGCGTCGGTTGGTCCTGGAACCACGTGAACCAGCCGATCTGCGGCCGCTTGCTCGAGTCGCCGAGGTCGCCGACCCCGGCGCTGGCGGCGTTCGTGATCACCTTCAGCGAGGCCTGGTAACCGAGCCGGTCGAGCACCGAGACGACGTAGCGGCCGATCTGGAGGGTCGGCGCTCCGGGTGACGGAGGCGGCACAAGCAGCGTCACCTTCGTGCCACGGGTTCCGGAGCCGGAGACCAGCCGCTCCGCCTTGGCGAAATCGGGCGCGGTCCACGAGCCGCTCGGGCTCGGGTCGAGCGTGTACGGGCAGTAAGGGCGGTACCCGGGAAGTGTCGGCGCGAGCACCTGGCACGTCGGCTGGGCCGTCAGCGAGCTCCCGGTCAGGCGTGCGATGCGGTTCCGGTCGATCGCGTAGTTCAGGGCCTGCCGCACCGCGAGCCGGTCGAACGGCGCGACTCGCGTGTTCACCACGAGCGCGAAAGTCGCGCCGGCCGGGTCGATGTGCACCTGGCTCGCATAGCGCCTGGCGAGCGCGTCGACGCCGACGACGGGCGGCGCGAGCAGCGCGTCGGCGGCGCCGTGCTCGAGCGCCGCGACCTGGTTCGAGCGCGTGGCCTTCAAGACGATCCTGTCCGGGAAGCCCGCCGGCTGCGCCTCCCTCGACCACTCGTGGAACCGCGGGTTCCGCACGAGCGTCCAGGAGCGGTTCGGCCTGAACGACGCTGTCATGTAAGGCCCGGTCGCCGGCAGCGCCTTATCGCCGAACTTCCCCGGCGGGACTGCCGATGCCATCGCGAACGCGAGCTTGTAGAGGAAGTTGGGGTCGGGCTGCGTGAGGTGGAGTGTGACGGTGCCGGCCTCGCGGTCGACGGCAATCCCACGGTGGAGGTCGCACGCGCGATGGCTGCAGTGCTCCGAGCCGACGATACCTGTGTACTGGTTCGTGAGGTACGGGTTCCCGGATCGCATCGTGCGCTCGATCCCGCGGCGGATGTCTTGCGGTTGCGCCAAGGCGCCGTTCGAGTAGCGGATGCCGTCGCGCAACCGGAACGTGTAGGTGCGCCCGCCGTCGGTCGGTTGCGGGATTCCCGTGGCGAGGTCCGGCACGAGCTCGGCGCCCGCGAGCCCGCCGGTTCTCCGGTAGGTCACGAGGCCGTCGTTCGTGAGGCTCAGCAGCTGCCACTGCGGGATCCCTGCGAACTGCGTCGGGTCGGGCGAGTACGGCACGGCGTCCGCCGGCAGCGCGAGCCTGAGTGTCCCGCCGCGGTGGCTCACGCTTCCGGGCAGGACGGTTACCCAGGCGTCCTTTCCGACGATCGCGACCCCGGTGGGCTCGTTGCCGACGACGACCGGTTGCGCCGAGCCGCTCGAGGGGTCGATCCGCAACACGTTGCCGCTGCGGCCGGCCGCGACCCAGACCTCGCCGTCGCCGTACGCGACGCCGGTGGGGGACCCGCCCACCGCGATCTTGCGGATCCGGCCGGTTCCGGGATCGAAGCGCGAGACGGTCCCGTCAGGTGTGTTCGCCACCCACACCGCGCCGCCCCCGACCGCCACCCCCTGCGGGCCGTTCCCGATCGGGACCGACTGCGTGACCGTGCCGCTCCCAGCGTCGACGAGCAGCAGCTGGCCGGTCGACGTGCTCGTCACCCACATGCCCTGCCGCGAG